>NZ_CATKQD010000011.1:0-505735 GCF_949768175.1 Pseudomonas sp. IT-P74 | reverse complement strand
CAGAATCGGGAATGAAAAAGGCCGGTGATCTGCGCGATCACCGGCCTTTTTTACAGCTATTGCTTAGACGCGTTCAAAAATCGCCGCGATCCCCTGGCCACCACCGATGCACATGGTCACCAGCGCGTAACGACCGCCGGTGCGATGCAGTTCGTGGATGGCTTTGGTGGCGATGATTGCGCCGGTCGCGCCCACCGGGTGGCCCAGGGCGATGCCCGAACCGTTCGGGTTGACCTTGGCCGGGTCGAGGTCCAGTTCCTGGCTGACGGCGCAGGCCTGGGCGGCGAAGGCGATGTTGGCTTCGATCACGTCCAGGTCGGCGACGGTCAGGCCGGCGCGCTTGAGCGCCAGGCGCGTGGCCGGGATCGGGCCCAGGCCCATGAATTCCGGTTCGACGCCGGCGTGGGCGTAGCTGACCAGGCGGGCGAGTGGCTTCAGGTTATTGACCTGGACCGCGTTGCCGCTGGCCATGACCAGTGCCGCTGCACCGTCGTTGAGGCCCGAGGCGTTGCCGGCGGTGACCGAACCGTCCTTCTTGAACGCAGGCTTCATCGCCGCCAGCTGTTCCAGGGACGTGGCGCGCGGATGTTCATCGACGCTGAACAGTTTGACGCCTTTGCGATCCTGGATTTCCACGGTCGCGATCTGCTCGCTGAAGTAGCCGTTGGCAATCGCGTGGGCCGCGCGTTGCTGGTCTTCGAAAGCCAGGGCGTCCTGCATTTCGCGGGTGATGCCGTTGCGCGCGGCGACGTTCTCGGCGGTGATGCCCATGTGGATGCCATGGAACGGGTCATGCAGGATGCCGAGCATGTAGTCGATGACCTGGGCGTTGCCCATGCGCGAACCCCAACGGGCGCTCGGCATCAGGTACGGACCGCGGCTCATGGATTCGGCGCCGGCACCGACGACGATGTCGGCATCGCCGAGCATCAGGGTCTGGGCGGCGTTGATGATCGCTTGCAGGCCCGAACCGCACAGGCGGTTGACGTTGTAGGCCGGGGTTTCCTTCGGGATGCCGGCGTTCATCGCCGCGACGCGGGAGATGTAGGCATCACGGGTTTCGGTCGGGATCACGTTGCCCATCACCAGGTGGCCAACGAGCGCCGGGTCCACGGCGGCTCGCTCCAGGGCGGCTTTCACGGCCGTGGTCGCGAGGTCGGCCAGTGGCACGTCCTTGAGCGAACCACCGAAGGTACCGATGGCGGTACGGGCGGCGCTGACGACGTAGATTTCTGGAGTGTTCATGGCTGGTTTCCTTTCGGTGGATTCTTATCTGTACTGCGATTGAGCAGGGCGTTCAAGGCGGTTTTCGCCTCGTCGGTATTCAGGCGCTGGATGAACAGCGTGTTTTCTTCGCGCAGGGTGGCTTCCAATTCTGGCAACGTCGCCTGTTTCATCAATTGGCGGGACTGGCGCAAGGCTTGCTGTGGCATGGCCAAAAAACGCTGGGCGATTTTTGTCGCCGCCGCCAGGCATTGTGCGCCGTCATCGAAGGCCTCGTTGGCCAGACCCCAGGCCACCGCTTCATTACCGTCCAGGCCGTTGCCCAACAGCAGCAGGCTCGCGGCGCGGGCATGGCCGAGGCGGCGTGGCAGCAACAGGCTGGCGCCGAATTCGGGACACAGACCAATGTTGACGAATGGCATGCGCAGCTTGGCGTTGCGGGTGACCAGTACCTGATCGCAATGCAGCAGCAAGGTGGTGCCGATGCCGATGGCCGCCCCGCAGACTGCCGCGATCAGCGGTTTTTGCAGACGCGTGACGACCTTCATCAGGTGGAACGCCGGGGCATCCAGATGAGTGGGCGGATTCTGCAGGAAATCCACCAGGTCATTGCCGCTGGTAAAGCAGGTCGGGCCGCCAGTGATGATGATCACGCCGGTCTGCTCGTCTTCGTCGGCGGCCTGCAGCAGGTTGGCCAACTGCGTGTACATGGCGTTGTTCAGCGCATTGAGCTTGTCCGGGCGGTCGATGGTCAGCGTCAACACGCCGTCGCGTTGCTCGTGTTTGATCAGGTCGGTCATCGCAGGCTCTGCAGGGTCGGTTCAGGGCTGCCACTTTAAGCGCCGGACAAACTCCGGATCTATGGCAAAACGGGTCAACTGCACTGCCGCTTTTTGCCATGCCGGTGTGCCAAAAGCGATACACACCCATTCGGGGTATGGCCGCGCCCGGCGAATCGACCAATAGTGGGGGCATCCGCTCATCCAGAGCCGAACTCGCTATAAGGTGCATTTGCTATGGGCAAGACACTGCTTAAGGTGATTTCCAGTCTGTTTGTTGTACCGCTGACATTGAATGCCTACGCCGCTCAAGTGGACGACGGCAATACGCTACGGCTTTACAACTGGGCGGACTACATCGGTGAAAAAACCATCGCCGACTTCGAAAAGGCCACCGGTATCAAGGTGGTCTACGACACCTTCGATTCTTATGAAACGGTACAGGCCAAGCTGCTCACCGGTCATTCCGGTTATGACCTGATCGTGTTGAATGCCTCCCTCGCGCCGCCGCTGATCAAGGCCAAGGTGTTCCAGCCGCTGGATAAAAAGCAGTTGCCGGGGTGGACCAACCTGGATCCGCAGATCCTCGAAGACCTGCAAGGCTATGACCCCGGCACCCAGTACTCTGCGCCCTACACTTGGGGCAGCAACGGCGTCACCTACAACGTCGACAAGATCAAGGAACGCATGCCGGACGCGCCGATCGGCTCGCTGGCGATGATCTTCGATCCGAAGATCGTCTCGCGCTTCGCCGATTGCGGCGTGACCCTGCTCGATGCCCCGACCGAAGTCATTCCCATGGCCCTGAAGTACCTGGGACGTGATCCACGCAGCGCCGCACCGGAAGATCTGAAAGCCGCCCAGGACTTGCTGCTGTCGGTGCGGCCGTACATCCGCAAGTTCGACTCGGTCAATTACCTGACCAGCCTGCCCAACGGCGACGTGTGCATGGCCATGACCTGGTCCGGCGACTACGCCACCGCCATGGCCCGCGCCGCAGAAGCCAAGAAGAAGATCGACCTGGCCTACTTCATCCCCAAGGAAGGCTCGCTGATCTGGTTCGACAACCTGTACATCCCGGCCGACGCGCCCCACGTCGCCAACGCCCACAAGTTTCTCGAGTACCTGATGCAGCCGCAGGTGATGGCGGATGTGAGTGATTTCATCAATTACGCCAACAGCAACGCCGCGGCCACGCCGTTGTTGAACGCCGATGTGCGCAACAACCCGGCGATTTACCCCGACGCGCAAACCCGCGAGCGCCTGTTCCCGCAGAAGACCCAGGACGCCAAGGACATGCGGGCGATTACCCGGGTCTGGAGCACCGTGAAAAGCGGCATCTGATGGGTTCGATCGTTAGTCATTTCGATTAGAGGTTTATTTATGGCGACTCCAACACGCAGCGTTTTTTCCCCAGCGGACGAGTCCCGGCTGGTCAAGGCCGACAAGGCTCACCATATGCACGGCTATCACGTGTTCGACGAACACGCCGAGCAGGGCTCGTTGAACATCGTCGCCGGTGATGGCGCCTACATCTACGACACCCAGGGCAATCGTTTTCTCGATGCGGTAGGCGGCATGTGGTGCACCAATATTGGTTTGGGCCGTGAGGAAATGGCCGAAGCCATCGCCGATCAGGTGCGGCAACTGGCCTATTCCAATCCGTTTTCCGACATGTCGAACAACGTGGCGATCCAGCTGTGCGAAAAACTCGCCAGCCTCGCTCCCGGCGACCTCGACCATGTGTTCCTGACCACCGGCGGCTCCACCGCCGTGGACACCGCCTACCGGCTGATCCAGTACTACCAGAACTGCCGTGGCAAACCCGAGAAGAAGCACGTCATCGCCCGATTCAACGCCTACCACGGCTCCACCACCCTGACCATGTCGATCGGCAACAAGGCCGCCGACCGGGTGCCGGAGTTCGATTACGCCAACCCGCTGATCCACCACGTCTCCAACCCCAACCCGTACCGTGCGCCGGACGGCATGGACGAGGCGCAGTTCCTCGAGTTCCTGGTCAAGGAGTTCGAAGACAAGATCCTCTCGATTGGCGCGGACAAGGTCGCCGGGTTCTTCGCCGAGCCGATCATGGGCTCGGGCGGGGTGATCATTCCGCCCCGGGGTTATCTCAAGCGCATGTGGGACGTCTGCCAGCGCTACGACATCCTGTTCGTCGCCGACGAAGTGGTGACTTCGTTCGGTCGCCTGGGCAAGTTCTTTGCCTCTTATGATGTGTTCGATGTGCAGCCCGACATCATCACCACCGCCAAGGGCCTGACCTCGGCTTACCTGCCGCTGGGCGCCTGCATCTTTTCCGACCGTATCTGGAAAGTCATCGCCGAACCGGGCAAGGGCCGCTGCTTCACCCACGGCTTCACCTACAGCGGGCATCCGGTGTGCTGCACGGCGGCGCTGAAGAACATCGAAATCATCGAGCGGGAAAACCTGCTGGCCCATGTCGACACGGTGGGGGCGTACCTGGAAGAGCGCCTCGCGACCCTGCGGGACTTGCCGCTGGTGGGGGATGTGCGCTGCCAGAAACTCATGGCCTGCGTGGAGTTCGTCGCCGATAAACGCACCAAGGCGCTGTTCCCCGACGAGATCAACATCGGCGAGAAGATCCACGTGCGGGCCCAGGCCCGGGGTTTGCTGGTGCGGCCGATCATGCACCTCAACGTGATGTCGCCACCGTTGATCCTGACCTTTGCCCAGGTCGATGAAATCGTCGAGACCTTGCGCGAATGCATTCTGCAAGTGGCCGCCGAGCTTGAAGCGAGCGGACAGTACGCGGGCCAATGATTTCGTCAGTCAGGCTGTTACCAAGGGCGTGTCCAGCCGCTAGACTGCGGGGCATGAGCAAACCAGACGACGATACGCTGATCGCGGTGCCCTTCGGGGCATTGCACAAATGGCATGGGGGAATGCGCGAGGCATTCGCCCATATCGATGAGCCCGACGCCCTGCAACACCTGGCGTCGGCGTTGGCGCAGCTGGTGTCCGTCGAGTCGATGATGATCAGCCTGGAACGCAAGGACCGCGCACCGCAGCTGCTGCATCAGCGCGGGATTGCCCAGGAGTATCAGGTCTCGATTCTGGAGCGCTATTTTGCCGGTGGTTATTTGCTCGACCCATTCTGCCTGGCGGTGGAGCAGGGCTTGGCGCAAGGCTTCTATCATCTGGAGGAGATTGCCCCGGACAACTTCTTCGACAGCGACTACTACAAGTCCTATTACCTGAAGGCGGGTTGCTCGGAAGACAGTTACTACATCGTCGATATCGGCAATGACACGAAGATTTCCGTCAGCCTCTATCAGGGTTTCGGCGGCGAATGCCTGAGCGCCGAACAGCTGAATCTGCTGCGTGCCGTAGAGCCATTGGTGCGCGAATTCATCAGCGAATTCAGTCAACGGGGAATGCTGCGCAGTAGTGAGATCCAGTGCGATAAAGACCAGGGCCTGCGCGATGATCTCAAGCACCGGGTGCAGTCGGCGTTCGAGCATTTCGGCAGCGACCTGCTCACCGAACGTGAGCGACAAGTGGCGCATATGGTGTTGCGCGGGCATTCGGTGAAATCCACGGCCAGCCAGATGAACATCTCACCGGAAACCGTGCGCATGCATCGCAAGAACCTGTACCTGAAATTGGAGGTGGGGTCGCAGTCGGAGTTGTTTGCGCTGTTTATCGAGTGGTTGCGCAAGCATTAGCAGACAACGCAGATCAACTGTAGGAGCGAGCCTGCTCGCGAAAAACCTGAGATCGCCACGGGGTGTCAGGCAGCCAGTTTCATCGTTCACGAGCATCGCGAGCATGCTCGCTCCTACAGGTGTAATTGATCGGCCACAGATTTTTTGACCAACCCGGAACCCTGTAGGAGCGAGCCTGCTCGCGAAAAACCTGAGAGCACCGCGTTCATCCAGAAAGCGCATGCCATCATTCACGTCCATCGCGAGCAGGTGTTGCGTCAGTCTTCGCGTTTTACGACCAGGGTGAGAATGTCATAACTCGCCACCAGCTCACCCAACTGGTTGGTCACTTCCACATCCCACGCCACCACCCCTTGCGGGATGCCCTGAGGGCTCTTCTTGCCCTGATCGATCTTGCGCTTGCAGGTCAGGCGCGCCTGGATGGTGTCGCCGATGCCTACCGGGTTGATGAAGCGCAAGGTGTCCAGGCCATAGTTGGCCAGCACCGGGCCGACGCCAGGGGAGACGAACAGACCGGCCGCCGCCGACAGCACGAAGTAACCGTGGGCGATGCGCTTGCCGAACTGCGATTCCTTGGCCGCGATCTCGTCGAAGTGCATGTAGAAGTGATCACCCGACAGGCAGCCGAAGTTCACCAGGTCCGCTTCGGTGACGGTGCGGCGGTGAGTCAGCAGCGATTCGCCGATCTGCAGGTCCTGGAAGTGACGACGGAACGGATGCACGTCGGTTTCGATGACCTTGGCGCCGCGCACGTATTCGCCGGTGACCGCCGCCAGCATGGTCGGCGAACCTTGCACCGCCGCGCGTTGCAGGTAGTGCTTCACCGCGCGCAGGCCGCCGAGTTCTTCACCACCGCCAGCACGCCCCGGGCCGCCGTGTTTGAGTTGTGGCAGCGGCGAGCCGTGGCCGGTGGATTCGCCGGCGCAATGGCGATCCAGCACCAGCAAACGGCCGTGCCAGGCAGCCGCGACCGGGATGGCCTTGGCGGCGATTTGCGGATCCTTGGTCACCAGGCTGGCCACCAGGCTGCCTTTGCCGCGAGCGGCCAGGGCCAGCGCTTCGTCGAGATCGTCGTAGGCCATCAGGGTGCTGACCGGGCCGAACGCTTCGATATCGTGGGCACCGCCCTCGGCGTGCGGGTCGCGGGCCTGCAACAGGGTCGGGGCGAAGAACGCGCCTTTGTCGACATTTACACCACGGGGTTCGAAACCGTCGCGGGCGCCGAACAGCATGTCGCTGCTCTGCAACAGCGCTTCCAGGCGTTCTGCCACGTCTTTCTGCTGGTCGTGGGAAGCCAGTGCGCCCATGCGCACACCTTCCACCGACGGGTCGCCGACCATCACTTTGGCCAGGCGATCGCGCAGGCGGGTAGCAACGGCATCGATGTGTTTGGCCGGGACGATGGCGCGGCGGATGGCGGTGCATTTCTGCCCGGCCTTGGTGGTCATTTCCCGGGCGACTTCCTTGATGAACAGCTCGAACTCTTCGTCATCCGGGGTCACGTCCGGGGCGAGGATCGCGCAGTTCAGCGAGTCGGCTTCAGCGTTGAACGGTACCGAATTGCGGATCAGGTTCGGGTTGACCCGCAGCTTGGCCGCGGTGTCGGCGGAACCGGTGAAGGTCACCACGTCCTGGCCTTGCAGGCGGTCGAGCAGGTCGCCGGTGCCGCCGATGATCAGCTGCAGGCTGCCCGCCGGCAACAGGCCGGATTCATCGATCAGGCGCACCACGGCTTCGGTCAGGTAGCTGGTGGCGCTGGCGGGCTTGACGATGCACGGCATGCCGGCGAGGAAGCTCGGGGCGAACTTTTCCAGCATGCCCCAGATCGGGAAGTTGAACGCGTTGATGTGTACTGCCAGGCCACCGCGAGGCACCAGGATGTGCGTACCGGCGAAGGTGCCCATTTTGCTCAGCTGCATGGCCGGGCCTTCGTGGACGATGTTGCCCGACGGCAGCTCGCGGGAACCGAGGCTGGCGTAGGTGAACAGCGTGCTGTTGCCGCCTTCGATGTCGATCCAGCTGTCGGCACGGGTCGCGCCGCTGTGGTGGGATATCGCGTAGAGCTGTTCCTTGCGCTCGCTCAGGTACAGGGCCAGGGCCTTGAGACGCTGAGCGCGCTGCTGGAAGTCCAGCGCCATCAAGCCACTGATGCCCTGGCGACGGCCGTGCTCGATGGCTTCGGCGAAGTCTGGGCGCTCCTCATGGGTGCGGGCGATTTCATGGCCGTCGATGGCGCTGCGCAGCACTTGTGCGCCCTGTTGACCGATCCAGCGACCGGCGATGAAACTCTGCAGGGTAGGGGCATGCAGTGTAGGTGAAGAGGACATCACGATTGCTCCTGGTTTTGAAGGGTTGTGGCGCGGTCGCGACCGCGCCATTCAGGGATTACCAAAGCGCCAGGGTGTAGCCGACGATCAGCCGGTTTTCATCCAGGTCGGTCGTCAAGCCATTGCCGGATCGGAAGGTCACGTTGCGCCAGCGCAGGCTGACGTTCTTCAACACACCGCTCTGGATGACGTAGCTGATATCGGTGTCGCGCTCCCATTCGCTTCCGTTGTCGACGGTGCCGGCCTTGACATGGGTGCCGTCGGTGTAGCGAGTCATGAAGGTCAGGCCGGGAATGCCTTGCGCCGCGAAGTCATAGTCGTAACGCAGCTGCCAGGAATCCTCGTCGGCGCGGGTAAAGGTGTTGAACGTCACCAGGTTGACCACATACGGATCGCCGCCGTTGAGGAACGGAAAGGCGCTGTCGCCGGACAATTGCTGGTAGGCGGCACTGACCTTGTGGGCACCGTGGGACACCGTGAGCATGCCGTTGAAGTTACGGTTGTCGATGCGCCCGGCCTTTTCCGCGCCGTCACCCCGGCTGTCGAAATAACGCAGGTCGCTGCGCAGGTTGAAGCCGTTGCCCAACGGTTGCGTATGCACCAGTCCGGCGAATTGCTGGCGATAGATCTGGTCGAGCTTGCCGTAGTAGTAGCTCAGGTTCAGTTGCGGACTGAACGCGTAGCTGCCGCCGCCGAAGTCGAAGTGATCGCTGGTGGCGGCGCCGAAGCCGATGTCATCGTTGCTGGAGGAGTCGCGCAGGTTGGCCTTGGTCAGGCGCCCGGCATTCACCGTCAGGCCGTCGATTTCCTGGCTGGTCAGCAAGCCGCCTTCAAAAGTCGAGCCCAGCAGGCGCGTGTCGTTGTAAGTCGCCACTGGCAACAAGGGTTGCAGGGTGCCGAGTTTCAACATGCTTTTGGAGACCCGCACTTTGCCGGTCAGGCCCAGTTCGCTGTACTCGTCGTCGGGCTCATGGCTCTGCGGGCCAAACGGCAGCAGGCCGGTGCCACGGCGATCCGGGCTGGAGTCGAGCTTGAGCCCCAGTTCGCCCAGTGCGTCGAGACCGAAACCGAAGGTGCCGTCGGTGAACCCGGATTCGATGCGCGCAGTGAATCCCTGAGCCCATTCTTCGGCCTTGGATTGCGGCGCGTTGTCCTGACGGAAATCGCGGTTGATGTAGTGGTTGCGCATATCAATGCGGGCCTTGCTGTCGCCGATGAAGTCGGCCATGGCGCTGGGGGCGATCATGGGCAGACTCATTGCGGCGGCCAGCGAAAACAGTGATGGGTAAGACGTGGTACGTGCGGGCTTCATTATTTTTATTCCCTGCCAATATTTAGTGTTTGCTGGCGCCGGTGGCACCGATGCCGGTCATCGAGCGGATGAACTGCGCCAGATAACGGCCACGCTCAAGAGCTGCACGAGGCGAGGTGTCGGTGACGGAAAACAGCCATGCACTAAAGAACGCCAGGCTCATGGAAAACAGCGCCGGGTTGGAGTACGGGAACAGCGCCTTGTCGTGATGCATCACGTTGACCCACACCGCCGGGCTCAGCACCAGCAAGACAATCGCCGAGACCAGTCCGGACAGGCTGCCGAGGACCGCGCCACGGGTGGTCAGGCCTTTCCAGTACATCGAGAGAAACAGCACCGGGAAATTCACCGACGCGGCGATGGCCAGCACCAGACCCGAGAGGAAGGCGATGTTCTGCGACTCGAACAGCAGGCCGAGGATGATCGCCAGCACACCGATGCACAGGGTGGCGATGCGCGACACGCGCATTTCTTGCTGCTCGCTGGCCTGGCCTTTGCGCATCACGCAGGCATACAGGTCGTGGGACACCGCCGAGGCGCCGGACAGCGCCAGCCCGGCAACCACCGCCAGGATGGTGGCGAAGGCGACCGCCGAGATGAAGCCGAGGAACAGGTTGCCGCCTACTGCCTGGGCCAAGTGCACGGCGATCATGTTGCCGCCGCCGATGATCGCGCCGCTGGCGTCACGGAACGCCGGATCGGTGCCGACCATGACGATGGCGCCAAAGCCGACGATGATCAGCAGCAAGTAGAAGTAGCCGATGAAACCGGTGGCGTAGAACACACTTTTACGCGCTTCCCTGGCATCGCTGACGGTGAAGAAACGCATCAGGATGTGCGGCAGGCCGGCGGTGCCGAACATCATGCCCAGCCCCAGGGATATCGCGTCGATCGGGTTGGACAGCAAGCCGCCGGGGGCCATGATCGCATTGCCCTTGGCGTGCACGGCGGTGGCGCCGGCAAACATCGCTTCAGTGCTGAAGCCGAAATGCTTGAGCACCATGAACGCCATGAAGCTGGTGCCGAACAACAGCATCACCGCCTTGATGATCTGCACCCAGGTGGTGGCGAGCATGCCGCCGAAGGTCACGTAGAACACCATCAACACGCCGACCAGCATGACTGCGTAGAGGTAGTCGATACCGAACAGCAACTCGATCAGCTTGCCGGCGCCGACCATCTGCGCCACCAGGTACATCAGGGCCACTGTCAGGGTGCCGAAGGCCGAGGTCAGGCGCACCGGGGTCTGTTCCAGGCGATAGGAAACCACGTCGGCAAAGGTGTACTTGCCCAGGTTGCGCAGGCGTTCGGCAATCAGGAACAGGATGATCGGCCAGCCGGCCAGCACGCCCAGGGCGTAGAGCAAACCGTCGTAGCCATTGAGGAACATCATCGCGGAGATGCCGAGGAACGAGGCGGCCGAGATCATGTCGCCGGCAATCGCCAGACCGTTCTGGAAACCGGTCATGCCGCCGCCAGCGGTGTAAAAGTCGCTGGTGGAGCGGGTGCGAAGAGCCGCCCAGCGTGTCACGCCGAGGGTGAACAGCACAAACACCAGGAACATGCCGATGGCGTTCCAGTTCAATGGTCGGGACGCGCCGTCGGCGGCCATCGCAACATCAGTGACAGCCGCCAGCGGCAGCAGGAACAACGCAAGAAGGCGGTTCATCGGGCGCACTCCTGCTTGAGTTTTTCATTCAGCGGATCGATCACGTTGTTGGCGCGATAGACATAGAAACCGGTCAGTGCAAAGGCCAGCCCGACGATGACGACACCCACCAGCATGCCCACGGTGGTCACGCCGCCGCTGAGGGATTGACCGAGGGTGCTGGGCGAAAACGCCACCAGCAGCACGAAGCCGTAATAGATCACCAGCATGGCCAGGCTCAGTGACCAGTACAGCTTCTGTTTGCGGCGAACCAGCTGGATGAAATCCGGGTGCTGGCGGATGAGTTCTACTTCATGGGGTGTCATGACGCGCGCTCCTTTGTTGTTTTTGTTTTGGGTGAAACTACGGCTCGGCCCCTGTAGGAGCGAGCCTGCTCGCGATGGTCGTCAACGATAACGCTGGGTGCCTGATACCCCGTGGCGATCTCGGGTCCATCGCGAGCAGGCTCGCTCCTGCAAGGGTTTTGTGTTGATTCAGAGCTGATCGAAATCCAGCACTACCTTGTCGCTGACCGGGAACGCCTGGCACGACAGCACATAACCGGCCGCCACTTCGTAGTCTTCCAGGGCGTGGTTGCTGTCCATTTCCACTTCGCCTTCGATGACCTTGCACTTGCAGGTCGAGCACACGCCGGCCTTGCACGAGTAGGGCAGTTCCGCACCTTGCTCGTTACCCGCTTCGAGGATGCTCTGGCTGTTGCGCGGCAGGTCGAACGCCAGGGCGCGGCCGTCGCTGATCACGGTGATCTGGCTGACCGCCGCATCCACCTGGCGGGCGGCTTCACGGGCGGCGCGTTTTTGCTCGCTGCCGACGGCGGCGAACAGTTCGAAATGGATGCGCTCTGGTTGCATGCCCTTGGCCTTGAGGCTGTCGCGCACGGTCTCGGTCATTTCCTGCGGGCCGCAGATGAAGGCGGCGTCGAGGGCCTTGACGTCGAGCCAGCGGCTGAACAGTTGCTCGCATTTCTCGGCGTTGATCCGGCCGTTGTACAGGTCGACATCCTGCTGTTCGCGGCTGAACACGAAGATCAGGTTCAGGCGTTGCAGGTAGCGGTTTTTCAGGTCTTCGAGCTGTTCGCGGAATAGCGCACCGGAGCTGGAGCGGTTGCCGTACAGCAGGGTGACGCGGCTGTGGGGCTCGGTTTGCAGGGTGGTCTTGATGATCGACAGGATCGGCGTGATGCCGCTACCCGCCGCCACAGCCAGGTAATTGCCATGGCGCGCCGGGTCGAGCTCGACGCAGAAGTGCCCGGCCGGTGGCATCACTTCCAGGGTGTGCCCGGCTTTCAGCTGTTCGTTGGCAAACGCCGAGAAGCGCCCACCCGCCACACGTTTGATGGCGACACGCAGTTCACCGTCGTTGACCCCGGTGCAGATCGAATAGGAGCGGCGTACTTCTTCGCCGTCCAGTTGGGTGCGCATCACCAGGTGCTGGCCTTGGGTAAAGTGGAAGCTGTCCTGCAAGTGCTGCGGAATCTCGAAGGCGATGGACACCGCGTCACGGGTCTCGGTGCGCACGTCCTTGATGGTCAGGCTGTGAAATTTGCTCATTGTTGTTCTCCAGCTGGGACGGCCGATTCGCCGCTCAGATGCACTTGAAATAGTCGAACGGTTCCCGGCAATCGATGCAGCGGTACAGCGCCTTGCAGGCGGTGGAGCCGAACTGGCTGAGGACCTCGGTGTGGGCGCTGCCGCATTGCGGGCACACAACCTGCGGGCTCTCACCGAGCAGGCTGCGTTTGCTGGTGCTGCCCTCGGGCGGCGCGATGCCATAGGCGCGCAGGCGTTCGCGGCCGCTGTCGCTGATCCAGTCGGTGGTCCAGGCCGGGGTCAACTTGCGCTCCAATTGCGGCGCCTTGAATCCAGCCAGTTCCAGGGCTTCGCGGATGTCGCTCTCGATCACTTCGGTGGCCGGGCAGCCGGAGTAGGTCGGCGTGACCACCACGTGAAGGTGACCGGCCTGCCAATCCAGATCGCGGACAATGCCGAGGTCAACCACGCTGACCACCGGCACTTCCGGGTCCATGACCTCTGTCAGAATCGCCCACGCGGCTGCCAGGTCGGTCGGTTGAGCCGGCCGGGCGCCGAGGTCGCTGGCGATCAGCTCACCAGGTTGCATCGGGGTACGCTCGTGGCAGGAACTGCATTTCGGCCAGCAGGATGCCCAGGTGTTCGGTGTGCAGGCCCTTGCGTGCATTCAGGTAGAAGTAGCTCGGCTTGGCCGGCACGGGCAGGGTGGCGCTGGTGAAAATCTGCTCGACCTTGGCCTGCCACTGGGCGGCCACGCTGGCGATGTCCGGGGTGATGCCGGCTTCGCACAGGCGTTGTTCGCTGTCATCGGCGGCAATCAGTTCCACGGTGAAGCGCCAGACTTCGGGGATCGCCGCGAGCATGCGCTTGTGGCTTTCCTCGGTGCCGTCGCCCATACGCTCGATCCATTCGCCGGAGCGGCGCAGGTGATAGGTCACTTCCTTCACCGCCTTGGCGGCAATCCCGGCAATGCGTTCATCGCTCGACTGGCTCAGGCCCTGCAGCACCGGCAAATGCCAGGCGTCATAGAGGAACTGCTTGAGCATGGTCACCGCAAAGTCGCCGTTGGGTTGTTCCACCAGCAACAGGTTGCGATAGGCGCGCTCGTCACGACGGAACGCCAGGTGATCGGCATCACGGCCGTCGTCCAGCAGTTCGGCGGCGTATTCCAGCCAGTTACGCGCCTGGCCCACCAGGTCGAGGCCGACGTTCATCAGCGCCAGCTCTTCTTCCAGCGCCGGGGCCTTGCCGCACCACTGGCACAGGCGCTGGCCCTGGATCAGGGCGCTGTCGCCGAGGCGCAGCAGGTATTCGATCAGATCGGTCTTGTTATTCATGGTCGACCTCACATGTGCCCGACTTCGGCCGGCAGCTCGTAGAAGCTGGCGTGGCGGTAGACCTTGTCGTCCGACGGGTCGAACAGCGGGTCTTTTTCATCCGGCGACGAGGCAGTGATCAATGCCGAAGGCACCACCCACAGGCTCACGCCCTCGCTGCGACGGGTGTAGAGCTCGCGCGCGTTCTCGATGGCCATGGTGGTATCGGCAGCATGCACGCTGCCGACGTGCTTGTGGTTGAGGCCGTGCTTGCTGCGCACGAAGACTTCGAAGAGGGTCCACTCGGACATTTCAGTTACTCCACATCAGGTGGCCGGATCAGGCGGCGTTCTTGTTTTGTTTTTTGCGGGCGTGGGCGACGGCGGCTTCACGGACCCAGGCACCGTCTTCCATCGCCTTGCGGCGGGTGGCGACGCGTTCCTGGTTGCACGGGCCGTTGCCCTTGAGCACTTCGTAGAATTCGTTCCACTGGATGTCGCCGAAGTCGTAGTGACCGCGTTCGGCGTTCCATTTCAGGTCCGGGTCGGGGCAGGTGCAGCCCAGCAGCTCAAGCTGCGGGATGGTCTGGTCGATGAAGCGCTGGCGCAGTTCGTCGTTGCTCTGGCGCTTGATTTTCCAGGCCATGGACTGGGCGCTGTTCGGCGAGTGTTCGTCGCTCGGACCAAACATCATCAGCGACGGCCACCACAGGCGGTTGATCGCGTCCTGGACCATGTCTTTTTGCGCCTGATTGCCGTGGCGCATCATGGTCAGGAGGATTTCGTAGCCCTGGCGCTGGTGGAAGCTCTCTTCCTTGCAGATGCGCACCATGGCCCGGGAGTAGGGGCCGTAGGAGGTGCGCTGCAGCACCACCTGGTTAACGATCGCCGCACCATCCACCAGCCAGCCCACCGCGCCCATGTCGGCCCAGTTCAGGGTTGGGTAATTGAAGATGCTCGAGTACTTGGCCTTGCCGCTGTGCAGCTTGGCGACTTCTTCATCGCGGTCGGCACCGAGGGTTTCCATGGCGCTGTACAGGTACAGGCCGTGGCCGGCTTCGTCCTGGATCTTGGCCATCAGTTGCAGTTTGCGTTTGAGCGACGGCGCGCGGGTGACCCAGTTGCCTTCGGGCAGCATGCCGACGATTTCGGAGTGGGCGTGCTGGGAAATCTGCCGGATCAGGGTCTGGCGATAGGCATCTGGCATCCAGTTCTTGGCTTCGATCTTGATTTCTGAATCAATTTTTTCCTGGAAGGCGCGTTCCTGTTCGGACATCTCCGAGAGGTCCTTGATGCGCTTGACGCCTGTTTCTACGAGCTGTGCGTACATTTTTGAGTTCCCGCCTTGAATCTGTTCTGGGGCATGGGGAACTTTATAAGCGATACAGAATTTAATATCAAACACAAAATGACGTGTCGTATTTGTTTTTTGTATCGCTTTGGGTGGGCGGGCTGTTTTTGGGGGGTGCAGGATGGTCGGTGTGCATATCCATTTCTGCGGTAACGGCCACCTGTGGGGCGAACCTGCTCGCGAAGACGGCCTGACAGCCAACCAATCCCTTACAGGCATATTCGGATCAACTGTAGGAGCGAGCCTGCTCGCGAAAAACCTCCAGACAACGCATACCTCCAGACAGCGCGCGTCATCGTTGACCGCCATCGCGAGCAGGCTCGCTCCCACAGAAAAGCTGATGGGTGTGCACCCAAAACCAAAAAAAAAGCCCCGCAAAAGCGGGGCCATAAGGGGTGCAGCAGTCATGCTTTGGGAGGTCATGCTTTCGGACGTTTATCCAACACGTGGCAAGCCTTGCCCTCCGACCGCTTGATCGAATGAAACGGCTGCAAAACAATCCGCGAACTGATCCCGATATACGTCTTGATGTGCTTGCTCAACTCCCCGCAAACAGCCTTCTGCTGTTCATCACTCAGGTGCTGATGCTCAGCCTTCAACTCGACATGCACATCAACACTGTCCAGGTTGCCATTGCGATACAGATGAATCTCATAGCACTCGGCAAGTTGTTTGACTTTGAGAACCTGCTCCTCGATCTGCGTCGGAAACACGTTGACCCCGCGGATGATCAGCATGTCATCGCTGCGCCCGGTGATCTTGTCGATGCGCCGCATTGGCCGTGCGGTGCCCGGTAGCAGGCGCGTCAGGTCGCGGGTGCGGTAGCGGATCATCGGCAAGGCTTCTTTGCTCAGGGAGGTGAACACCAGTTCGCCCATCTGACCGTCCGGCAGCACTTCGCCGGTGACCGGGTCGATGATTTCCGGGTAGAAGTGGTCTTCCCAGATGGTCGGGCCGTCCTTGGTTTCGGCGCATTCCATCGCTACGCCCGGGCCCATGATTTCCGACAGGCCGTAGATGTCCAGGGCGGTGATGCCCAGGCGCGCCTCGATGGCGCTGCGCAGTTCGGCGGTCCACGGCTCGGCGCCGAAGATGCCCAGGCGCAGGGCCAGTTTGTGCGGGTCGATGCCCTGGCGCTCGATTTCATCGGCGATGTTGAGCATGTAGGACGGCGTGACCATGATGATGTCCGGCTGGAAATCCTTGATCAGTTGCACTTGTTTTTCGGTCTGGCCACCGGACATCGGGATCACCGTGCAACCCAGGCGTTCGGCACCGTAGTGCGCGCCGAGGCCGCCGGTGAACAGGCCGTAGCCGTAGGAAATGTGCACCTTGTCGCCACGGTGGCCACCGGCGGCGCGGATCGAGCGCGCCACCACGTTGGCCCAGGTGTCGATGTCGTTCTGGGTGTAGCCGACCACGGTGGGTTTGCCGGTGGTGCCGCTGGAGGCGTGCAGGCGCACGATGTCGTGCATCGGCACGGCAAACATGCCGTAGGGGTAGTTGTCTCGCAGGTCGGACTTGGTGGTGAAGGGGAATTTCGCCAGGTCGTCGAGGGACTTGATGTCGTCCGGGTGCACGCCCAGCGCATCGAAACGCTGACGGTACAGCGGCACGTTGTTGTAGGCGTGGTTCAGACTCCAGCGCAGGCGCTCCAGCTGATGCTGGCGCAGCTCGTCGATGCTGGCGGTTTCCAGCGGGTCCAGCACAGGGTCCAGCACGGCTTTGGCAATTGGCATGTTCATGTGTTCACTCGAATTGTTTTTGTGTTCCAGCCCTTTTGCACAAGGGCTTTGAGTGCATGCCCCAAGGATACCTCTCGGCTCCTTGGGAATCGCGATTCTTTAGTGGGATAGACGCTCGATGATCAGCGCGATCCCCTGGCCAACGCCGATGCACATGGTGCACAGGGCGTAGCGGCCATTGCGTTCCTCAAGTTCATGCAGGGCGGTGGTGACCAAGCGGGCGCCGCTCATGCCCAGTGGATGGCCCAGGGCGATGGCGCCGCCGTTGGGGTTGACCCGCGGGTCGGTGTCGCTCAGGCCCAGTTCGCGCAGCACCGCCAGGCCTTGTGCGGCGAAGGCTTCGTTGAGCTCGATCACGTCCATGTCGGCCAGACTCAGGTTGGCCACCTCCAGCACCTTGCGGGTGGCCGGCACCGGGCCGATGCCCATGATCCGTGGTTCAACGCCGGCGGTGGCCATGGCCACGACCCGGCCTCGGGCGCTCAGGCCGTGGCGCTTGGCGACTTCCGGGCTGGCCAGCAACAGCGCACAGGCCCCGTCGTTGACCCCGGAGGCATTGCCGGCGGTGATGCTGCCGCCTTCGCGGAACGGCGTGCCGAGTTTGGCCAGCTGTTCAAGGGTGGTGTCGCCGCGTGGGTGTTCGTCGTGCTCGACCACTTTGGCCGGGCCTTTGCGCTGGGGAATTTGCACCGCAACGATTTCTTTGGCCAGGCGCCCATTGGCTTGGGCGGCAGCGGCGCGTTGCTGGCTGCGCAGGGCGAAGGCGTCCTGGTCGGCCCGGGAGATGTTGAACTGTTCGGCGACGTTCTCCGCCGTTTCCGGCATGGAGTCGATGCTGTAGGCCTTTTTCATCAGCGGATTGACGAAGCGCCAGCCGATGGTGGTGTCGAAGATTTCGGCCGACCGGGAAAACGCCTGCTCGGCCTTACCCATTACCAACGGCGCGCGGGACATGGATTCAACGCCACCGACCAGCATCAGGCCGGTTTCGCCACTGCGAATGGCCCGGGCGGCGGTGCCGATGGCATCCAGCCCGGAGCCACACAGGCGATTGAGGGTGGTGCCCGGCACGCTGACCGGCAACCCGGCCAGCAGCGCCGACATGCGCGCAACGTTGCGGTTGTCTTCGCCGGCCTGGTTGGCGCAGCCGTAGATCACGTCGTCGACCGTGTTCCAGTCGACTTGCGGGTGGCGGCGCAGCAGTTCGCGCAACGGTACCGCGCCGAGGTCGTCGGCGCGCACGCTGCTCAGGACACCGGCGTAACGGCCAATCGGGGTGCGGACGGCGTCGATGATCAGGGCGTCATTCATTGGGGGTCTCCTGCGTCAGCACCGGGCCGCGCACTTTGTAGGATTTGCCGTGGAACAGGGCGATCAACTGGCCCTGCTGGTTTTCAATGCGCACGTCGTAGTTGCCGGTGCGACCGGAGCGGCTCTGCTCGATGCAGTCGGCGTTCAGCGTGTCACCCAGGCGCGCCGGGGCGATGTAGTCGATGCTGCAACCGATGGCCACGGTGGCTTCGTTGTAGCTGTTGCAGGCAAAGGCGAATGCCGAATCGGCCAGCGCGAACAGGTAGCCGCCGTGGCACGTGCCGTGGCCCTGGACCATGTCGGCGCGCACTGTCATGCCCACTCGCGCGCAGCCGGGGCCGGCCGAGAGCAGGCGCATGCCCATGGCCTGGCTGGCGGCGTCGCGCTGGAACAGCGATTGCGTGCATTCACTGGCCAGGGTCATGGCTTCATGGTTAGTCATGGAAGTTTCTCCCTTCGGCGACGCGACGGCGCAGCAGCAGCGACGGCCGGTAGCGTTCTTCGCCATAACTGGCTTGCAGGTTTTCCAGCGTTTCAAGCATGTGCGCCAGGCCAATGGCATCGGCCCAGGCCAGCGGCCCTTGCGGATAATTGACCCCGGCGCGCATGGCCAGGTCGATGTCGGCGGCCGAGGCCACGCCTTGCAGCAGGGCGTCGGCGGCTTCGTTGGCGAGCATGGCCACGGTGCGCAGGACGGCGAGGGCGGGGCTGTCGCTGAGCAGGCTGACCTTCAGGCCGGCCCGTTGCAGCAGGGCAACGCCTTGTTCGAGTGCCAGCGGGTCAATGCCTGCCGCATGGCTGATGGCGATGCGTTTGGCATGACAGTAATCGAACACCAGGTCCAGCAGGATCAGGTTGCGCAGCCCGTCTTCGTGAGCCCTCTGGCAGGCCATGCGCCCGTCGCTCAGGGCCAGCACGGCATCACCGACCCGCAGCAAACCTTGGCCGTCGCGCTGGATGATCTCGACGCCTTGTTCATGCAAGCGTGCGAGCAAGCCTTTAGCGATACCGAGGTCGCCTTCCACAGCACAAACCTCGACCTTCGCATCGCTGCTGATTTCAGCGGCGTGCGGGCGCTCCGCACCTTGGGCGTAGCTATAGAAACCCCGACCGCTCTTGCGTCCCAAACGCCCGCCGTCCACCCGTTCTTTCTGGATCAACGACGGCAGGAAGCGCGTGTCCTGGTAGTAAGCGTCAAACACCGAGCAGGTTACGGCGTAGTTGACGTCATGGCCGATCAAATCCATCAGCTCGAACGCGCCCATGGCGAAACCGCCAGCCTCGCGCATCAACGCATCCAGTGTCGGGCAGTCGGCCGCGCCTTCCTGCAGCATCCGCAGGCTCTCGGCGTAGAACGGCCGGGCCACGCGGTTGACGATGAAACCCGGCGTCGAACGGGTGTGCACCGGTTTTTTGCCCCAGGCCTTGGCGGTGTCGTACAGGCACTCGGCGAGTGTCGGATCGCTGGCCAGGCCGGAGACGATTTCCACCAACGCCATCACCGGCGCCGGGTTGAAGAAGTGCAGGCCGAGCAGGCGTTGTGGATGATCAAGCTGTGCGGCGATGCTGGTGATCGATAGCGACGAGGTGTTGCTGGCGAGGATGCAATGCGTGCCGCAGATGCCTTCGAGCTGACGGAACAGCGCGCGTTTGACCTCGAGGTTCTCGACGATGGCTTCGATGATCAGATCGCAGTCGGCCAGGGTCTCGATGGCTTCTACCGCTTGCAGGCGGGCAATCGTCGCGCTGCGCAAGTCGGCGGACAGTTTGCCGTTCTCGACCCGCTTGCCCAGTTGGCGGTCGATGCCTTCAATCGCTTGAGCGGCAGCGCCGGGACGATTGTCCAGCAGCAATACCGGATGGCCGGCCTGGGCCGCGACCTGGGCGATACCGGCACCCATGGCCCCGGCGCCGATCACGGCGATGCGTGCGTTGGTGTTCAGTGCGGTCATGACTCAGCGTCCCTTGAAGCTTGGGGTGCGTTTTTCCATGAAGGCGCCGACGCCTTCGCGGTAGTCCTCGCTGCGCCCGGCCAGACGTTGCAGATCTTTTTCCAGCTCAAGCTGTTCGTCGAAGCTGTTGCTCAGGCTGGCATTCAGGCTGCGCTTGATCAGCGCCAGGCCGTAGGTCGGCTGGGTCGCCAGGTGGCGGGCCAGTTTCAGGGCTTCGTCGCGCAAATCGGCGTCGTCCACACACTGGTAGATCAAACCCCATTGCTCGGCTTGTTCGGCGCTCAGGCGGTTGCCGAGCAGGGTCAGGGCCTTCGCTCGAGCCATGCCGACAAGGCGCGGCAGGGTCCAGGTGCCGCCGGAATCAGGGATCAAGCCGATCTTGCAGAACGCCTGGATGAAACTCGCCGAACGCGCGGCCAATACCAGGTCGCAGGCCAGCGGAATGTTGGCACCGGCCCCTGCGGCGACGCCGTTGACCGCGCAGATCACTGGCAGCGGCAGGTCGCGCAACTGACGGATCAACGGATTGTAGAACCTCTCGATGGACTCGCCCAGATCCGGCACGGCGCTGCCCGGCGCGACATTGCGGTCGCTCAGGTCCTGCCCGGCGCAGAAGCCGCGGCCTTCACCGGTCAGCAACAACACGCGCACGTCCGGGTTTTGCCGCACTTGCTTGAGTGCTTCCTTCACTTCGCCATGCATCTGGGTGTTGAAGCTGTTGAGCTGGTCTGGCCGATTGAGGCTGAGCAGGGCGACGCCGGCGTCGATGGAAAACAGGATGTGTTCGAAGTTCATGGTCTTGGCGTTCTCTTGGCAGTCGTTCGAATTCAGTGGTTACTGGCCGGTGAAGGTCGGCGTGCGCTTTTCCTGGAAGGCGGCAATGCCTTCGTCGCGGTCGCGGGTGCCGGACAGCACGGTGAAGGCGTGGCGCTCGAAACGCAGGCCGCTGGCCAGGTCGGTGTCCATGGCCTTGAGCAGCGACTCTTTGGCCAGGCGCACCGCCAGCGGTGCCTTGGCCGCGATGCTGCGGGCGATGTGCAGGGCGCGCTCGACGGTGAGTTCCGGTTGGGTGACGTCGCTGACCAGGCCGGCGCGCTGGGCCTGGCGGGCGTCGATCGGCTCGCCGGTCAGCACCATCTGCATGGCCATGGATTTGCCGACGGCGCGCAGCAGGCGTTGGGTGCCACCGGCGCCAGGCATGATCCCGAGGTTGATTTCCGGCTGGCCGAAACGGGCGTCTTCACCGGCAATGATGATGTCGGCGTGCATCGCCAGTTCGCAGCCACCGCCGAGGGCGAAGCCGTTGACGGCGGCGATCAGCGGTTTGCTGAAGCGGGTAATGGTTTGCCACGAGGCCTGGCGCGGGTCGTCGAGGATCCCGACCAGATTTCGTTCGGCCATTTCCTTGATGTCGGCGCCGGCGGCGAAGGCCTTGCGGCTGCCGGTGAGGACCACGGCGCGGGTGTCGGGGTCGGCTTGCGCAATGCTCAGTTCGGCGGCCAGTTCGCCCAGCAACTCGGTGGTCAAGGCGTTCAGGGCTTGCGGGCGCTGCAGTGTAATCAGACGGACGCCAGGCTCGATCAATTCGACGGCAAGGGTCAGAGGCATGGCGGATGCTCTCACGGTGCACGCTCGGCGTGGTGCCGGCTCGTTATTGGATCGGCCGCGGGGGCCGGTTTTGCCCAAGTATAGCTATAACGTGATACGTAAATGCAATACGAAAATAGATTTAATGTGTCTTATTGGTGAGTGTTTCGATTTTCAGGCTTTCTGCCGAAGGGGGGCTGATGGCGGGTTTTTTCTAGAAAACATTGGGTTTTGCGGCGATTTTAGAGACGCGTTGGCATTCGTCGGAAAGGTGCATTTCAAGTGATACGGTTTTTAGTCTTTGTGCTGTTAAAACTGATGTGATACAAAATTAGTAATTATTTGCATCGCTTTGTGAGGAACGCGTTCATGACCTGCTACAGCCTTGATGGCCTGACTCCGGTGGTTGACCCGAGCGCTTATGTGCACCCGTCCGCCGTATTGATCGGTGACGTGATCATCGGCCCCCATTGCTATGTCGGTCCGCTGGCCAGCCTGCGCGGAGATTTCGGGCGGATCGTGCTGGAGGAGGGCGCCAACCTGCAGGACACCTGCGTGATGCACGGTTTCCCCGACAGCGACACCGTGGTCGAACGCAACGGCCACATCGGCCACGGCGCTGTGCTGCACGGTTGCCGGATCGGCGCCGATGCGCTGGTGGGCATGAATGCGGTGGTCATGGACAACGCCCGGATCGGCCCGCGTTCATTCGTTTCGGCGGCGGCGTTCGTCAAGGCCGGCTTCGAATGCCCGGAGCAGTCGCTGGTCATGGGTGCACCGGCCAGCGTCAAGCGCAGCCTCAGCGATCAGGAAGTGGCGTGGAAACAGGCCGGCACCCGGGAATATCAGCAACTGGCCCAGCGTTGTCTGACGCAGATGCAGGTCTGCGATCCACTGAGCGAACCGGAGCCGGATCGCCCGCGTATCAGTGACAGCGGGTTGCGCCCGAAAGGCAGTGCCTTGTGAACACGGCCCCTTGTAGGAGCCAGCCTGCTGGCGAAGGTGGGTCAACTACCTTGGCGTTGACTGACACACCATCGCCAGCAGGCTGGCTCCTACAAGGGGTTGGGCTTAACCGGTTGGCTTTCGGTATATTCCTTTTCTTTTTTCGCACGGAACGCCCATGTCGTCCCTGACTCCCTTGAACCATCTGATTACCCGCTTCCAGGAACAGACGCCAATCCGCGCCAGTTCCTTGATCATCACGTTGTACGGGGATGCCATCGAACCCCATGGCGGCACCGTCTGGCTGGGCAGCCTGATTCAGTTGCTCGAGCCCATCGGCATCAACGAACGACTGATCCGCACCTCGATTTTTCGCCTGACCAAGGAAGGCTGGCTGACCGCCGAAAAAGTCGGTCGTCGTAGCTATTACAGCCTGACTGGCACCGGTCGCCGGCGTTTCGACAAGGCCTTCAAGCGGGTCTACAGCACCACGATGCCGGCCTGGGATGGTTCCTGGTGCCTGGTGATGCTCTCGCAGCTGACACAGGACAAACGCAAACAGGTGCGCGAGGAGCTGGAGTGGCAAGGTTTTGGTGCGATCTCGCCGGTGGTGCTGGCTTGTCCGCGCAGTGACCGCTCTGATGTCAACGCGACGCTGCTCGACCTCGGCGCCCAGGAAGACACCATCGTCTTCGAAACCACCGCCCAGGACGTACTGGCCTCCAAGGCCCTGCGCCTGCAGGTGCGCGAGAGCTGGAACATCGAGGAGCTGGCGGCGCACTACAGCGAGTTCATTCAGCTGTTCCGGCCGCTCTGGCAGGCGCTTCGCGAGCAGGAAAACCTGCAACCGTCCGACTGCTTCCTGGCGCGGATCCTGCTTATTCATGAATACCGCAAACTGCTGCTGCGCGACCCGCAGCTGCCGGACGAATTGTTGCCCGGCGATTGGGAAGGCCGTGCGGCCCGGCAGTTGTGCCGTAATATTTACCGTTTGATCTATGCCAAGGCCGAAGAATGGCTGAACGCCGCGCTGGAAACGGCCGACGGCCCGTTGCCGGATGTGGGTGAAAGCTTCTATCGGCGTTTTGGCGGACTGAAATAGCACGTCATTGTTCAGGGAATGGTGCGGTTCAGGAGACTCGAAGCATCCGATGTCGTGTGGATTGACGTAGACAATAAAAATAAGCCTGCGTGAGGCCTGACATGATTTCTACAACAGCACAGCGCCATGATGGGTTCGACCAGTGGATCCATCAGATCAACCAGATCTGTGGCGCCTTCAACGCACAACCCCTGGGCAGCGAATTTGCCGGGCGTATCCGCGAATACCAGAGCGATGCGCTCAAGCTCAGTTTCGTCGACGCGTGCCAGGCGCGGCTGTACCGTACGCCCCAGGAAGTCGCGGCGGGCGAGGGTGGCAAGTATTTTGCGGTGTTCCAGCTCGACGGCACGGCGGGCATGGCCCAAGGCGACGACAAGGTCTTGCTGTCCCCCGGCGACATCACGCTGATCGATGCCGCGCGGCCCAGCGACTTCACCTACGGCGAAAACTCCCGGCAGTTGTCGCTGATCCTGCCGTATCAACTGGTCGAACAAACCCTGCGCTTCAATCAGGTCAAGTGCGGCCACCGGATTGCCGCGACCTCGCCCATTGCGATGCTCTCGCACCGGCTGATCCTTGATGCCACCCGCCAGCAGCACCTGACCCGCCAGGAAAGCGAAGCGACCCTGGAGGCGATTGTCAGCCTGCTGCGCCCGGCGATCAGCCAGACCGACGACTGCACCGATTCCCACGAGCGCATTTTCCGCAAGACGCTCACCTGCATCGACGAAAACATTCGCTCCGAAGACCTGTGCCCGGAATGGCTGGCGCGGGAAGTCGGCATGTCCACCCGCGGCCTGTACCGCATGTTTGCCAAGAAGGGATTGGTGGTGGCGCGCTACATCAAGAACCGTCGCCTGGACCTGTGCGCCGAATCCCTGCGTCGGTCAGGCAGGGACGAGAAGTTGTCGGTGCTGGGGTATTCGTGGGGGTTTTCCGATTCGAGCTACTTCTCCACCGCGTTCAAATCGCGCTTCGGCATTGCGCCGGGAGAGTATCGCAAGCGGTATGCCTGATCGGTTCCGGCCAACCCTGTAGGAGCGAGCCTGCTCGCGAAGAACTCAAGGACACCGCGATTCTATTGAATTGGCGCGTTATCGTTGACGACCATCGCGAGCAGGCTCGCTCCTACAGGGTTTTGCGTTCGGCCTGGTTACTTCGGTGAGCTGAGATTCAAGGTCGGCGTTTCATCGAAGAAGTTCCACGGCTTCAACAGCACATGCACCCATTCGGTCGGCATGATCGGCCACTCCTCGGCGCGGGCGATGTGGGTGGTGCCGGTGGTCAGCCAGACCACATCGTCGGTGTTCTCGATGGAGTGGTTGTCCTGGGTGAACTGACCCAGGCCCGAGTCTTTGTCCGAGCGGTTCGGGTACTTGCCTTCCGGGTATTTTTCTTCCGGGTTGTATTGCGTCACCCATAGCTGCTTGTCCATGAAACTCAGGCGGTGGTAGAGCCATTCGTCCTTGCCGAAGTTGGCGCCCTTTGCCACCGGGTGGGTGCCGCCGGCGTACGGAATCAGTTGATAGGAAACCGGATTGCCGACCTTGTTCTCCTTGCTGAAGTTGGTCAGCAGGCGCACGGTCGACGGGTCGAACTTCTGCGCCGCCTGTTGCTCGGTGCCGACTACCCTGGTTTCGGTCTGCATGGTGCTGGTGCGCGGGCCGCCACGGTCGTTGGGCAGCACCACCGGGTTCACTTCCACCAGCGAATTCTGCTCGCCGTCCACGTCCATGTCGAGGCGGAAGTTGTAGATGTGCTGGTGCGTGGTGCCGACGATGTTGTGGTCCAGTAGGGTGCCGTAGCGTGTGTCTTCCCTGGCGGTGTCTTCGTGCATGGTTTTCGATTTCACGCCCTTGACCGCTTCGATGCCGGTAGCGCCGGCGTCGATGCCGAGGGTGCCGTTCTGCTGGAAGACCCAGTCGAAGATGTAGTCGTAGTTGCCCACGGTGCTGATCCAGCGCACCACCAGTTCGCGGCGCTCGGTGCTGAGGTTGGGTTGGCCCATTTCCTGGTGTTTGTATTCGGGGCCGGCGTAGCGCTCGAACACCGCCATGGCGCGCGGGATCGCGGTCGGTGCGCCGGTGTAGTCGGCGATGGTGGCGTCCAGCAACACGGCGTTTTGCGGGGCGTCTTTGCCACGGGCAATCGGTGAAGTCAGGGTGCCCATGCCGTAGTCGCCGGAGTCGAGGTAGGCCTTGAAGTACCAGCCGATATCCGGGTCGCCGTAAGGCACGATCATGCCGCCCAGCGAGCCTTCGTACATGATCTTGCGTTTCTTGCCCTTGTCGTCGTAGGTGACGGTGGACAGGACCGGCCCGACCCGCGAGTCGAGTCGAACGTGGAAGTCCCAGTTCTGCCAGTGAATGCTGTTGCCGCTGATGGTGTAGTTCTTGCCCTCGGGCTCGATGATTTCCAGCGGTTTGACCGCCACGCCCTGGCGTCCGCGACCGTCATACGGCGTCGGCTTCATCGGTACCGGGATGAGCGCTTCGTCTTCGATCTTGATCAGTTTCTTCTGTTCCAGGTCGACAATCGCTACCAGGCCCTCGATCGGGTGCGCCCAGTAATTACCGTCACCGGTGTTGAGGTAGCTGACGATTTTCAGCAGGCGCTTGTCCTGAGCCAGGCCGTCCTTACCGTCGAAGTAGCCGACGGTCAGCGGCGTGGCCACGACTTTCTTCACGTCATTGATGCCGCGCTTGGCCAGGGCCTGGGCGTACTCCGGGCTGGTTTCCACGGCGGTTTGCACCGTGGCGAAATCGTCCAGCAGGACCATGCCGTGGGCGCCTTCGATCGGCCTCCAGGACTTGAGTTCTTTCTTGTCGAGATCGACCAGGGCTTCGATCACGTGCTTGCCGTCGAGCACCACGATCGAGGCCTCACGCGGCTGGGCGACGTTCTGCCCGGTAAAGACGAAGTTCCACACCTGATCCTTCGGCGGCTCCTTGACCGAGACTTCGGTGAAGCGGAAGCCGGGCTTGTAGTTTTCCGATTTCTTGACGATGTCCACGGCCGTGGTGATTTCGGCCGCGCTCAGGGGATTGAGCGGGTTGGGGCGGGTCTCGACGACGAAGGTCTTGTCCAGCCCGGATTGGAACACCTGGTTGATAAAGTCCTTGGACATGAACGCCGTATGGTCCTTGAACACCACCGGCACCGTCAGCTCGATACGCTTGCCGTTGAGCATCGCCACTTTGCTGTCGGGCTTGACCTTGAGGTAGACCCCGTCCTTGGCGATGGTGAACAGATTGGCGTAATCGTCCCATTTCACCGTGGCGCCAAATTCCTCAAGACCCGCTTGCAGCGGCACCATGTCGGCGTGACCGCCGTGGGCCTGGGCATTGCCCGCCCAGAAAGGCAGGCCGAGGGTGCTCAGGGTGATGGCCAGGGCGAGTCGGGCAAGCGGTGTTCTTTTGGGCGACGCTTTGGGGCTGAACATGGGTGAATTCCTGGGGAAAAGCCGGGTACGGGCACTCCTGCACTTTGTTACAACCCGTCAATGGATGCTTTTGAATGCCTGCCAGATTTCTTGGGTTCCGTGCCGCGATCCAGCTTTCCTGACGGAAGGCACATTGGCAAGCGGACAAAGTGCTCGTTCATTGGAGCGCAGTCATTGCTTCAAGTTAATAGGAAGCATTACTATTCACGCCCCGTCTCCACAGCACACCGCAATGACCCTCAAGCTGCCCCGCAGACACGGCTTTTTCGAGCATTACGAAGAGTTGGTTGGTACCTGGACCCGTCGCCTGAGGAATCGTCAGCAGGCCGAGGACCTGGCCCACGACACCTTCGTGCGGGTGCTTGAGTCCGATTCGGCGGTGGTGCAACAGCCCCGGGCGTATTTGCACCAGACCGCGCGCAACATTGCCGTGGATGGTTATCGGCGCGAGGACCGGCGGGGCGCCATGGAGTCGGAGGCGATCGATCTCAGTGAGTCGCCGACCGGCGACCCGGAGCATTTCATGCACGCGATCCAGTTGGCGGATTCCATCGAACGGGCACTCACCGAGCTGCCGGTCAACTGCCGCAAGGTGTTTGTCTGGCAGAAAATCGAGGGCCTGACCCAGGCCGAAATCGCCGAACGCCTGGGACTGTCCAAGAACATGGTGGAAAAGTATATGATCCGCACGCTTCGGCACCTGCGTGATCGCCTGGACGGGTTGCAGTCATGACCGGCCGCGCCTTCTCCTCCCCAGCCAAACAGGAACTTCCATGATGGATACTCGTGATTGCGCGTGCGGGCAAACAGCGGTTCGCGATGACGCGGCGCAGTGGTTTGTGCGTTTGCAGGAGCCTGTTGCGGATGTCGAAGTGCGGCGCCGGTTTCAGCTCTGGCTGGACCGGCACCCCCAGCACCGAAGCGAATTCGAAGTACTCCAGGGCTTGTGGAGCGCCGCCGACCTGGTGCCGGCGACGCGTTTGCGGGCCCTGTGTGAAACCCCGCCAGCCCTGAAAAAGCCTCGCCCGATGCTGCGTTACGCAGTGGCCGCCAGCGTGCTGGCCGTGGCGCTCGGCCTGGGTTTGTTCAGCGGCCTGAATCATCCGGCGCCTTACACGGCCGAGTTTTCAACGTCCCTGAATGAGCGACGCCAAGTGGCGTTGCCCGATGGCTCGGTGGTCGATCTGGACAGTCGCAGCCGGATCCAGGTGCGCTTTGAGAAGGGTCGGCGCAACGTTGAGCTGAGCGAAGGCGAAGCGATGTTCAGTGTCGAGCACGACACCAGCCGACCATTCGTGGTCGCGGCGGGCAGCGGCAAGGTCACGGTCACCGGCACCCGATTCGATGTACGCCATGGCGCCAGCGAAACCCGGGTGGTGGTGGAGCAGGGTACCGTCAAGGTTCAAGGGCGCGATGCCAGCGATAACGATTTCATCAATCTGACGGCAGGCCTTGGCACCCACGTCGATGCCCGGGGCAAAGTTGCCGCCGCCTATGCCGTCAACCCGACGGAAATGACTGCCTGGCGCAATGGCAAACTGGTGTTCAACAACGCCAGCCTGACCGATGTCGCCGAGCAGGTCTCGCGCTATCGCGAGAAGCCGCTCAAGGTCGCCAACGCAGCAGTGGGCGATCTGCGCCTGACCAGCGTGTTCAAATCCGACAATACCGACGCACTGCTCAAGGCCTTGCCGAGCATCCTGCCGGTGGCCGTGCGTACCCTTGGCGATGGCAGCCAGGAAATAATCTCAAAATAAAATTCAGGTTTTTTTCGAGTTCATCGTCTTCCTGTTCAACTGCAACTGGTTTGCATTAACAAGCGCACACTCTTGCGATCCACAGGATTACGTTCGACGTGAAAAACTCCACCGCTAAAAACAACAAACTCCCCTGGTTGCCGCTGGCCCTCGCGCTGGCGGTCAATATTGCGTTGCCCCAGGCCTTCGCCGCCGACGGCATCCGCATTCCGGCGCAACCCTTGGGAGAAGCCCTGAGCCAATTGGGCCAGCAAACCTCGCTTCAGGTGTTCTTCAGCCCTGAACTGGTTGCCGGCAAGCAGGCCCCGGCGGTGGATGGCAACCTTTCCCCGGAAGACGCGCTGCGCCAGTTGCTGCAAGGCAGCGGCCTGCAATACCAGATCGATGAAGGTTCGGTGACGTTGATGCCGGCACCGACTTCGGCGGCCAACGGCCCGCTGGAGCTGGGCGTGACGGACATCAAGGTGGTCGGCGACTGGCTCGGCGACGCCGATGCCGCCGTGGTGCAGAACCACCCCGGCGCACGCACGGTGGTGCGCCGCGAAGCCATGGTCGAGCAGGGCGCGATGAACGTCGGCGACGTACTTAAACGTGTCCCGGGCGTGCAAGTCCAAGACGCCAACGGCACCGGTGGCAGCGACATTTCCCTGAACGTGGGCGTGCGTGGACTGACTTCGCGCCTGTCGCCTCGCTCCACCGTGCTGATCGACGGCATCCCGGCGGCGTTCGCGCCTTACGGTCAGCCGCAACTGTCCATGGCGCCGATTTCCTCCGGCAACCTCGACAGCATCGACGTGGTACGCGGTGCCGGCTCCGTACGCTACGGACCACAAAACGTGGGCGGCGTGATCAACTTCGTGACCCGCGCGATCCCGGAAAAAGCCTCGGCGGAAATCGGCACCACCCTGGAAACCTCGCAGCACGGTGGCTGGAAGCACATCGATACCGCGTTCATGGGCGGCACCGCCGACAATGGCATGGGCGTGGCGCTGTTGTATTCCGGGGTGAACGGCAACGGTTACCGTGAAAGCAACAACGGCAACGACATTGACGACGTGATCCTCAAGACCCATTGGGCCCCGACCGATGTCGACGATTTCAGCCTCAACTTCCACTACTACGACGCCAAGGCCGACATGCCCGGCGGCCTGACCCAGGTGCAATACGACGCCGACCCGTTCCAGTCCGTGCGCGACCACGACAACTTCAGTGGCCGCCGCAAGGATGTGTCGTTCAAGTGGGTGCGGCAGATCGACGATCGCACCCAGGCCGAAGTGCTGACCTACTACACCGACAGTTTCCGTGGCAGCACCATTGCCTCGCGGGATCTGAAGACACTCAATTCCTATCCGCGCAGCTACTACACCTACGGTATCGAACCACGGGTGTCCCATGTGTTTGATGTGGGCCCGACCACCCAGGAAGTCAGCGTCGGTTATCGTTACTTGAAAGAGGCCATGCACGAAGAGGCCAGTCGTGTGGGGCTGGTCAACAACGAGCCAGTCGTGCGTCCGGGAGCGGACGGCCATGTCTATCAGGACCGCACCGGTGGCACCGAGGCCAATTCGGTCTACGTCGACAACAAGATCGACGTCGGCAACTGGACTGTCACGCCGGGTATTCGCTTCGAGCACATCAGCACCGATTGGCACGATCGCCCGGTGCTCGATACCGCCGGTAAACGGGTGCCGGAGAAAAAACGCAGCATCGAAAGCAACGAGCCGCTGCCGGCCCTGAGCGTGATGTATCACCTGTCCGATGCCTGGAAATTGTTCGCCAACTACGAAACCTCGTTCGGCGCGCTGCAGTATTTCCAGCTGGGGCAGGGCGGTATCGGTAATGAGCCCGCCAACGGACTGGAGCCGGAAAAGGCCAAGACCTACGAAATCGGTACGCGTTACAACGATGACGTGTGGGGCGGCGAAGTGACGCTGTTCTACATCGACTTCGACGACGAACTGCAATACATCAGCAACGATGTGGGCTGGACCAACCTCGGCGCGACCAAGCACCAGGGTATCGAAGCCTCGGTGCACTACGACATGGCCGCGCTGAACCCGATGCTGGACGGCCTGACCGCCAACGCCGGTTTCACCTACACCCGCGCCACCTACGAAGGCGAGATCCCGGGCTTCAAGGGCCGTGACCTGCCGTTCTACTCCCGCCAGGTTGCCACCGCCGGCCTGCGTTACGACGTCAACCGCTGGACTTACAACCTCGATGCGTTCGCCCAGTCCAAGCAGCGTTCGCCGGGCACCGGCGTGAACGCCGATGGCAGCTTCAACGGCAACTACATCACCGAAGGCAGCGCTGACGGCCAGTTCGGTGATATCCCGGGTTACGTGCTCTGGAACGCACGTGCCGGCTATGACTTCGGTCCGCAGGTGTCAAACCTGAAACTGGGGGCGGGGGTGAAGAACATCTTCGACAAGCAGTACTTCACCCGTTCCAGCGACAACAACTCGGGGATGTACGTCGGTGCGCCGCGCACGTTCTTCGTGCAGGCCAGTGTCGGGTTCTGACAGACCGAGTGGACCCCATCGCGAGCAGGCTCGCTCCCACAGGTTCCGTGTGATCCCTGTGGGTGCCTGCTCGGGAAGCTTTTCAGACCTTCAACACTCTCCCGCCAACCGCCACCGCCACCAGCAACAACGCCATCAAGGCAAAGGCAAAGCTCAAGCTGCTGCCATGGGCGACGAAGCCGATGACGGCGGGGCCTGCCAGGATGCCCGCATACCCCAGGGTGGTAATGGCCGGCACGGCGATGCTTTCGGGCATGACCGTCTGCTTGCCGACGGCGGTGTACAGCACCGGAACAATGTTCGAGCAACCGCCCCCCAGCAGCGCATAACCCACCAGCGCCGCCTCCCAGCTCGGTGCGAACGTCGCCAGAAACAGTCCTGAAGCGGCTGTCAGCCCGCCGAACACAATCACCCGCGTCGCGCCCAGGCGTCGCACGATTTTGTCGCCGGTCAAACGCCCGGCCGTCATGGTCAGGGCAAACGCCGCATAACCAAGCCCGGCATACGCCGTGTCGATGCCACGTTCCTGCGTCAGGAACACCGCGCTCCAGTCCAGTGCCGCGCCTTCGGCGAGGAACACGATGAAGCACATGCCGCCGATGAACAGGACGATGCCGTGGGGCACCGCAAAGGCCGGCCCCGAACTCTCGCTGCCGTAGGGCAATAGATGCGGCACGGCCTTGGCCAGCGCGATCAGCAGCAACACGATCACCACCAGCGTGGCTCCCAGGGGTGAAATCCCCAGGCCAAGCAAGCCGCTGACACCCGCTGCACCGACAATCCCGCCCAGGCTGAACAGGCCATGAAAACCCGACATCATGTTTTTGCCGCTGGCGCGCTCGACGATCACCGCTTGCAGGTTGACCGTCGAATCCACGGTGCCGAGCCCCGCGCCGAACATGAACAACGCGGCGATCAGCGCCGGAATCGACGACACCGTCGCCAGCAGCGGCAAGGCGACACAGATCAGCAGGGTTCCGCCGGTCGTCACCCGTCGGCAGCCGAAACGTGTGGACAGGATCCCGGCCAACGGCATCGCCAGGATCGAACCCACCCCCAGGCACAGCAGCAACAAACCCAGGGTGCCTTCATCCAGTCCGGCCCGGGCCTTGGCATAGGGCACGAGCGGCGCCCATGCGGCGATGCCCGCTCCGGCGATGAAAAAACCGATGCGCGTGGACATCTGTTCCAGGCGGCCGGGAACGAAGGTGGTCTGGCTGTTGAGGCTGGTCATAATAATCCTTGGCAAAAAGCGTCGCGTCCTCAACGGACAGTGATCGGCCTGTGAGGGTTCGATCAGTGCCCGGAAAGTTTACGGTCAAACAGAGCGACATCGTTGCACAGCGCCGCTGCTTTTCGCGATATGTTGAGCCATTTCAATGACACACGGAGGGCGCCATGGCGCAGCGGTACGATGCACGGGGCAACATCTACATCGTGGTAGCGCCCGAAGAACTGCGCCGCCAGGGCATTGACCTGCCCGATCAGGCCAGCCAGGCAGCGCAAACCCTCGAAGCCTGGGCGATGGCGGCGGTCGAGGCTTGCTGCAGCTGGGCGCCAGGTACCCAACCGTCCGGCAGCAAGGATCATCGCAGCGACGGTTTGCTGGTCGGACCGTTTCAGTCCTCGTCACCCTTTGATCTGTTGATCGTCAACACCGACGGCACCCTGGCCGAACGCAGCGGCAACGGGCTGACGATTTTTTCCCAGGCCCTCAGCGATCAAGGGTTGTTACCGCAGAACGAAACCTGTCTGCTCAGGGTTCACCACGACAAGGCTGATACGCCTTCGCCAGGGCAGACTTCAGTGAAAGCCGCTCAAGTCGAGGGCGTGCAGGGTTTCTGGCTTGACCTTGGCCAGCCCGGGTTCGGACCGACGGCAGTCAGTGCAGTCGGCGTTGAAACGGTGCTGTTGAATGGCCGCGAACTCAGCCATGTTGTGCAATTGTCGGCACTCAATGACCCATGGTCGCGCAGCCAGTTCGTGCGGGTCGGCAATCCCCATTGCGTGACGCTGGTGGACAGTGCCGAGGACCTGCCGAGCAACGAACAGATGCGCGAGCCGGCGTTGGGTGAGGGGCTGACGCGAATCGCCTACGCCCTGCCGGTCGGTGCAGGCAAACCCTGTCCGGCGGGAATCAATCTGCAATGGGTCATGCGCTTGTCCGAAGGGCACATCGCCGCGCGGGTATTCGAGCGCGGCGAGGGGCCGACGGCGTCGTCGGGGACCAGTGCAAGTGCAGTGGCCTGTGCGGCCTGGCGGGCAGGTTGGGTCAGCGCCGGGGAGGTGAAGGTGACGATGCCGGGTGGCACGGCGCCGATCTTGCTGGAGGAAGAGTCGGGGGAGTTGAGTCGGGTCAGTCTGTTTGGTACGGCGCGGTTGATGGATTGATAGGAAACTGATTTCTTGATCTTTGCTCTGGGCTGAGTCTCTTAAAGCTTTCTACCGCAATTGGGAACTGCGTTGAGGGATTGTCAAATTTTTGTGGCGCGTCCTACAGAACTAAACCGGCGCATAGGTAGGAAAGATCTGAATTCACCGTTTGGCAGTCTGCATCAGCCAATACTTGCTCACAAAGCCGTACATTCGCCCATGGATGATTTTATAGAAACTCCCCAAAGCCAAGGAGCGGTTGTATGGCACTCGATGCATTTATCAAAATCAATGGTATCCCGGGTGAAGCTCTTGATGAGCAACACAGGGACTGGATAGAAATTACGGGCTACCACTTCGGCACTCACCAGGGAACCTCAGCTACTGCCAGTTCAGCCGGGGGAGCTTCTACTGGGCGAACGACCGTTACCGACTTTACGTTTACCAAAAAACTGGATAAGTCCAGCTGCAAGCTCATGGAGGCAAGCTGCGCAGGTGAGCATCTGAAAGAAGTTGTTTTGAGTTTGCACCGCGCGGGCGGCGACAAGCTCAAATATTTCGAAATCAGGCTGGAAGAGGTCATTATTTCCAGCTATTCACAAACAGCAAGTGATGGTGTTCCTTCTGAAAGTATCAGTCTTGACTACGGCCGCATAAAAACGGTTTACACCCTGCAGAAACGCGTGGATGGCGCTGGCGGCGGCAACGTAGCTGGCGGTTGGGATCGAATCAGTAACAGCAAATGCTCCTGAGGTTCCCTCCATGTCAAAGGCATATATTTTTGTAAATTCCCACGTGCAGCCATATTCATATTTGAAGACGAACTTGAACCTTGGACAAAAATCCAGTGTGAAGTTTGATGTGCTGAATGCACATGTTGTCAATGCCGTGGTGTTGCCGGGCGAAATAATAATTGTAGGCGATGAGTCAGTATCATCCTGTACTGCCGAAGAAGCGTTTTATATGCAGAAGGCTTCGCAAGTCCATTTGGCCATAATGGCGAATGGGATGCAGAGTGACGGATTTTTAGTAGAGAATCATGAATTTCTGACTAAGGCTCTTGGGTATACATCTCTAGGGATCGGCACCGTGGGCGGCGCCTGGAGCAAGCACCTTGATGGTATCAAGAAAACCCTTGAAGACATTGAAGCCGCTCACGGTGATCTCCTCAGAAATGGCGGCACTCAGAATCGAGACTCTTTTTATTTAAAGCGAAAGGTTTTATTTGAGAAGCTTGATGGCCAGTTAAAAAATTTTGGCCGATTTGGATCCGGCTTGCGTAACCAAGGCTCCATCAAGGAAATGCTGGGCATATCCACCAGAAGTTATTTGCATACAGGGACCATAACCGGCTATGCCGAAACTATTAATGGTGTGGCGAAAGCGTCGAGTCTTCTTAAAAAAGGTACGTACTTGGGTGTCGGTCTGAATGCAGCTGCGACAGGCGCCTCTATCTATACCGCCTGCTCAACTGGGCGTGAAGATCAATGTAGAAAAGCTAAATATGTTGAAGGTGGTAAATTGTCCGGGAGCCTTTTTTTTGGAGCTTTGGGAGGTACGGCCGGAGGTGTAGGGGCTGCACTGGGGTGTGCCGTGGTCTTTGGAGTCGCTACCGGCGGTCCTGGGGCGCTGGCTTGTGGAGTTATTGGGGGTGGGGTCGGTGGTTGGGTTGGAGGCGAGTCTGGTGGATATGCTGGTGAGTTGAGTGGGGAAATTTTTTACGAGTACTCACTACAATGAGTAATATGGTGCTTCTGGTTATCATACTATTTATATTTTTTCTAGCGTTTGTGGCGATATGCTGGTTGTTGGTATTCTCTTTCAGGTACACGGAGTTAGTAGAAGGATACTTGAGTAAAAGTAGATTTGTAGCGAATAATCGTGAGGCATTCACTGGTTTGGGGCTAATTGGCAAGGTTTTCAGGAGTGGGTTGATTGCATCAATGTTCTTGATTCCCCGGCTTTGCGAAAGGCGAGGTCTTATAGAAAAAGATGAGTTGTTGAATTTGCCATTGCACCTTAAGCGAAAGCTGATAGCACCTTGGATTCTAGGTATGATTTCATTGTTTTCGATGTTTATTTTTCGAATTGTTGTTATTTGATCGACAAAATAAGTAATGTCGAGTTTTTTGGCTGCGAAGTTATTTTAGGCGGTGTGCTGGATGTTGCTTTCCTCTTTTGGGATTGCTGTATTGATGGTTGAGATTTTGGGGTAAGTTTTTTGCAAGTAATTGTAAGATTTTTTGAGTGGCTGTAAAAATCGAACCATGGCGTTGATGTTCTTGATGTCTCACCCATACAAGATGCGTGGTCTGATAGAGAAAGTTAAATGTTGGACTTGCCAGTGCGATAGGGCGGGTTAGAGCTGTTAGCCATGGATTGTTGCATTTTTCGATGTTTGTTTTTCTGGCTTATTGTTGTTTGAACTTTACCTTCTATTATCTTTGCCTGACAGCCCCGATGTCATTAAGCCTGACACGGGAGTCAGTTCAGCCCACTGAACTCCACCACCGGCATCGTCCGCTTCATCAACACCTTGCCCTCACGCACCGAGTACAGCGGCAACCCCTGGCTGCGGATCATTTCGTAATCACTTTCCGCCGACAGAATCAGCAGGTTCGCCGGCCGCCCGCGCTCCAGGCCGTAGCGATCGCCGAGGTTCATGGCTTTGGCGCTATTGTCCGTCACCAGGTCCAGCGCACTTTGCAGGTTGCGATAACCGAGCATGTGGCAGATGTGCAGGCCGGCTTCGAGCACCCGCAGAATGTTGCCGTTGCCCAGCGGATACCACGGATCGACGATGGAGTCCTGCCCGAAGCACACGTTCATGCCCGCTTCCAGCAACTCGTTGACCCGGGTCACGCCCCGGCGTTTCGGGAAACTGTCGAAGCGACCTTGCAGGTGGATGCTTTCAGTGGGGCAGGAGACAAAACTGATCCCCGAATGCCCGAGCAAGCGAAAGAGTTTGGCGCAGTAAGCGTTGTCGTAGGAGCCCATGGCCGTGGTGTGGCTGGCCGTGACCCGCGAACCCATGTCGCGGCTGCGGGCCTCTTCGGCGAGCACTTCGAGAAAGCGTGAATGCGGGTCGTCGGTTTCGTCGCAATGCACGTCCACCAGGCAACCGCTGCGTTCGGCCAGGTCCATCAGGAACTTCACCGAGCTGACGCCCTGGTCGCGGGTGTACTCGAAATGTGGAATGCCACCCACCACATCCGCGCCCATGCGGATGGCTTCTTCCATCAATTCGCGGCCATTGTGGTAGGACTCGATGCCTTCCTGGGGAAAGGCGACGATTTGCAGGTCGACCAGGTGCCGGCTCTCCTCGCGCACTTCGAGCATCGCCTTGAGCGCGGTCAGTTGCGGGTCGGTGACGTCGACGTGGGTGCGCACATGCTGGATGCCGTGGGCGGCGAGGGTCTGGATGGTTTTCTTCGCCCGGGCCTTGGTGTCTTCGTGGGTGATGGTCGCCTTGCGTTCGCCCCAGCACTCGATGCCTTCGAACAGCGTGCCGCTCATGTTCCAGCGCGGCTCGCCGGCGGTCAGGGTGGCGTCGAGGTGGATGTGCGGCTCGACAAAGGGTGGCACCACCAGATTGCCGCCGGCATCCAGATCGTCAGGGCCCAGGGTCCGGGCTTCGGTCTGGCGGCCGATGCTGCTGATCAGGCCGTTTTCCAGGTTCAACTCATGCAGGCCTTCCTGGTTGCGCAGACGGGCATTGATGATGTGCATCGGGCGAGTCCTTTTCGTGAATCGTGTAGGCAATATCCTTACGTTAGCTCGCCTGTGGCGAATCCCGCCAGTTCAAAATGTGGGAGCGAGCCTGCTCGCGAAGGCGGAGTGTCAGTCACCTTGGTGCTGAATGTGCCAGAGTCATCGCGAGCAGGCTCGCTCCCACAGGGGATTGGGTTTATTCAGGAAGATTTCTGCAGTGGCAAAAACCGTAGCAGCGCAGCGACTATGGCTTCAGGTGCATCTTCCTGAACCAGATGACCGGCGTTGGGTATCTGATGTCCGTTGAAGTCGAAGACCTGATCCAGTGGCCAGTCAGTCATGGGTTTGTCCTCTTGGCGGGGGGAAGAGGCAAAAAGGATAGGCATAAAAAAACAGCCGATGAAGGCTGTTTTCTTTTTCTCTGACAAAACGCTGTTCCCCTGTGGGAGCGAGCCTGCTCGCGATAGCGGTGGGTCAGGCACATTGATGTTGGATGTGCCGCCGTCATCGCGAGCAGGCTCGCTCCCACAGGTTATTTGTGTTGCCTGGCTTACTCGCCGCGATAGATGCAGCCGCTGGTGCAGGTCTCGTGGATACGGATCGCGCTCAGCTCTGGCAGCAGAGGCTTCATTTCCTGCCAGATAAACTTGGCCAGCACTTCGCTGGTCGGGTTTTCCAGGCCGGGAATGTCGTTCAGGTAGTTGTGGTCCAGGCGCTCGTACAGCGGCTTGAAGATCGCCTTGATTTCCGAGAAGTCGCGGATCCAGCCGGTGTGCGGGTCGAGGTCGCCGCTCAGGTGGATGGCCACTTTGAACGAGTGACCGTGCAGGCGCCCGCACTTGTGGCCGTCCGGTACGTGGGGCAGGCGGTGGGCGGATTCGAAAGTAAATTCCTTGAAGATTTCCACAGTGTTTTCAGCTCTGTTCAGGTGGCGTTCGCCGCAGCGATTCGGGCAGGCGGCGAGTTTACCAGTTTGTCCTGACTAAAGGGTCAGCAAGCGCTCGCCGAGGCGACCGTTGGCGGCCAGTTCGAGGAATTCGTCCCCCAGGCGGCGGCTTTCGTTCATGGTCGTGCGCCAGTATTTCTGCCGGCTCGGGGCATCGCCCATGAAGCGCTTGAAATCGTTACGGTCCGGCAGTTTGCCGTGGGGCAGGCGCGCCAGGTATTCCTTCGAGGGCGCCAGCAACAGCACATTCTGCAAGCGAGCCGGGCAGGCGCGGCGCCATGGCAGGGTCTTGTCGAACCAGCCGGGGATCACCCGGTCGGTGAAGTGCGGGTAGAGCACGATGTCGTTGCCGCTGTAGGGCAGGTCCAGGTGGTAATCCAGCAGACCGCCGTCGCGGAAGGTCCCGGTGCCGGCGCCGGGCAGGTCGCGCACGCCTTCCATCACCATCGGGATCGAGCCCGAAGCCAGCAGGGCCTGGCGCAAATTGCCGGTATTGAGGGCGACGAAGCGCGACGGGAAGTCAGTCAAGGCATTGACCGGCGGTGCCAGGCGCGGATCGTGGATGATCAGGCGTTCGAAGTGCCGTGCCAACCGTGCCCGGCCACGCAGGTTGTCGGCGATGACCGATGACAGGCCCAGCCCGAGGCGGCCGCGATGATCGTCGGCCAGCAGACCGTGGCTTTTGACCACCATGATGTTCAGGCGGTAATGGTTGTTGCCGAGGATCGAGGCATCGCGACCGTCGAGCAGGTCATTGAGCATGCGCTGTGAGCTCTGGCTGATCTGCGCCATGGTCACGCCCTTGGCGAAGTGTTGCTCGGTGTACAGTTGCCCGAGACGCCGGATGCCCTCGGCGGCGTCCGGCAGGCAGGCGCTGGCGAAGCGCCAGGAACCCACCGATGCGCCAATCAGCGAGCGTTCCCGCGGTGCCGCCGGCAGCCACTCGCCGAACAGCGCCAGGTCCAGACCCTGAATCCCCAGCGCCTTCGGACCGCCGGCCGCGCCAGGCAGGGTGCCGACGTCGGCGGCGTTCAGGCCGTTGGCGCGGATGTGCGCAATGGCGCGCGGACCGGCCTTGAGGGTCAGGGAAGGGAACTTGATGTGGATGGCGGTCATTGCGCTCTCGATGTATGGCCAGCGGACAGATTATGTGGGAGCGAGCCTGCTCGCGAAAGCAGTGTGTCAGTCACCGCTGAGTTGGGTGTACCGCCGCCTTCGCGAGCAGGCTCGCTCCCACAGAGGGGGGGGGGTTGTCGATGATGGCAATTCAGTTTCAATTAAGTTCAGCGGGTTAGGGTGGCTCGCCTGGACCCCCGACGCAACGCTGGGATAGCGCATCGCTGGTACCATTGTGGCTTTCGAGAAGCTCACACCACTGGCACTGGGCATGGAATTAGACCCGGTCAGCGGGCAGTGACTCAAGGATCATCAGGATTGGTAATGAAGGTGTTTCTACTCAATCGATGTTGCGCACGCAGGATGGCGCTGCTGCTTCTGGCATTTTGCTCGGCAGTGATGGCCCGCGACCTGGATCAGGATGAAGCCCTGCGCCTGCGTCAACAGGGCGTGATCCTGCCGCTGGAGCAACTGCTGCAGCAGGCGATGGATCGCTACCCCGGCGCGAAACTGCTGGAAGCCGAGCTCGAAGAGAAGCACAACATCTACCTTTATGATGTCGAGTTGCTGACCCCCGAAGGCGTGGTCCGTGAGCTGCACATCGATGCGACTGACGGCCGATTATTGAAAGACGAGGAAGACTGATCCATGCGTTTGCTCCTGGTGGAAGACCATGTGCCCCTGGCCGATGAACTGCTGGCCGGCCTCAATCGCCAAGGGTATGCGGTGGACTGGCTGGCCGACGGTCGCGATGCGGTGTATCAGGGCAGCACCGAGCCTTATGACCTGATCATCCTCGACCTCGGTTTGCCGGGCGTGCCGGGACTTGAGGTGCTGGCACAATGGCGGGCGGCGGGGCTGGCCACGCCGGTGCTGATCCTGACGGCCCGGGACTCCTGGGCCGAACGCATCGAGGGCCTCAAGGCCGGCGCCGACGATTACCTGACCAAGCCATTCCACCCCGAAGAGCTGTTTTTGCGCATCCAGGCGTTGTTGCGCCGCTCCCATGGCCAGGTCAACCAGCCAACGCTCAAGGCCGCCGGGCTGCATCTGGACGAAGGTCGCCAGTGCGTTGTGCGCGACGGTGCCGACATTCAGCTCACCGCAGCGGAGTTTCGCCTGTTGCGTTATTTCATGCTGCACCCCGAGCAGATCCTCTCCAAGGGCCATCTCGCCGAACACCTCTACGACGGTGAAACCGAGCGCGACTCCAATGTGCTGGAAGTCCACGTCAACCACTTGCGCCGCAAGCTCGGCAAAAGCGTGATTGAAACCCGTCGCGGCCAGGGTTACCTGTTCGGCGGGCAAGCCCGGTGAAATCGATTCAGCGCCGCTTGAGCCTGGGCCTGATCAGCGTGATGGTGGTCGTTGGCCTGGTGCTGGCGCAAACCAGCCTGTGGCTGTTCGAAATGGGGTTGCAGCGCTACCTGGAAGCCGGGTTGCGCAATGACAGCGAGAACCTGCTGGCGGCACTGGTGCGCGGGCCGCAAGGCTTGCAACTGGATGAGCGACGCCTGTCACCAGCCTACCAGCGGCCGTTCTCCGGGCATTATTTCCGCATTGATTTCACCGACGGTCACTGGCGTTCCCGTTCCCTATGGGATCAGGAACTGCCGGTGCTCGATCAACCCGGTCTGCACGGCAACCTGCAACTGGGGCCGGAGGGGCAACAGTTGCTGGTGCTGCGTACGGACTATCGACGTTCGGGGGTGCCGATCTCCATCAGCGTCGCCGAGGACTACACGCCAATTCGCGAGAGCTTCCGGCGCATGCAACAGCTCGGGTTCGGCCTGGGTTTGACAGCGCTGTTGCTGATTCTGCTGCTGCAACGGATTACCGTGCGCCGGGCCTTGCGTCCGCTGGAGCAGGCCCGCGAGCAGATCGCGCAGTTGCAACAGGGCCAGCGCTCGCAACTCGATGATCAGGTGCCGGTGGAGCTGGAGCCACTGGTGGCGCAGATCAACCATCTGCTGGCCCACACCGAGGACAGCCTCAAGCGCTCGCGCAATGCCCTGGGCAACCTCGGCCACGCCTTGAAAACCCCGCTGGCGGTGCTGTTGAGCCTGGCTTCAAGCGAGCAACTCGACGCGCATCCGCAACTGCGCAAGACCCTCAAGGAACAACTGCAACAGGTCGAGCAACGGCTCAATCGGGAACTCAATCGTGCGCGGTTGTCCGGCGATGCCTTACCGGGCGCACTGTTTGATTGCGATGCCGAACTCCCCGGATTGCTGGCCACCCTGAACATGATCCATGGCGAACACCTGGCGCTGAGTTACCGCGCACCCACCGGCCTGCAATTGCCCTGGGATCGTGAGGACTTGCTGGAACTGTTGGGCAATCTGCTGGATAACGCCTGCAAATGGGCGGATGCCGAGGTTCGCCTGACCGTGGCCGAGAATGCAGAGGGCTTTGAACTCAGCGTGGAAGACGACGGCCCGGGCATTCCCGAAAAGCGTCGCGATCAGGTGTTCGGTCGAGGGACGCGGCTGGATGAGCAAACCCATGGGCATGGTTTGGGGCTGGGTATCGTGCGCGACATCGTCGACAGCTGGGGCGGCAAACTGTCGTTGCTCGAAAGCGAGTGGGGCGGGCTGATGGTCGTCATCGAGTTGCCAAAACACACTTGAAGCCACACCAGGAACCCTGTGGGAGCGAGCCTGCTCGCGATGAGGCCATGTCAGTCAACATTAACTGTGGCTGACACACCGCTATCGCGAGCAGGCTCGCTCCTACAGGGACGGCGCCGGTCAGGTGTGATGAATCTCCCGATCCTTGGTTTCCGGCATGAAGAAGATACCCAGCACCGCCGTCATCACCGCGATGACAATCGGATACCACAGCCCGTAGTAGATATCCCCCGTGGCCGCCACCATGGCAAACGCCACCGTCGGCAGGAAGCCACCGAACCAGCCATTGCCGATGTGATAGGGCAGCGACATGGAGGTGTAGCGGATGCGCGCCGGGAACAGTTCCACCAGCCAGGCGGCAATCGGCCCGTAGACCATGGTCACGTAGATCACCAGGATCGTCAGCAGCAGCAACACCATCGGGTAGTTGGTCTTGGCCGGGTCGGCCTTTTCGGGGTAGCCGGCGTCCTTGAGGGCGGTGACCAGGGTGGCGGTAAAGGCGTCGTTTTTGGCCTTGAAGTCGGCGGCCGGCATGCCGGTGCCCTCGAAGCTTTCGATCACTTTTTCGCCAATGCGCACCTGCGCAACGGCGCCCGGCTCGGCGTTCTCGTTTTTGTAGGGGATGGCCTTTTTGGCCAGCACGGTCTTCGCCAGGTCACAGGAACTGGTGAATTTGGCCTTGCCCACCGGGTCGAACTGGAACGAACACTGGGCGGGATTGGCGATGACCGTGACCGGATTCTTCTCCTGCGCAATGAACACGTCGGGGTTACCGTATTGGGTCAACGCATGGAAGATCGGGAAATAGGTCACGGCCGCAAGGATGCAGCCAGCCATGATGATGCCCTTGCGCCCGATGCGGTCGGACAGGCTGCCGAAAATGACGAAGAACGGCGTACCGATCAGCAGCGAGCCGGCAATCAGCAGGTTGGCGGTTTGTGGGTCGATCTTCAGCGTCTGCAACAGGAAGAACAGCGCATAGAATTGCCCGGTGTACCAGACCACCGCCTGACCGGCGGTACCGCCGAGCAGGGCCATGATCACGATCTTGAGATTGCCCCAACGGGCGAAGGACTCGGTCAACGGTGCCTTGGAGGACTTGCCTTCGGCTTTCATTTTCTGGAACACCGGCGACTCGCTGAGCTGCAGGCGGATGTACACCGAGACGATCAACAACAGGATCGACAGCAGGAACGGAATCCGCCAGCCCCAGGCCTCGAAGGCTTCGGTGCCCAAAGCGGTACGGCAGGCGAGGATCACCAGCAGCGAAAGAAACAGGCCGAGGGTGGCTGTGGTCTGGATCCACGAGGTGAAGAAGCCGCGTTTGCCCTTGGGTGCATGTTCGGCCACGTAGGTCGCGGCGCCGCCGTACTCACCGCCCAGCGCCAGGCCTTGCAACAGGCGCAGGCTGATCAGAATGATCGGCGCGGCCACGCCGATGGTCGCATAGCCGGGCAGCAAACCCACCACGGCCGTGGAAATACCCATGATCACGATGGTGATGAGGAACGTATGCTTGCGCCCGATCATATCGCCCAACCGACCGAACACGATGGCGCCGAAGGGTCGCACGGCGAAGCCGGCGGCGAAGGCGAGCAGGGCGAAGATGAAGGAGGTCGTTTCGTTGACACCGGCGAAGAAGTGCTTGGCGATGATCGCCGCGAGGGAGCCGTACAGGTAGAAGTCATACCATTCGAACACGGTGCCCAGGGACGAGGCGAAGATGACCTTGCGCTCCTCCCGGGTGAGCCCGCGGTTGGGCGTGCTGCCGGTGGCTGTAGTGTCGATTGTTGCCATGAGTATTCTCCGTCTTGCTCTTGTTGTAGGCCGGAGTTCCCACCATCACTAACCGTACCCAGGCCCTGGGGCTGAAGTCATCGGATTACGTGGCTTGCATTCAGGTTGACGCCAGAAAACGCTGTAAGGTTCCATGAAGCATAATCAAGGTCCGGCAGATATCCACTCGCCATTATTTGATTGAGTCGGGCACAGAATCAAATGTGGGAAAAATGTGGGAGCGAGCCTGCTCGCGATGGCGGAGTGTCAATCAACAAAGATGTTGTCTGACCCACCGTTATCGCGAGCAGGCTCGCTCCTACAGGGGACTTGCAAGGCTCAGACGCGGAACTGATCCATCAGGCTCTGCTGCTGGTTCGCCAGGCTGTTGAGCGACTGGCTGACCCGCGCCGATTCATTGGCCTGGCCCGACAGCGACTCGGTCACGTCGCGGATGGTCGCCACGTTGTTGTTGATCTCCTCGGCCACCGCGCTTTGCTCTTCGGCGGCACTGGCGATCTGCATGTTCATGTCGTTGATCACGGTGACCGCGTCGCCGATCTGGCGCAGCGCCGTCACCGCCTGGCCAACCTGCTCGACACTGCCCTGGGCCTGACGATGGCTGTTGTTCATCGAACCCACCACCTCCTGGGTGCCGTTTTGCAGTTGTTCGATCACCAGACGGGTTTCTTCGACGGATTCCTGGGTACGCCGGGCCAGGTTGCGCACTTCATCGGCCACCACGGCAAACCCGCGTCCCGCTTCACCGGCACGGGCCGCTTCGATCGCGGCATTGAGGGCCAGCAGGTTGGTCTGCTCGGCAATCGCACGGATCACTTCCAGTACCGTGCCGATCTTCTCGCTGTTGGCGGCCAGGCCTTCGACCTGGATCATGGCCGCGCTCATGTCGGCGGCGAGGTTGTCGATGCTGGCGGTGGTGCGGTCGATCACGGTCAAACCCTGACGGGTCGCCTGATCGGCATCCCGCGCTGCATGGGCCGCTTGCGCGGCGCTGCGGGCGACGTCCTGGGCGGTGGCGCTCATTTCGTGGGAGGCGGTCGCCACCTGGTCCACCTGACGGTACTGCTGTTCCATGCCGGCGCTGGTTTGTGCGGCGATGGCGGACGACTGGTCAGCCGTACTGCGGGCGTCTTGCACCGAGCGTTTCACTTCGGCAATGATCGGTTGCAGCTTGTCGAGGAAACGGTTGAACCAGCCGGCCAGTTGGCCCAGTTCATCCTGCTTGTCGTAGGCCAGTCGGCGGGTCAGGTCACCTTCGCCGCTGGCGATGTCTTCGAGCATGTGCGCCACGCCGAGGATCGGTCGGGTGACGCTGCGGGCCATCAACCACACCAGCACCAGGCCGAGCAGTGCGGCGAGCACGCCCAGGCCGAGTTCGACCAGCGTACCGGCGGTGTTGCTGTCATCGAGTTGCTTTTTCAGGGCTTCGGCGGGGCCGACCAGGACTTTCTCCGGCACGTCGAGCAGCACGCCCCAGGATTTGCCGCCGGGAATCGGCTGGAACGGCGCCAGCACTTTCAGTTGCTGATGGCTGTGCAGGCTGGCGGTTTTGCTGCCGGCGGCGAGCATGCTCAGCAGTTCGGCACCGCTGGCCTTGTCCACGACGTCCAGGCGCTGGCTGAGTTTGCTGGCGTCCGGGCTGTAGCCGGCGAGCAGGCCGGCCGGGCTGATGATGCTGACGCTGGTCTGGCCGTCATAGAGCTTCTTGCTCGCGCCCAGGCTGACCGCTTGCAGGCTGTTGAGGTTGATGTCCACCGACAGCGAGGCGATGACCTTGCCGTTGACCATCAGCGGGAAAACGATGCTGGTCATCAGCACGTTCTGACCGTCGATCTCATAGAAGTAGGGTTCGATCACGCACGGCTTGAGGGCGGTGCGCGGGCAGGTGAACCAGGCGTTGGCCGCTTCGCCGCTGGGGCCGGTGCTGGTGTCGGCCATGTCCTTTTCCGGCAGCGCCATGGAGGTTACCTTGCCCGGCGTCGGCTGCGACCAGTAGAGGGCGAAACGGCCCTTGTCGTTGCTGCCCAATTCGGCCTGCCCTGCGAACAGTTCGTCCTTGCCGTCCAGCCCATTGGGTTCGAACACCAGGGATAGACCGAGCAGCTCCGGGTTGGCTTGCAGGGCCGACTTGACCTGGCGGGTCAGGTCTTCGCGCAGGTCGAAGGCATCGAGAAAGCGCTTCTCGGCCTGATCACGCAGGAACAGCACCTGCCGGGAGAAGCCGTGGCCGTACTGATAGGCGTCCATGAACTGCTGGCGAATCCCCAGCGCCTGGTTTTCCCCCTGGGACTCGATCCGGGCCTGGGCCGCTTCGGTCAGCATCTCCATGCTCGAGGCTTTCACCAACTCGGAGCTGTGCTCCATGCGGTACAGCGAAAGACCCACCAGCAGGGTCACGATGCCCGCCAGGCACAGCCCGGCCAGCAGGGTGATTTTCCATTGAATGGAAAGTTGTCTGAGCGACATGGAGGCGTCCTTATTCGATAAATATCTGAGACTTTGCACTGTAGCGGCCAACAGACAGCATTCTTGAGCCGCAAGCGGCAAGCTTCAGGTAAAAAGCGTAAAAGCTTGTCGCTTGAGGCTTGCAGCTTGAAGCCGCTTCATTCAAAGTGCGCGCCCTCTAATAAAACCCATTCCTTTTATCCGCTGGCGGCTCTCGCAGACTGCCGGCCGGACTCTTTTCGCTTGCCCAGAGGTATGACAATGAATGCAGTAATTGCCGCGGTCGGCATCATGCTGATCCTCAGCCTGTCCCGCGTGCATGTGGTGATCGCCCTGATCGTCGGTGCGCTGGTCGGTGGCTTGACCGGTGGCCTGGGGATCGAGGCGACGCTCAAGGCTTTCAACAGCGGCCTCGGCGGCGGGGCGACGGTGGCGTTGTCCTACGCCTTGCTCGGCGCGTTCGCCGTGGCCATTGCCAAGTCCGGCATGGCCCATGCGCTGGCCGACAAGGCCCTGGCGATGGTCGATCGCCAGCACGCCAATGGCGGTGGCCAGGTCAAGTGGCTACTGATCGGTCTGCTCTGGGTCGTGGCCATTGCCTCGCAGAACATCTTGCCGATCCATATCGCGTTCATTCCGTTGCTCGTGCCGCCGCTTCTTTATGTGCTGACCAAGCTGCAACTGGACCGCCGCCTGATCGCCTGCGTCATGACTTTCGGCCTGATCACGCCCTACATGTTCCTGCCGGTGGGCTTCGGCAACATCTTCCTCAATGAGATCCTGCTGGCCAACGTCGCCCGCAGCGGTGTGGACATCAGCGGCATCAACGTGACCCACGCCATGGGCATTCCGGCCCTGGGCATGGTGGCGGGCCTGCTGATCGCGTTTGTCAGCTACCGCAAGAAGCGTGTCTACGACCTGGCGAAGATCGAACAGGTCGAGCAAGTGGCGGTGCAATACAACCCGTTGAGCCTGGTGGTGGCTGGCGTGGCCATCGCGGCGGCGTTCATCATTCAGTTGCTGCTGGATTCGATGATTATCGGTGCGCTGGCCGGCTTCCTGATTTTCTCGGTGTCGGGCATCGTCAAATGGCGCGACACCGATGACCTGTTCACCGAAGGCATGAAAATGATGGCGATGATCGGCTTCATCATGATCGCCGCCTCCGGGTTTGCCGAAGTGATGAAGGCCACCGGTGAGGTGCAGACGCTGGTCGAGTCGTCGGCGGCGTACATCGATCACAGCAAAGGCATTGGCGCCTTGCTGATGTTGCTGGTGGGGTTGCTGGTGACCATGGGCATCGGCTCGTCGTTCTCCACCGTGCCGATCCTGGCGGCGATTTTCGTGCCGCTGTGCGTGCAACTGGGCTTCAGCCCATTGGCGATCGTGTGCATCGTCGGCACGGCCGGTGCCCTGGGCGACGCCGGTTCACCGGCTTCGGACTCGACCCTGGGCCCGACCTCCGGCCTGAACATCGACGGCCAGCACCATCACATCTGGGACACCGTGGTCCCGACCTTCCTACACTACAACCTGCCGCTACTGGTGTTTGGCTGGGTAGCGGCGATGGTCCTGTAACCCCGATACTCCTGTAGGAGCGAGCCTGCTCGCGATGGTGTGTCAGCCGACACCAAGGTAGCTGACACACCTTCGCGAGCAGGCTCGCTCCTACAAGGGATCTTCAGTGCTCCTGATGACTGAATTCAACTTTTGATTTGTCGTGCCGTTAAAGCTTTTAACCACGCTAACAAAATCAAAAGAGTGAACGTCATGCGCATGAGCCTCAAGGCCAAAGTCCTGTCCCTTGCCGTCCTCCCGGTGTTGCTGTTTGCGCTGGTCATCAGCCTGACCACGCTGTTCATTCTGCAGGATCAGGCACGCAAGGAAGTCGAGCAGACCCGCGAGCGCCTGCTCAGTGATGCCAAGGCAACCCTGCAAAGCTACGTGGCCGTGGCCATGACCACGATCAAACCGCTCTACGACGCGGCCGCCCCCGGCGATGAGGCGGCGCGGGCCCAGGTGATCAAGCTGCTGTCGAGCATCACCTATGGCAAGGACGGCTACTTCTTCGGCTACGACTCCAACACCGTGCGCCTGTTCAAGGCCAACAGCCCCGAAGGCGTGGGCCAGAGCTTCAAGGACAACCGCGACCCGAACGGTGTCTACGTCAACCGCGACCTGGTGAAAGTCGCCAAGGACGGTACGCACTACCTGCAATACAGCTCGCCATTGCCCGGCAACACCCAGGTGCTGGTGCCCAAGCTCGGCTACACCGAATACCTGCCCAAGTGGGACATGGCGGTCGGCACCTCGGTCAACCTCGACGGCATTGAAGCACAGGTGGCGGTGGTCGAAGCCAAGGTTCAGGAGCGCATGCAAGGCATGGTGCTGAGCATTGTTGGCGTAGCAGTCGTGGTGCTGCTGGTGATCGCCGCTGCCGGGATGCTGCTGGCCAACACCATCCTGCGTCCGCTGCATCTGATGAAAGCCAACCTCGACGACATCGCCGCGGGCGAGGGCGACCTGACCCGCCGCCTGACCATTACCAGCCAGGACGAGCTCGGTGAACTGGCCGGCTCGTTCAACCGTTTCGTCGACAAGATCCATGGCCTGGTGCGGCAGATCACCGAAATGACCTCGCAACTGACCGGACTGGTGAATCAGGTGTCCGACCAGGCCAATCGCTCGGACCAGGCCATGGAGCGTCAGCGCCATGAGACCGATCAGGTGGCCACGGCCATCAACGAAATGTCGGCGGCGGCCCAGGAAGTGGCCAAGAGCGCGCAGAACGCGGCGGTGGCAGCCCAGCAGACCGACGAAGAAGGCCAGGCCGCCAAGCGTGTGGTGGCCGGCAGCATCGAGAAAATTCATGCCCTGGTGGACGACATCCGCAGCAGCGGCGTGTCCCTGGACAGCCTGCAAAAAGACGTGTCGTCGATTGTCAGCGTGCTCGGGGTGATCCGCTCGATTGCCGAGCAGACCAACCTGCTGGCCCTCAACGCGGCCATCGAAGCCGCCCGCGCCGGCGAGGCCGGGCGCGGCTTTGCGGTGGTGGCCGATGAGGTACGGGCGCTGGCCAGCCGCACGCAAATCAGCACCCAGGAAATCCAGGGCATGATCGACCGCTTGCAGGCCGGCACCCAGTCGGCGGTGGAGGCGATGCGCCGCTCCAGCGAGGCCGGCGACGGCACCTCGGCCCAGGCCAATGAGGCGGGGGCTTCGCTGGACACCATGGCTCAGCTGATCGCGACCATCAACTCGATGAACGCACAAATCGCCAGTGCCGCCGAAGAACAGACTGCCGTCGCCGAGGAGATCAACCGTAGCGTGCATCAGATTGCCGTGGCGGTGGATAACGTCGCCGACGAAACCCAGCTTGGCGCGCAGACTTCGCGCAGCCTGGCCGACCTCGGTCAGCGCCTGGGTGGTCTGGTGGGGCAGTTCCGGATCTGACAGAACAGAGACAAAACCTTTGGGAGCGAGCTTGCTCGCGATGACGGCAGCACATTCAGCATTGATGTTGGCTGAGCCACCGCTATCGCGAGCAAGCTCGCTCCCACAGGGTTCACGCCAAATCGATCCGACAGCCGACCGGTTCCGTTGGATGGTAGCTCCTACACTGACAACACGGGTTGTACCTCTACGTCCCCGAAGATCAGTACCCAAGGAGTCAAACCCATGACCGAACGTACTTGCGACTGTCCGAAATGTAACTGCAAGCTCGGTGAACATCCGATCGTGCGTCACGGCAAGCATTACTGCTGTGAAGCCTGTGCCAAGCATCACGAGCACGGCGAGGAGTGCGCATCCCAAGGCTGCAAGTGTGCCCACTGAAAACCACGGCACACGCCAAAGTGGAGCCTAATCCGGTTCCACTTCCAGCCTGAGGCTGTCATCTTCCAGGCGTTCGCTGTGGCGCACGGTGCCTTGCAAGCGCCGCCCTTCGACCCGCAGCACCAGGGTCCTGGCTTGCTCCAGATCTTCCGGCAGTGGCGCCGGGACGCGTATGGCGAAGCAGAATGGGTCATTTTCGACCTGTTCCAGCCCGATCCGGCACTCGGCGCTTTTGGTGATGCGGCCGAACAGTGTGTCCAGACCGTAGTCCAGCTGCGCAGGGCTGTTGACGGATGTTGCGCTCATATCCCTTCCCCCCGAACCTGATGGTTACCGGATATTAGTTCGTCGGTCGCCACTTGACGTTTTCCACGCCGAATTTTTCAGCCATCGGCTTGCTGGTCTTTTGCACCTTCTCGCGTCCGAAGCGGGGGATTCGCCCCACCCCCGCATCACAGCTCGCCCAATGCCAGGCTTCTGCGTTATCCATTTTGTCCAGGCGGATGATGAATGATTTCGGAGCGCCATGGAGGGTGTACTCGATGACGAATAATTTTGCACTGTTCATAAAGCCCCGGTTCCTCCCTGTTGTACATAGAAGGATCGCGCGCCGTCAGGAAAATTCATTCGGATTGTCGGACGGCGGCGATTGCTGGCGACAAGTTCTACGCCCCGTTACCATTGAGCCTCCCGCACCCCCAATGAACATTGATCATGGCCCTCGCCGCACCGCCTGACCTGAGTGACACCGATGTGCCCGTGCAGCCGCTGGCGCGCACCTATCCGCGCGGGTTGTACATCGAGCCCCATGAGCACGTCTGGGGCCAGTTGCTGTATGCGATGAGCGGGGTGATGTGGGTCGAGACGCCGCACGAGGCGCTGGTGGTGCCGCCGCAGCGGGCGGTGTGGTTGCCGCCCGGCGTACCTCATGGAATTCGTGTGGTGTCCGACCTGCAAATGCGCAACATCTACCTGCGGCCGTCCCTGGCCGCGACCCTGGATGACCGCGTTCAGGTGATCGAGGTCGGCGGCTTGCTGCGCGAACTGATCGTCGGCCTGGTGGAGCAGGGCAACGACGGTGCGCCCGAGTATTACGATGCGCTGGTGGGCCTGGCGCTGCTGGAACTCAAGCGGGCCAGGCGCTCGTTGCTGAAAATCCCGCTGCCAGACGATTCCGACAGGCGATTGATGAATTTGTGTCAGGCGGTCATGGCCGCGCCTTCACTGGATATTCCTTTCGAACAACATGCGGATAACGCCGGAGCCAGCGTGCGCACCCTGGCGCGACTGTTCAAGGACGGCTTGGGCATGGGCTTCGCCGAGTGGCGGCGTCAGGTGCAACTGGCGACGGCGGTGGCCGAGTTGATCCAGGGCGTACCGGTCAGCGCGATTGCCCGGGAGCTGGGCTATTCACCGAGCAGCTTCAGCGACATGTTTCGTCGTGAACTGGGCGTTGCGCCTTCGCAGTTTCCGGCGGCGCAACGCCAGGACTGAGTTCGCCGAGGCCAGGCTTTGGCCGAAATTCAGAAGCACTTGGCCGATGCTCAAAGGCATCGCCTTCTAGACTCAGCGCATACCTCAATTGCCCCCGGAGTCTGCCATGAACTACCTCGTGTCAGTGGCCATCGGTCTGGGCGTCGGTTTGCTCTACGGCGCCCTGGACTTTCGTTCCCCCGCACCCCCGGCCATCGCGCTGGTGGGCCTGCTCGGCATGCTTGCCGGCGAAAAGCTCTGGCCGATGGGGCGGGGGCTGGTGGCTGGCTGGATCTCCTGAACCCTTTTCGACTCGATGGATACGCCCATGAAAGCTCTGCAATTCGATAAAACCGGTGATCTCTCGGCCCTGCGCTACGTCGAGGTGCCTACACCTGTGCCAGGCACCGATGAAGTGCTGGTCCAGATCAAGGCCGCCGGCCTCAACCCGAGCGATGTCAAGAACGTGCTGGGGCGTTTTCCCTACACCACCTTGCCGCGGATTCCCGGTCGTGACTTTGCCGGTGTTGTCGTGGCCGGCCCGCAGGCGCTGATCGGTCAGGAGGTCTGGGGCACGGGCAAGGAACTGGGGTTTTTCGCCGACGGTTCACACGCGCAGTTCGTCAAGCTGCCGGCCAACGGCGTGGCGCTCAAACCCACGCATTTGAGCTTCACGCAGGCCGCCAGCCTTGGTGTGCCCTACACCACGGCGTGGGATGCTCTGGAACGCAGCCTGGTGACGGCCGAAACCCGATTGCTGGTCATCGGTGGCGGGGCAGTCGGCAGTGCCGCGCTGGCCTTGGCCAAGGTGCGCGGTGCCCGGGTGCTGGCGGCCGCGCGGCGTCCGGAGCAGGTCAAGGACTTGCAGGATCAGGGTTATCAGACCCTGCAACTGGATAAACCCGAAGACCTCGGGGCTCAGGTCAACGCCGTCTATGCCGACGGCGCCGACGTGATTTTCGACACCACCGGTTTCTGGCTGCCGGCCTCGGTACCCGCCCTGGCCGCGTTCGGCCGCATCGCGATCATCGCGGCGCCTGTGGACGGTCACGTGCAGTTGCCGTCGCTGGCGTTGTATCGCAAGGGTGGCTCGGTGGTGGGGATCAACTCGTTGCTGTACGGAGTGCAGGCGTGTGCGGCGATGCTCGACCAGTTCGGCCGGTTCTTCGACCAGGACCTGTTGCCGTTACCCCAGGGTTTGTTCGAGTCGCCATTGGCCGAAGGCCTTGAGCGTTATGCCGAGGTGAATCAGGGCAGTGGCGACAAGGTGATTCTGCTGCCCTGACCCAACCCCTGTGGGAGCGAGCCTGCTCGCGAAGGCGTAGTGAGATTCAATATCCATGTCGACTGACATGGCCTCTTCGCGAGCAAGCCCGCTCCCACAAAGTCCGTGGCTGTGCAACACCTTGCGCATGCCTCGCTCTGCTAGAATCGGCCCCATTGACCCAATGAGGTACCCCTATGAGCGAGCCGATTCGCCTGACCCAATACAGCCACGGCGCCGGTTGCGGTTGCAAGATTTCCCCTCAGGTGCTGGAAGTGATCCTGGCCGGCAGCGGGGCGCAGAACCTCGACCCGAAGCTTTGGGTCGGCAATGCCTCGCGCGATGATGCGGCGGTGTATGCCATTGACGAGGAACGCGGCGTGGTCTCGACCACCGACTTTTTCATGCCGATCGTCGACGATCCCTTCGATTTCGGCCGAATTGCCGCCACCAATGCCATCAGCGACATCTATGCGATGGGCGGCGATCCCTTGATGGCGATAGCGATTCTGGGCTGGCCGGTGAACGTGCTGGCGCCGGAAGTTGCCCGGGAAGTGATACGCGGCGGCCGCGCGGTGTGTGACGCGGCGGGTATCCCGCTGGCAGGCGGGCACTCCATCGACGCGCCGGAACCGATCTTTGGCCTGGCTGTGACCGGTCTGGTGGAAAAGCGCCACATGAAACGCAACGACACCGCCACGGCCGGTTGCCTGCTATACCTGACCAAGCCCCTGGGGATCGGCATCCTTACGACCGCCGAGAAAAAGGGCAAATTGCGCAACGCCGACATCGGCCTGGCCCGGGACTGGATGTGCACCCTGAACAAACCCGGCAGCCGTTTCGGCAAGCTCGACGGCGTGACCGCGATGACCGATGTCACCGGTTTCGGCTTGCTCGGGCACCTGGTGGAAATGGCCGACGGCAGCCAGCTCACGGCGCGCATTGAATATGAACGCGTACCGCGCCTGCCGGGGGTGGAGTATTACCTGGAACAGGGCTGCGTACCGGGCGGGACTTTGCGCAATTTCGACAGCTACGCCAGCAAGCTCGGACGCCTTCAGGAACTGCACAAACGCGTGCTCTGCGATCCGCAGACCAGCGGTGGCCTGCTGATTGCCGTGACGCCGCAAGGCAACGAGCAATTCCTCTCAGTGGCCGCCGAACTGGGCCTGAGCCTGGAACCGATCGGTGAACTGGTCGAGCGACAGAGCAACGCGGTCGAGGTGTATTGATGTTCGTCGACTGCACTGATTACCGCGATATCTTCCTCAACGATCGGCCCATGATGGACGCCCGCGCGCCGGTCGAATTCAACAAGGGCGCGTTTCCCGGCGTGATCAACCTGCCGTTGATGAATGACCATGAACGCCAGCGGGTCGGCACCTGCTACAAGCAGCACGGCCAACAAGCGGCCATCGTGCTGGGGCATCAACTGGTGTCGGGGGCGGTCAAGGCCGAACGCATCCAGGCCTGGGCCGATTTTTCCCGGGCGCATCCGGATGGCTTGCTGTATTGCTTTCGCGGCGGCCTGCGCTCGCAGATAGTCCAGCAATGGCTCAAGGACGAGGCCGGTATCGACTATCCACGGGTGGGCGGCGGCTACAAGGCCATGCGCACCTTCCTGCTGGACACCCTCGATCAAGCCGTGACCCAGTGTGATTTCGTCCTGCTGGGCGGCATGACCGGCACCGGCAAGACCGAGGTGCTCACGCAACTGGGCAACGCCGTGGACCTTGAAGGCCATGCCAACCATCGCGGCTCCAGTTTCGGCAAGCGCGCAACGGGCCAACCCTCGAATATCGACTTCGAAAACCGCTTGGCCATCGACGTGCTGAAAAAACGCGCCCGGGGCATCGAGCAGTTCGTACTGGAAGACGAAAGCCGTGCGGTGGGCAGTTGTGCGCTGCCGTTGCCGCTGTACCAGGGCATGCAGCAGTTCCCGATGGTCTGGCTGGAAGACAGCCTGGAAGGTCGGGTCGAGCGGATCCTGCGCGATTACGTGGTGGATCTGTGCGCCGAATTCATCGACGTGCATGGCGAGGAGGGCTTTGCGTTGTTTTCCGAACGCTTGCTGGCGAGCCTGAACAATGTGCAGAAACGCCTGGGTGGCGAACGTCATCGTCGCATGTTGGTTTTGATGGAGGATGCGTTGGCGGAGCAGGCCCGCAGTGGCGCGGTGGATCTGCACCGGGGCTGGATCGAAGGGTTGCTGCGCGAGTATTACGATCCGATGTACGCGTTTCAGCGGGAGAAGAAAGACGCGCGGATCGAGTTTGCCGGGGAGCGGGGGGCGGTTCTCGAGTATCTGCGCGAGCGGGGCAGACAGAAAGGTTGAGGGTGTTTTTGCCGGCCCCATCGCGAGCAAGCTCGCTCCTACACTGGATCTGCGCCGTACACAAAAACCGTGTTCACAGAAGATTACTGTAGGAGCGAGCCTGCTCGCGATGAGGCCCAATCAGACAAAGCAAAACCTCAGGTCGGGCAAGTTTCAGCGCCATTATCCAGACCCTGTTTGTACACATGGCTCTGCAAACTGGCCTTGCCGTTATGCCAGGTCAGGGTCAACACATACAGCGAGTCATAGTCGCTGGACTCCCAGTCATCGGTGATGGTCGTTTTCTTGCCGGTAGCGTCGCCGGCCACCTTGTTGATCAGCTCCGGCAGGTAACCGTGGGACCAGGCGGTGTAGATGATCGAGTTGTGGTACTTGTCGTGCAGCAGCTCATCGGCCAGGTCACTGGTGTCATTGGCGGAAAAATTGATGTTCACCGGCAGGCCCAGCTTGATGGCGCTGGGGCTGATGGTCATCAGGGGGCGGATGTAGCTGTAGGAATTGTCGAGCTCGCCTTCCTCGACGTTACGGGTCGGGTTCGCCGCGAACACATAGTTGGCCTTGCCGAACTTTTCCGGCAGCAGCGTGGCCAGGTCGATGGCGCGGTTCAGTCCCTGGCAATTGAGCTGGCCCAGGCCACCGTCGGGTTTTTCCCCGTGGCGCAGGAAGACCAGCGTCTGGGTGCCATCCATCGGTTGGGCGCGACTCAGACCGGATTCCAGCGACAGGAACAACGCGCTGACCACCAGCAAGGCGGGCAACAGCAGGTAAGCTCGATGTCTGAAACGTTGGGCAAAATTGAACAGGTTCATGAGTAAAGGGTCTTCAGCGTAATTCAGTTAAGGCTGACAAACCTTTCCACCACGATTGTCCTGCGTCGGGTGTTTTCCATGTCATTGAAGCCGGTCCGTTATCAAAGGGGGTGGTGCTCAGAGTCCCCTGAACCCGTTTGGTTCGATTCCGGCCGAGTGGGCGGCAATGTACCGGTAACCTTCACGGGTTTGCAGCGAAGGTTATCGACAGGATGTTGCACAATTGTGGACACCCTACACTCAATGGCGTTGAAACGGTCGTGATCTCTTTTGATCTCCTCTATCAGCGAGATCGATGGTTTCAAGGGATCGCTGAGCGGATATCTACATTATGATCGTCACTCTCAATGTCTTCGTGGATCCCGCCCATGACCGATTTGTCCGCATTTCCCATCACCCGCAAATGGCCTGCCCAGTATCCGGAGTGGATTCAGCTGTACTCCTTGCCGACCCCCAACGGCGTCAAGGTCTCGATCATGCTCGAAGAGATCGGCCTGCCGTATGAGCCTCACCGGGTAGGCTTCGACACCAATGACCAGATGTCCCCGGAATTTCTTTCCCTCAATCCCAACAACAAGATCCCGGCGATCCTCGACCCCCACGGTCCGGATGACCAGCCGCTGGCGCTGTTCGAATCGGGAGCGATTCTGATCTACCTGGCCGACAAGAGCGGGCAACTGCTGGCCCAGGAGTCGGCAGCGCGCTACGAAACGATCCAGTGGCTGATGTTCCAGATGGGTGGTATTGGTCCGATGTTCGGCCAGCTCGGGTTTTTCAACAAATTCGCCGGCAAGGACTACGAAGACAAGCGTCCCCGTGACCGCTACGTCGAGGAAAGCAGGCGCCTGCTCAAGGTACTCGACGGCCGGCTGCAAGGGCGTGACTGGATCATGGGCGAGCGCTACACCATCGCCGACATCGCCACCTTCCCGTGGGTGCGCAACCTGATCGGCTTTTATGAGGCTGGCGATCTGGTGGGCATCCAGAACTTCCCTAACGTCACGCGGGTGCTGGAACGCTTCCTGGCGCGGCCGGCGGTGGTGCGCGGGTTGCAGATTCCAAGTCCTGTCGCGAGCTGATACACCGCATAACCTGTGGGAGCGAGCCTGCTCGCGATGGCGTAGTGTCAGGCAGCATTTGTATCGACTGACCCACCGCTTTCGCGAGTAAGCCCGCTCCCACAAGGGGATATGGTGTTCTCAGGGCGCGCCAAAAAACGGTCGGATCCCGTGATCACGGAAATACCGTTCGATCACTTTCGGGTCCGAACAGGTTTCGGCAATTGCCACATAGGTATCGGGTCGCAACAGATAAAAGCCGTTGCGCCCCAGACCCGCTGCTTCGAACGCCGGTCGCCAGTCGAATACGTGCAGCGGCAGGTGGTGCTCGTGGCACCAGGCGATCATCTCGTCGCTGGTGTCGCCATAGACATGCACCTGCCAGGTCAGGCACTTGAGCGACTCGAAATTATCCCCCTCGCCGTCATGGGCCCAGGGCAGGCGATCACCGCCATGCACATGCCCGGCAACGCCGGTACTCAGCGGCATTCCACGATAATTCAGGGTGATCTGCGACACCGTGCGAAACAGGAACTGGCGGGAGGTTTCGAACGCGGTCATTTTCGGTAACAAGAACGGGGCCAGGCGCGTACGCAGCAAATCGGCAATCGGCCCGTCGGCAGTGACGAACGTGAAGACCCGATCGGTGGTCGCCACCAGTTTGCGCGCAAACGCAATGCGCTCGGTTTCATAGGTGTCGAGCAGCCTGGCCTCGGCACCGCCGCTCAACACGGCCGCCAGTTTCCAGGCCAGGTTGATGGCATCGCCAATCCCGGTGTTCATGCCCTGGCCGCCCGCCGGGCTGTGCACATGGGCGGCATCACCCAGCAAAAACGCCCGCTCTTTGCGGAAGTGATCCGCCACCCGATGGTGCACGCGGTAGGTCGAAAACCAGTTCAGTTGCTCGATCTGCACCTTCATGTGCTCGATGGCCCGGCTGCTGACATCCTCGAAGCGCAGGGTCTCGGCGTGTTCGGCGCGCTCGTCGCGCACCGTGCCGATCAAGCGCGCGCGACCCGTGTCTGCCAGCGGGAACACGGCGAGGAAGTCCGCCTCGTCGAGATCCACATGCAGTTCGCCGTTGAATGTCGGGCCGCTGGCCTGCACGTCGGCGACGTAGAAAATCTGTTGGTAAGTCCCGCCGGGAAACCCGGTATCCAGGGTCTTGCGCACAATCGACCGGGCACCGTCGCATCCGGCCAGATAACAGGCCTGGCAGATTTCCTGCTGGCCGTCGGGCAGCTGCAGCGTGGCCGTGATGCCGTCTGCGGTTTGCTCGAAGCCTGCCAGTTCAGTGTTGCGTTCCACCGTAATGCCGAAGGCTTGCAGGCGCTCGATCAGCAGCCGTTCGTGTTCGTCCTGCGGGAATATCTCGAGAAACGAGTAAGGTGTCAGGCCCTCGCCGATCCGGGACAGAGGCAGGCGTGCCACGGGCTCACCCTTGACCCAGAAGTTGCCGGCCTTTACTTGATGGCCGTGTTGCACCACAGCCTCGTCCAGTCCGAGTTGGCGATACAACTCCAGCGTCCGTGCCTGGACGGCCAGCGCCCGGGACGTGGTGCCGGGGGCCGAGGTTTTGTCGACGATCCGCACGCGCACCCCCAGTTTGCTTAGCCACAACGCCAGGACCAGCCCGGTCGGGCCGGCGCCGATGATCAACACGTCGCTGCGGTGCATGACCTGTCCTCCTCGCTGTGTGAATCAAGTATGGTCCAGTCGGGGAGGGCGGCAACCGTCTGACTGCCACGGACGTAGCCGCTGACCTGCCATTGGTCGTATGGTTGGCCCGGACAAACGGATTAGATGGAACGACATGCAAATCAGATTGATCACAAGCGTTGCCGTATTGCTGATATTGGCCGGTTGCGGCAGCCAACGGACCCAGGAACCGGCGGCGCGCAGCCCGGCCGAAGTGAAGGCCGAGATTGTTCGTTTGCTGCCGGCCAAGGCCGCCGATCCCCAGGGTTGGGCCACGGATATCCAGGTGGCGTTTACCGCGCAAGACATCTCGCCGACCACGCAAAACCTGTGCTCGGTGCTGGCGGTGACTGAACAGGAGTCGACCTTTCAGGTCGATCCGAACGTACCGGGCCTTGGCAAGATCGCCCGTGACGAGATCGACCGCCGTGCCGCCAAGGCACATATTCCCCGCCTGCTGGTGAGCGGTGCGTTAATGCTCGATTCGCCCAATGGCAAAAGCTACAGCAACCGCCTGAATGCCGCGCGCAGTGAAAAGGAACTGAGCGCTGTTTTTGACGACTTCATCGGCATGGTGCCGATGGGCAAGAAGCTGTTCGGCGGCTTCAACCCGGTGCATACCGGCGGGCCGATGCAGGTCAGCATTGATTTTGCCGAACAGCAGGCCAAGGGCTATCCGTATCCGGTGAAAGGCTCGATTCGTCATGAAGTGTTCACCCGGCGCGGCGGCATGTATTTCGGCATCGCGCATCTGCTCGGGTATCCGGTCAGTTACCCACAGCCGTTGTACCGCTTTGCGGACTTCAACGCGGGTTGGTACGCCAGCCGTAACGCTGCATTCCAGAACGCGGTGAGCCGGGCTTCCGGTATCCCGTTGGCGCTGGATGGCGACCTGGTGCGCTACGGTTCGATCATGCCCGGCACCACGGAACTGGCCGTGCGTACCCTTGGCAAGCAACTGGACATGCGCAATCCGACGATCCGCGACCAACTGGAAGAGGGGAACACCCTGGCGTTCGAAGACAGTAAACTCTATCGGCGGGTTTTCGAACTGGCCGAACGGGCCGAGGGCCGGCCGTTACCCCGTGAAGTGTTGCCGGGGATCGTGCTGCAAAGCCCGAAAATCACCCGCAAACTCACCACCGCCTGGTTCGCCAAGCGAGTCGATGAACGCTACCAGCGCTGCATGGCGCGGGCGGGGAAGTAATCGCGGCGCAAAAAAGCATAAAAAACCCGGCGGGTAAGGCCGGGTTTTCATTGAGTCCCGCGGTCAAGCACTGCATTCAGACAGCGCGGCTTTCGATCAGACGGTCCGAGCCACCTTCGGCAACGCGGTTTTGCAGCAGTTTGTCGGAACCGCCTTCAGCGACGCGGTTTTGCAGGAGCTTGTCGGAACCGCCTTCGGCAACGCGGTTTTGCAGCAGTTTGTCGGAACCACCTTCGGCAACGCGGTTTTGCAGGAGCTTGTCGGAACCGCCTTCGGCAACACGTTTTTCCAGCAGGCGATCCGAACCACCTTCGGCCACGCGATTCTCGATCAGGCGATCGGAGCCACCCTCGGCCACACGGCTTTCAATCAGACGATCCGAGCCGCCTTCAGCGACCACAGGTTGAGCAGAGTTTGCGGCGAAAGCGTTAACGGCGAAAACCGAGAAAGCGATGCTGAGGAGGGTTTGGCGTTTCATGATGGTGTGCTCCGGGGTGCTTATGGGTTGGTATGGAGCAGATGTTACGCCGGGGATTTTTTAAGAGAACTTCATTGAGGTGATGGTGAACATCGACGGCAATGATAGGACCGACGCCACTCCTCTTGTGAGCGTGATGGTGCGGTCGTCGGATGGCTACGGTGTGGTCGGTGGCGGCTTCTACACTGGATAGCTGGCGCGTTCCTCTGCCGCGACGGTCGATGTGGCCCGGCAGAGGTCGAGGTATGCAAGGAGACGTTTATGTACCAGCTCTACGGCCATCAGAACTCCGGGGCGGCGGCCATCGAGGCTGCTCTTGAACTCTGTGATGTTCCTTATCGCTTCATCGATGTCGAGACGTCCGCGGAGGCGGCCCAGACGCTGGAAAAACTCAACCCGCTCAAACAGATTCCGACCTTGCAGCTACCCGATGGCGCTGTCCTGACCGAGAGCGCGGCGATCCTGATCCACCTCGGGTTGACCTTTCCCGCATCGGGATTGTTGCCGCAGGATCCGGCCGAGCGAGGCCAGGCCATTCGCGGCATGGCCTACATCGTCAGCAATTGCTATGCGGCCATCGGCATCATCGATTACCCCGAACGCTGGCTGGCCGAGGCGGATGAGTCGTCCAGGCAGAACCTCATGGAGGGCACCCGCCGGCGCCTGCACTGGAGTTGGGAGGTGTTTGCCGATCAGTTTTCGGGCGAGTTGTACCTGGGCAGTGAGAAGCCAGGGGCCCTGGATGTGCTGGCGGCGGTGATCTCGCGATGGGCGGGCAGCCGGGAACATTTGCGCAACGCCCGGCCTGGTTTTTTCGCCTGGCTGGAACGCATCGACCGCCACCCGGCACTGGCACCGGTGTTCGCTCGGCATTGGCCGGCCTGACCCCCCCCTGTAGGAGCGAGCCTGCTCGCGATGGCGGCTTATCATTCAACATCTAAGTGACTGACATACCGCCATCGCGAGCAGGCTCGCTCCTACAGGGGGGCGGCGTGTGCGGATTCACTCCCCGCGAATGTACTGCTCCAACTGCTTGATCAGCTCCGCCTGTTCGGCAATGGCTTCCTTGACCAGGTCACCGATCGACAGCAGGCCGATCAATTTGCCACCTTCGACCACCGGCAAGTGACGCAGGCGTTTATCGGACATGATGCCCAGGCAGGTATCCACGGTTTGATGGGTGTCGACGGTAATCACCGGTGACACCATGATGTCGCGCACCGGCGTGCCCACCGAAGAGCGGCCGTGCAGCACCAGTTTTCGCGCGTAGTCCCGTTCGCTGATAATGCCCAGCACTTCATCATTATCCACCACCAGCAAGGCCCCGACGTTTTTCTCGGCCATCTTCATCAGTGCTTCGAGCACCATGTGGTCGGGTTTGATCTGGTGCACTTCCTGATTCTTCTGATCTTTGAGCTTGAGCAGTTGGGCGACGGTTTTCATGGTGGTTACTCGGGTGTTGTCGTTGTTCTTGAAGAATCGTAGACGCGAGCGTTCTGGGCAAGGGCGAATGCGGCAGATAACACGCAAAAAACGTTATTCGGCGGTTTTTTTCGGCAAACCCCTCATTTAAGGCCAACGAACCACCTGTGGGAGCGGTGTCTGCCTGATAGACCGGCGACGAACGCGCTATCGCCACCGATGGCGGGTAGAATCACCCTCTGAATCAGTTTCGAGGTTTGCAGTGGTGGATCTACAGCAGGGCTTCGTCCTGACCCGGCATTGGCGCGACACCCCGGTCGGTACGGAGGTCGAGTTCTGGCTGGCGACCGACAGCGGTCCCCGGCGTCTGCGCTTGCCTCATCAACCATCGGTGGCGTTCATCCCCGCTGCGCAGCGTCAGCCCGCAGAAAGCGTTTTGCATGGCGAGAAGAACGTCGAGCTCAGGCCTCTGGCCCTGCAGGACTTCGAACATCGCCCGGTCCTCGGACTTTACTGCCAGCAACATGGCCAGTTGATGCGCCTGGAAACCGCGCTGCGCCGGGCCGGTGTCGAGGTGTTCGAAGCCGACGTGCGCCCGCCGGAACGCTACATGATGGAACGCTTCATCACCGCGCCGGTGCGTTTCAGTGGCACGCCGAATGCCGAGGGCCTGCTGCTCGACGCCCAGATGAAACCGGATGCCGATTACCGGCCGAGCCTGAAACTCGTATCCCTGGACATCGAGACCACCGCCCAGGGCGAGTTGTATTCCATCGCCCTGGAAGGCTGCGGCGAGCGTCAGGTGTACATGCTCGGTCCACCCAATGGCGACGCCAGCCAGGTGGATTTCCAGCTCGAATACTGCGATTCGAGAACCCTGCTGCTGAAAAAGCTCAACGACTGGTTTGCCCGGTTCGACCCGGACGCGATCATCGGCTGGAACGTCGTGCAGTTCGACTTGCGGGTGCTCCACGAACACGCCCGACGCCTGGCGGTGCCGTTGAAACTGGGGCGTGGCGGCGAGGAAATGCAGTGGCGTGAACACGGCAGCGGCAACCACTACTTCGCTTCAGCCGCTGGTCGCTTGATCATCGACGGTATCGAGGCCCTGCGTTCGGCGACCTGGAGTTTCCCCTCGTTCAGCCTGGAAAACGTCGCACAAACCTTGCTCGGCGAGGGCAAGTCCATCGACAACCCGTACCAGCGCATGGACGAAATCAATCGCATGTTCGCCGAGGACAAACCGGCGCTGGCCAAATACAACCTCAAGGACTGCGAACTGGTTACGCGGATTTTTGCCAGGACCGAGTTGCTCACCTTCCTGCTGGAGCGGGCCAGCGTCACCGGTTTGCCGGCCGATCGCATGGGCGGTTCGGTGGCCGCGTTCACGCACCTGTACATGCCGCTGATGCACCGTCAGGGTTTCGTTGCGCCGAACCTCGGTGGCAAGCCACCCGAAGCCAGCCCCGGCGGTTTTGTCATGGATTCGCAGCCGGGGCTGTACGAGTCGGTGCTGGTGCTCGACTACAAAAGCCTCTATCCGTCGATCATCCGCACCTTCCTGATTGACCCCGTGGGATTGATTGAAGGGCTCAAGCACCCGGACGACAGCGAGTCGGTGCCGGGTTTTCGTGGCGCGCGCTTTTCCCGCACCCGACATTGCCTGCCATCCATCGTCGCCCGGGTGGCCGAAGGCCGGGAAACCGCCAAGCGCGAACACAACGCGCCGCTGTCCCAGGCGCTGAAAATCATCATGAACGCCTTCTACGGCGTACTCGGCTCCAGCGGTTGTCGCTTCTTCGACACGCGCCTGGCGTCGTCCATCACCTTGCGCGGGCACGAAATCATGCTGCGCACCCGTCAGTTGATCGAAGCCCAGGGCCATGCGGTGATTTACGGCGACACCGACTCGACGTTCGTCTGGCTGCGTCGCGCCCATGGCCAGCAGGAGGCGGCGCAGATCGGCCACGCGCTGGTGGCGCACGTCAATCAGTGGTGGCGCGAGCACGTGCAGCAGGAATACGGCCTGCAGAGCGTTCTCGAATTGCAGTTCGAGACCCACTACAAGCGTTTTTTGATGCCGACCATTCGCGGCGCCGAGGAAGGCAGCAAGAAGCGCTACGCCGGGCTGGTCACCCGGGAGGATGGCAGCGACGAAATGGTCTACAAAGGCCTGGAAACCGTGCGCACCGACTGGTCGCTGCTGGCTCGGCAATTCCAGCAGGAGCTGTATTCGCGGATCTTCCTGCGCAAGCCCTACCAGGATTATGTGCGTGACTACGTGCGCAAGACCCTGGCCGGTGAATTCGATGACCGGCTGATCTACCGCAAACGCCTGCGCCGCACCCTCGATGACTATCAGCGTAACGTGCCGCCCCATGTGCGCGCGGCACGCCTGGCCGACGAGTACAACGACCGCCAGGGCCGCCCGCGGCAATACCAGAACGGCGGCTGGATCAGCTACGTGATCACCGTCGCCGGCCCTGAACCGCTGGAAGTGCGCAGCGCGCCCATCGATTACGACCACTACATCACTAAACAGCTGCAACCGGTGGCGGACGCCATACTGCCGTTTGTACACGACGACTTCTCAACCCTGGTTGGGGGGCAACTGGGCCTGTTTTGAGTCCATCAGCGACAAGGTCCAGTCATCCAGGATGCCATGGAAGTACTGATTCAAGGCTTGCTGGAAAAGGCTGTCGGCATCGGTGACCTGGGCAAACAGGGTCATCGAGGAATGAAACTTCAAGTCGTCGGGATGGCCGAAAATCCCGGCCACCGAACGCTCCCGGATGTTCAGTACTTCCTGGGTGCAGGTGCGTAGCCGGGCGCCCAGCAACGGATGCTCAAGGTAGGCCAGAGCTTCCTCCCGCGAGCGGATGGCAAAGCGGCGCGACATCTCGCTGCCGCCGAGCCCGGCAAACTGGGGAAAAATGAACCACATCCAGTGACTGCGCTTGTGCCCGTTGTTCAGCTCGGTTTGAACCCGGTCGAACACCGGGTCTTGAGCATCGAGAAAACGTTGCAGATTGAACGGGTCCTGGTGGTCGGTGCTTCTCATGGTGAAGCTCTCTGACTGACTGCGGTGGTTCAGACCATGGCCAGCCGCTGTTTGCGTTGTGGCGCGTGAAACGCTTGGTCCAGCGCCTCCAGATCCCCGGCTTCAAGCTGCAATCGGGCAGCTTGGGCATTGAGCCGTACATGCTCGGAGCGGACCGCTTTGGGGATGGCGATCACGCCGTCCTTACGCAGAATCCATGCCAGTGCCACTTGTGCAGGCGTCGCGTCGTGTCGGGCGGCCACCTGTTTGAGGGTGGCATTGGCGAGCAATTTTCCGCCCTGGTCGATCGGGCAGTAAGCCATGACCGGCAACCGCTGTTGCTGGCTCCAGGGCAGTAAATCAAATTCTATGCCCCGTTGTGCCAGGTTGTAGAGCACCTGATTGGTGGCGCAGGCCGGGGCGTCCAGTTCCAGCAAGTCGTCGAGGTCGAAATTGGACACGCCCCAACGCCCGATCTTGCCGTCTTCGCGCAGGCGTTCGAAGGCTTCAACGGTTTCTTCCAGCGGATACTGGCCGCGCCAATGCAGCAGATACAGATCGATGTAATCGGTGCCAAGCCTGCGCAGGCTTCGCTCGCAAGCCAGGGGAATGCCCTGGCGACTGGCGTTGTGCGGGTACACCTTGCTGACCAGAAAGACGCTGTCGCGCTGGCCGGCAATGGCATCGCGGACCACTTCCTCGGCACCGCCTTCGGCGTACATTTCCGCGGTGTCGATCAGGGTCATGCCCAGTTCGATACCCAGGCGCAGTGCAGCGACTTCTTGCGTGTGCCGTGAACGGTCTTCGCCCATCTGCCAGGTCCCCTGGCCGATGACCGGGACCCTGGTGCCAGCCAGTTCAAGCGTGCGCATGCAAACCTCCTTTATGAATGCCGATGACTATTTCTGTGGGCAGCAGAATAGTCCATCGGTTCCGCCGCGGGCTGTGATCTCTTGAGCTGCACCTTGCCGGTGATCGATTGCTCTGTGCCGATACTGCACTTTTTCGAAATGTCCGGCTCTATCCATGGCAGCCTGCGGCGATCCCCACCGCCGGCCCATGCCCAAGTCCAAGAACCCATGGCTCGAGTTTCACCCGCGATCACTACTAAAATCCGCCGTCATTGCCTGCTGCTGGCAGGTCTGTCGATATTCTTCGTCACCGGTTGCAGCCAGCAACAGGGCGGCGACATCATCGACCAGATGCGCGAAGGCAAACCCCAGGAGTTCCTGCAGACCAGCGTCGACCGCATGGCCACCCTGACCATGCGCGACAACCTCGACAGCCTTTACCTGTTGATGAGCAAGCTCTACCTGCGTAACCCCGATGAACTGAAAAAATCCGGTTTCCTCGATGCCCGCACCGCCGGCAAGCAAGTGCGCATGGCCATCGAGTTGCAGCAGCCCTTACCGACCCTGGGCGGCAAAAAGGACCTTGCGGCCCTGCGTTTTGCCATGAGCCCGGAGTTTCTGGGCGATCGGGTCGGCGCGTTCATCTATGCCGTCGGCAGCATGCTGGTGACCGCCCATGGCAATCGCCTCGAGTTCTACATGACCGATACGATCAACCCGGTATTCGTCAGCAATGCCGCGCGCAACATCGAGATCGCCACCTGGATCCTCAGCCAGCGACAGAACAAAGAGGGCCAGCCCTTGCTGTTCTCCAATGAAATCTCGGAGGAGGGCAGCAACCTGAGCTTTGCCGTCGAGTTCGGCAAGATCGTCGCCCGGCTGGACCTGCTGACCCAGATGCTCGACGAACGCTACCGGCGCATCGGCCTGAACTATGCCCAGAGCCTGCTGTTCCTGAATTTCCTGCCGGTGCAGTGAACTCAGCACCGCTCCCACAGGGGGGATTGAGCTCAGGGTATAAAGATAGATCGCATCGATATAGCTGGTTATAAGAAATGCCGTTATGCTGCGGGCCGGATTTCCCCTGCGATTGTTGTGGACGTATTCATGGATTTACTGAACATCGGGTTGGTCGTTGCCGGGCTGGTCGTCGGCTTCATCGTCGGCATGACTGGCGTAGGTGGTGGGTCGCTCATGACCCCGATCCTGCTGTGGTTCGGGATCAACCCGGCGACGGCGGTCGGTACCGACCTGCTGTACGCCGCCATCACCAAGTCCAGCGGCGTACTGGTTCACCGCAAGAACAACAACATCGACTGGGCGATTACCGGCTGGCTGACCTTGGGCAGCGTGCCCGCGGTGGCGTTGACGCTGTGGTTCCTCAGTACACTGCACAGCGCCCCCGAGGCGATGAACGCGATCATCAAGCAGTCCCTCGGGTTTGTGTTGTTCGCCACGGCATTGGCGATCCTGTTCAAGAGGCGCCTGCTCGACTTCGCCCACAAACGTGCGGGCGGCAACTACAACCCCAGCGGATTGCGCTTGAACGTGATGACGGTCATCACCGGGCTGGTCCTTGGCGCCGTGGTCGCGCTGACGTCCATCGGTGCCGGTGCGCTGGGCACCGTGGCACTGTTCATTCTCTATCCGATGCTGCCGACCCGCCGCCTGGTGGGGACTGAAATCGCCCATGCCGTGCCGCTGACCCTGGTCGCGGGCCTTGGCCATGCCAGCATGGGCAACATGGATTGGCACGTCCTGGGTTACTTGCTGGTGGGCTCGTTGCCGGGGATTTACCTGGGCAGCCACCTGACCGGGCGTATCTCCGACGAAGTACTGCGCCCTTGCCTGGCGACCATGCTGTTGATGATCGGCTACAAACTGGCGTTCTGATTCAAGCCGTCACGTAAGCTTCATTCGCGGGTGAATATTTCCAGCAGATGCCCGTCCGGGTCATCGAAATACACCCGCCGTCCTCCCGTCTGATCATTGACCTCCCTCAATCATTGCTCACTGCGCCACGGATCGAGCGGGCTGTCATAAGCCCTCATGATTAGCCCAGTCTGTTGCGCAATGACGGCCCTGACCTAAGCTTGGGGCAAGGCGAGACATATTTGCGGTACGTCACCCGGAACGATCGCCGCAATGCGCAATCATTAGAGCGTGGATATCAAAAGGAGATGCGCATGCTCATCAGGTCACTGACCCTGGCTACTTTGCTGGCGATTGCCGGCACCTCGTTCGCCGCCGATGGCGACTCACCACTGGACATGGACAAGGGCAGGGCCCGGCCACTGATCGTCATCGCTCCGAGCACGGTTGATCCGGCCTGGGTCAGCCTGAAAAAGTCCCTGGATGAGCCGGCCAATCGCAAGGGTTTCACCGACCGCAACATGGTGCTCTACACCGTACTGAACCTGATGGGCCAGCGCGACGGCAAGGACCTGGGGCCGCAAGACACGGCGGCACTGATCCGCTCGCTCAAACTGGGTGCCGGCGCCAAGACCAAGGTGATTCTGGTCGGCAAGGACGGCGAAAAGAAACTTGAACAGTCGGACGCCATCAAGCTGGAGGAGATTTTCAGCGCTGTCGATCAGTTGCCGGCGGCCGAGAAAGAATTTACCGCGACCGTGGCCGCTCCCGTCACTGAAGCGGAACCGGCGGCCAAAGGCGCCAAAGGTACAAAATCCGGAAAACCGGCCAAGCCCGCCAAGCCGCCTGAAATGCCGGATGATTGAACCTCAATCTTGTGGCGATGGAAGGTTTTGCTGTGGGAGCGAGCTCCCACAGATGGATCAGCCACTATTGGGAAAGGGTACTCAGAATCTGATGGGCAATCTTGACCCGTTCTGCATTGGGATAATTCTTGTTGGCCAGCATCACAATGCCGATGTCCTTCGATGGCACGTACGCCACGTATGCCCCGAAGCCACCGGTTGAGCCTGTCTTGTTGATCAGCACGTTCTGCGGCTGTGCTTGTGACGGGTTCAGCCACCGGACTTCATGGGCCTGCATGGCCATCGGCGTGGAGTTGCCCTCCAGCAAACGATCCAGTGTGATCGGGTAGCGATACATCTCCCAACCGAGGCCCTGGGTCATATCGCCAACGGTGTAGTAACCGCTATGGGTCAGGGCGATGGCTTGCTGCAACGGCTTTTCCAGGGACGCCGGTTTCATGTTTGCACCGACATAGCCCAGCAAGTCCGCGGCGCTGGTTTTCACCCCATATGCCTCGGAATCCAGCGCACCCGGAGTGACACGTACCGGTTGGCCATCCTTGTTGTAGCCCTGGGCGTACAGCGCCATCTGATCCTGCGGCACGTGCACATAGGTGTGCTGGAGGCCCAGTTTCGGCAGCAGGGTTTTCTCCATCAGCTCATCAAACGGCTGGCCCATGCTTTGGGCGGCGAGGTAGCCGAACAGGCCGAGACTGGGGTTCGAATACAGTCGGTGGCTGCCGGGGGCGTAGAGCGGTTTCCATTGTTTGTAGTAGCCGAGCATTTTGTCGGCCGAATCAGATTCAGCAGGGAATTGCAGCGGCAGGCCACCGGCGCTGTAAGTGCCCAGTTGCAGCACGCTGATGTGGTCGAACGCACTGCCGCGCAAGGCCGGCAGGACATGACTGGCCTTGTCCGACAGCGACAGCTTGCCCGTGGCCTGGGCGTAGGCGGCGAGGGTGGCGGTGAAGGTTTTACTGACAGAGCCGATTTCGAACAGGGTGTCTTGCGTAACGGGGTTGCCGGTTTCTTTCGAGGCGACGCCATAGTTGAAGTAATGCGCCTGGCCGTTGACGGTGACTGCCACGGCCATTCCGTGAATACCCTCGGCCTGCATCACCGGTTGTACAGCGGCGTTCACCACGGTCTCGATTTGATCCTGTGCCACGCACTGGCCCGCGGCGAATATCGCTATCCAAGCGACGATGGTTTTCAGCCTGTCCATGTTGGTTTCGTCCGTCGTTGATTTAGTTGCGCGCCATTCTAGGGGAAGAAACCCTGTTTTTTAAAACCGACCGCCCACAGGCGGGTCGGGTTTATTGTTACAAGATGCGCATCCGTCGATTCAACGTACCAGGCACGGCCGCTTGTTATCGAACTTCCAGCCGGGAATCAGGAACTGCATCGCCATGCTGTCATCCCGCGCCCCCAGGCCCATGCCTTTGTAGAGTTCATGAGCTTTGGCGACCTGGTCCAAGTCCAGCTCCACCCCCAGCCCCGGTTTCTGTGGCACCTGCACGCAGCCGTCGACGATTTGCAGCGGGGCCTTGGTCAGGCGCTGGCCGTCCTGCCAGATCCAGTGGGTGTCGATGGCGGTGATCTCGCCCGGCGCGGCCGCCGCGACATGGGTGAACATCGCCAGGGAGATGTCGAAGTGGTTGTTGGAGTGCGAGCCCCAGGTCAGGCCCCACTCGTGGCACATCTGCGCCACGCGTACCGAGCCCTGCAGGGTCCAGAAGTGCGGGTCGGCCAGGGGAATGTCGACTGACTGCAACTGGATCGCGTGGCCCATCTCCCGCCAGTCGGTGGCGATCATGTTGGTTGCGGTTTTCAGGCCTGTGGCCCGGCGGAATTCAGCCATGACTTCGCGTCCCGAGTAACCGTTTTCCGCTCCGCACGGGTCTTCGGCATAGGCCAGGACGTGGTGCTGATCGCGGCACAGGCGGATGGCTTCTTTCAATGACCAGGCGCCATTCGGGTCGAGGGTGATGCGCGCATCGGGGAAGCGTTCAGCCAGGGCCGTGACGGCTTCGATTTCGGCGTCGCCGCTGAGCACGCCACCCTTGAGTTTGAAGTCCTTGAAGCCATAACGCGCGTGGGCCGCCTCGGCCAGGCGCACCACCGCATCGGCGGTCATGGCTTTCTCGTGCCGCACGCGGAACCAGTCGTTGTCGGCGTCCGGTTCGCTGCGGTAGGCGAGGTCGGTTTCGTTGCGATCACCGACATAGAACAGATAGCCGAGCATCTTCACTTCATCGCGCTGCTGACCTTCGCCGAGCAGGGCGGCCACCGGCACGTCCAGGTGCTGGCCGAGCAAGTCGAGCAATGCGGCTTCCAGGCCGGTAACCGCGTGGATGGTGATGCGCAGGTCGAAGGTCTGCAAACCGCGGCCGCCGGCATCGCGGTCGGCGAAGGTCTGGCGTACCTGATTGAGAATCTTCTGATAAGTGCCAATCGGGCTGCCGACCACCAGGCTGCGGGCGTCTTCGAGGGTCTGGCGAATGCGCTCGCCTCCCGGCACTTCGCCAACGCCGGTATGGCCGGCGTTGTCCTTGAGGATCACGATGTTGCGGGTGAAAAACGGGCCGTGGGCGCCGCTCAGGTTGAGCAGCATGCCATCGTGGCCGGCCACCGGAACAATCTGCATGCTGGTGATGATCGGGGCCTTGGCGATTTCTTGTGCAGTCATTTTTTTATCCTTTCAGGCGTGACGTGGCGCAGCTTTGGCCGATTCGACGGCAGGCGCGGATTTGGGTTTGTTGCGGGCGGCAAACACGATGATGGCGGCGATGATCGAGGTCGCGGCCAGGCCGTACAGCCCGCCCTGAATGGAACCGGTGCGTTCTTCCAGCAGGCCGAACGTGGTCGGCGCAACGAAGCCGCCGAGGTTGCCCACCGAGTTGATCAGCGCGATGACACCGGCGGCAATGCGCGCATCCAGATAGGCCTGGGGAATCGGCCAGAACAGCGACGAGGCCGATTTGAAGCCCAGTGCAGCAAAGCAGATGGCGACAAAGGCGAAGACCGGCCCGCCGGTGGTGGACATGAACATCCCGGCCGCGGCGATCAGCAGGGCAGTGGCAACCCAGGCTTGCTGGTGTTTCCACTTGGCCGACAGGGACGCGAAGGCGTACATGCCGACAATCGACAGCAACCACGGGATCGAGTTGAACAGCCCGACCTGGACATCGCTCAGCTCGCCCATCTTCTTGATGATGCTCGGCAGCCAGAAGGTCGCGGCGTAGATGGTCAGCTGGATAAAGAAGTAGATCAGGCAGAACAGGATAATCTGGCGATCCTTGAGCAACTTGCCCAGTGACGGCTTGATCGGCGTGGCCGCTTCCCGGGCCAGTTGTTCGTCGTCGATGGCCTTGACCAGCGCGTCTTGTTCTTCGCGGCTCAGCCATTTGGCGTCGTGGGGTTTGGAGTCCAGCCAGAACCAGACAAAGGCGCACAACCCGACCGAGAACATGCCCTCGATGAAGTACATCCATTGCCAGCCGTGCATGCCCAGGCCGCTGATTTGCAGGAGTAGCCCGGACAGCGGGCCGGAGATCAGCGAGGCAATCGCCGAGCCACTCAGGAAAATCGCAATCGCCTTGCCGCGCTCTACGCCGGGCAACCAGCGGGTGAAGTAGTAGATCACCCCGGGAAAGAACCCGGCTTCGGCCACGCCCAGCAGAAAACGCAGGATGTAGAAGTGGGTTTCGTTCTGAATGAACGCCATGCCCGCGGCGACCAGGCCCCAGGTCAGCATGATCCGGGTCAACCAGATGCGTGCGCCGACTTTCTGCAGAAGGATGTTGGAAGGCACTTCGAACAGTGCATAACCGATGAAGAACAGACCGGCACCCAGGCCATAGGCGGCCGCGCCAATGCCCAGGTCGTGTTCCATGTGGGCACGGACAAAACCAATGTTCACGCGATCAATGTAATTGACGATGAACATGATGACGAACAGCGGCAAGACGTGACGTTTGACTTTGGCGATGGCGGACTTCAGCGCTGAATTGGCGTCGTCGTGCATCCCGGAGATGGATGTATTCACTGCGTTTTCTCCCACTCGTTATTTTTATGCGGGGTGAAGCTGGGTGTTGCGTTGTTGATAGACATCATACAACTAGATTTTTTGATCTTGCAACCACGTTTGTCCAATGAAATGGCGCATATCCAGAGATTTTTTATTCTATTGATGGTGCTTTATGGTCATTGAAGTGACTCGATATGGGCTGTTTGTTGAGTGTTGTCATACAAGTTTAGCGAGATTTTTCAGGATTCCCGCCCGGCGCGGTGCTACGATTCGATAGCCCTGATCTCCGGACACGCCCATGCAAGAAGACCTCGAAGTACCCGCCCGCAAGCGCAGCCACAACCTGGCCCATGACCTGGTGGAGAAACTGACCCAGCGCATCCTGCTCGGCCAGATGTTGCCCGGCGACAAGTTGCCGTCGGAAAACACCATCGTTCAGGAACACGGGGTCAGCCGCACGGTGGTGCGTGAGGCGATCTCGAAGCTGCAAGCCTCGGGGCTGGTGGAAACCCGGCACGGCATTGGCACGTTCGTGATCGAGCGCGCGCCGGAGCAGGGGCTGCGGCTGAATGTCGATACCGCGTTGGGGGTGCGCAGCATTCTGGAGTTGCGTATGGGCCTGGAAACCCAGGCGGCGGCGCTGGCGGCAACGCGCCGCACCGACCTGCAGCTGGCGCAGATGCGTAAAGCGCTGGATGACTATCAGAGCCTGCTGGCCAACAACGACAGCTGTGTCGAAGCGGACCGGCGCTTTCATCTGCTGATCGCCGAAGCCACCGGCAACGTTTGCTTCACCGAAATCATGCAGCACCTGGGCAGTGCCATGATCCCGCGCACCCGGGTCAATGCCGCCGAGCGTGGCGCGGTGGATTTGAGCAAGCTCGGTCAGTTGGCCAACCTGGAGCACGAGGCGATTCTCAACGCCATCAAACGCCAGGATCCGGACGCGGCGAGGGCGGCGATGTGGCTGCACCTGACCAACAGTCGCGACCGGTTTTCGGCCAGTTGATGGTCAGTGATACCGCGTCATCGTTCTTCGCGAGCAGGCTCGCTTCCACATTGGAATGCGTACCCCTGTGGAAGCGAGCCTGCTCGCGATGACGCCAGACGAGTCAGCGCAGAAATCAGATTAAATTCTGGCAACCCGAGCAACGACCGGCTGCCGCTCCAGATTCAACGCCAGCACACTCGCCAACACCACCAACCCGCCGACCACGATCATCGACGTCGGCCGCTCGCCAAGCGCATAAGACGCAATGACCATCGCCGTCGGCGGCGTCAAATACAGGGTCATCGTCGCCCGGCTCAAATCGACATGCGCCAGCACATAGGCCCAGGCCAGGTACGCCAGGGCACTGGGAAATATCCCCAGGGCAATCACTGCAAACTGTACGCGCAGCGGCGCCTGGGCGACTTGATCCGCCAGGCCGGGCAAAAAAACCAGCAACAGCGCTGTCCCGGACCACACCGTGTAACACACCAGCGTCAGCCCGTCGTAACGCCCGGTGTGATGCTTTTGCAGGGCAAAGTAGAGGCTCCAGGACACCGCTGCCAGCAGGATCAACAAGCCGTGGGCGTCGATGCTGCCCAGGCCGTGATCGCCGGCTACGACAACCAGCACGCCAAACAATCCGAGCAGCACACACCCCCAGCGCCACAGGCTCACCTGATCCTTGAACACGAAGCGTGCAATCAATGTGCTGAACAGCGGCGTGGTCTGCGCCAACACGCTCGAAGCACCTGCGCTGACACCCTGCTGTCCGAAGTTGATCGCCACGTGGTGCAGGCTTACCGCGAAGAAACCCAGGCCGAACATCAGCGGCAGATCGCGCAGACTCGGCAGGCGAATGCCCTTGAACATCGCGACCACGGCCATGAATACGGAAGCCAGCAGGAAGCGCAGCAGTGCCAGATGCACGGGGTCGTAGGCCTGTAAGCCGATATGGATGCCGGTCGGGGAATAGCCCCAGCACGCCACGACAAACGCCATGGCCAGGATGATTTTCCAGGGTGAAACGGGGGAGGGTGTGAGCGGCGTCATGGTCGTGCACCTGTGGTGGATGCACCGAGTATCGGAAAGCGGATCGTTCGCCACAACTGACTTATAATGCTCGAACCGTTCACTGTGGGTGATGTATGGAACTGGCACAGATTCGCATGTTCAAGACCGTGGCCGATGTCGGCAGCATCGCCCGCGCGGCCGAATTACTGCATTGCGTGCCGTCGAACATCACGGCACGGATCAAGGCCCTGGAGGCCGAACTGGGTGTCGCGCTGTTTCTGCGTGAGGGGCGAGGGCTGCGCATCAGCCCGTCGGGGCAGACTTTTCTGGCCTACGCCTCGAAAATTCTTGCCCTCACCGCCGAGGCCAAGCGTGCGGTCGACCCTTCGGCCGAACCGTCGGGGCCATTGCGCATCGGGGCCATCGAGTCGTCGGCCACCGGGCGATTGCCGCGTTTGCTGGCGAAATTCCACAAGCGTTTCCCACAGGTAGCGCTGGAGTTGAGCACCGGCTCCTGGGGGCAGTTGCTCGATGACACGCTCAATCACAAGCTCGACGGTGCCATCGTGGCGGTGGACGTCGAGCGTGCGCACCTCAAGCGCACGCCGATGTACCGCGAAGAGCTGCTGCTGATCGCCTCGACCTCCCTGGGGCCGCTGCGGGACGTCAGCGATTTGCAGGACCAGACCGTGTTCATGTGGCCCCAGGGCTGTCCGTACCGGGCGGCGCTGGAGCATTGGCTGTTGCGACAGGGGCAGGCGCTGCCGATTGTCAGCCTGGCCAGCTATGGCGCAATTGTCGGTTGCGTCAGCGCCGGGGCCGGCGTGGCGCTGGTGCCCAAAGGCGTGTTCGATCAATACGCCAAAGGCGCCGGGTGCGCGGGGTTTGAGTTCCCCGAACTGACCGCCGTCGACAACCTGTTTTACTGGCACGAAAACGCCGGGGTGCACCCGGCGCGCGAGGCGTTTGTGGCGATGCTGCGCGAGGAATTTGTCTGACGCATTTCCTTGTAGGAGCGAGCCTGCTCGCGATAGCAGTGCATCAGTCAACGTTGAAAGTGACTGACACTCCGCTATCGCGAGCAGGCTCGCTCCCACAGGGCTTTGTGTGTATTTGAAGATCAGTTCACGTTCACATCCCGCATCAACAACCCAAACTCCAGATCCACCGCATCCGGAATCGGCAAATACACCGTATGCCCATCCCCCGGTGCAACTTCGATCGCTTCACCCTTGGCGTTTTGCAATTGATGCAGATCGAAGTGGAAGTTGCCCTTGGGCGTCATCAGTTCCATGTGATCGCCCAGGCCGAAACGGTTTTTCACCTTGACCTCGGCCAGTCGATCCCGCCGCTGCCCGGTCAGCTCACCGACAAACTGCTGGCGCTCCGAGACCGAACTGCCGTTCTGGTAGTTCTGGTATTCGTCGTGCACATGCCGGCGCAGAAAACCTTCGGTGTAGCCGCGCTGGGCGAGGGACTCCAGGTCGGTCATCAGGGCGCGGTCGAAGGCCCGGCCCGCCACCGCATCGTCGATGGCCCGGCGATACACCTGGGTGGTGCGTGCGCAATAAAAGTGCGATTTGGTCCGGCCTTCGATTTTCAGGGAGTGCACGCCCATGTGGGTCAGGCGTTCGACGTGCTGCACGGCGCGCAGGTCCTTGGCGTTCATGATGTAGGTGCCGTGTTCGTCTTCGAAGGCCGGCATCTGTTCGCCGGGACGATTGGCTTCTTGCAACAGGAACACCTGATCGGTGGGCGTACCGATGCCCAGGGTCGGTTCGGGATCGAAGGTCTGGACGATCTCGCCGAGCTGGTTTTCCGTGGCCGGTTGCGCCGAGTATTTCCAGCGGCAAGCGTTGGTGCAACTGCCCTGATTGGCGTCACGCTTGTTCATGTAGCCCGACAGCAGGCAGCGACCGGAATAGGCCATGCACAACGCGCCGTGCACGAACACTTCCAGTTCCATGGCGGGCACTTGCTCGCGGATCTCGGCGATTTCTTCCAGGGACAGCTCCCGCGACAGGATGATCCGGCTCAAGCCTTGCAGCTGCCAGAATTCGACGCTCGCCCAGTTCACCGTATTGGCCTGCACCGAAAGGTGGACCGGCATCTGCGGGTAGTGCCGGCGCACCAGCATGATCAGGCCAGGGTCGGACATGATCAGCGCATCCGGGGCCATGGCGATCACCGGTTCAAGGTCCTTGAGGAAAGTCTTGAGCTTGGCGTTGTGCGGCGCGATGTTCACCACCACGTAAAAGCGCTTGCCCCGGGCCTGTGCCTCGCGAATGCCGAGGGCCAGGTTGGCGTGGTCGAATTCGTTGTTGCGCACCCGCAGGCTGTAGCGCGGCTGGCCGGCGTACACCGCATCGGCGCCGTAGGCGAAGGCGTAACGCATGTTTTTCAGGGTGCCGGCGGGGGCGAGCAGTTCTGGCGCGGTGAGGTTCATGGCAGTGTCGGTCGCAAAAGCCGCACAGGGTAAATGCCCTGTGCCAAGGGTTTATTGACCTGGATCTATGCCTGATCAACAAACCGATGGCACTCGCGCGAGCCGTGGCGGACTAAACATCAAGACGAAAGTTTTTCGTCCTGACTGGCTGGCACGGATCGGACATGAACGAAACGACCCTACAAGACAAGTCCTTGATGGTTTTGCTGGTGCTGGTGAGCGCTGCCTTCATCTGGATCCTGCTGCCGTTTTACGGCGCAGCGTTCTGGGCGGTGATCCTTGGCATTGTCTTTGCGCCACTGCAGAGTCGACTGCAACTGAAGTTCGGCTGGCCACGCAACCTCACGTCGCTGTGCACATTGAGCATTTGCCTGGTGATCGCGATTCTGCCGGTGATCACCATCAGCGCCTTGCTGGTTCAGGAGGGGGCGGTACTCTACAAACGCGTCGAGAGCGGTGAACTCGACATCGCCGGGTACGTGTCGCAGTTCAAGCACAGCCTGCCACCGTATTTCCAGTATCTGCTGGATCGCTTCGGCATGGGCGAGTTGAGCGGGCTGCGAGAGAAAATCGTCAAGAGCGCAATGACCGGCGGACAGGTGCTGGCCTCTCATGCATTCAGTTTCGGCCAGGGTACGTTCGAGTTCATCGTCAGTATCTTCATCATGCTGTACCTGCTGTTCTTCTTCCTGCGCGACGGTGCGGAACTGGCACGCAAGGTACGCCAGGCGGTGCCGTTGCAGGAGCAGCAGAAACGCCGTTTGCAGCTCAAGCTCAATCATGTGGTGCGGGCCACGGTGAAAGGCAACCTGTTGGTGGCCATTACCCAAGGCGCGCTGGGCGGTCTGATCTTCTGGTTCCTGGACATTCCCAGCGTATTGCTCTGGGCGGTGTTGATGGCGTTTCTGTCGCTGCTGCCGGCGGTGGGGGCGGGAATCGTCTGGCTGCCGGTGGCGGCGTTTTTCCTGTTCACCGGGGCGATCTGGCAGGGCGTGGTGCTGGTATTGTTCGGGGTCTTCGTGATCGGGCTGGTGGACAACCTGCTCAGGCCGTTGCTGGTGGGCAAGGACACCAGAATGCCGGACTACATGGTCTTGATCTCGACCCTCGGCGGCCTGTCGATTTTCGGGTTGAACGGTTTTGTCATCGGCCCGTTGATCGCGGCCCTGTTCATGTCGAGCTGGGCCATTTTCGTTGAAACCAAACCGCGGATGCAGCTGCCTTAGGCGCTGAGCCTGCCGGACTGGCCGGTGCCGATGCGTTGCGACAGTTCACGGGCGGCGGGCAGTGAAGTGAGCGGGCCGCTGATCTGCACGCCGTCCTGCACCAGATACCAACAGGCGAGCATGCCCAGCTCCCTGAGCTGTGCGGGGACGGCGCTGCCGATAACGGACATGATCTGAACCTTTGACATGACAAGTACCTCCATCAATCTGTGGAGTTACTGTAAGGTCCGGGTGCCTTGAGGAGTAATCAACGCTTTCGATAGTGGTCATTGATGCCAGAGGGGGTAAACGACCCTTGGACGGTCAGCTGACCACCTGATCAAGCATATGAACCACTTCCTGCTCGTTGAGCAGGCCCTTGCGCACCAGGCTTTGCGCCAGCAGCGAGAGAAACTTGGCGCTGCGATGACCTTCCAGGTGCTTGAGTTCGGTCAGTGCGTTGTACACCTTGCCGGAGGTGCACAGACCGACGATGCGGTGCGGGTTTTGCGTTGGCATGTGGTCGTCCTTGTTGTTATCAATCTGTTTTCGACGGACAGCAGCGAGCTTGCGGAACTGTCATGACAAAAATATGACCGTTTTTTGCCACACGGCAGAAATCGGCTCGAGTTCATCTTGCCCGTTTCAGCCACGGGCACTGTCCCGATAGCGACCTTGGCGAGATTTATTCAGACCTGCACCGACAAACGGGCATAAAAAAGCCCCGCTGTTTCAGCGTAATGCTGTTCAGTTAAGCGAATGTGGTCCTCTGTAGGAGCGAGCTTGCTCGCGATGGTCGTCAACGATGACGCTGCAAACCTGATACCCCGCGGTGTTCTCAGGTTCATCGCGAGCAAGCTCGCTCCTACAACTTCCTTAAGTGAACAGCATTACGCAGTTTCAGCGGGGCTTGATGAGTTCGTTACCAGCGGCCATGGCCGTGGCCGTAGTAGCCCCGTGGCGGGCCATAGTAACCACGGGGTGGACCGTAGTACACCGGGGCCGGACGGTAGTAGATCGGTTGCTGCACGTAGACCGGGGCCGGCTGGTAGTAAACCGGAGGCGGTGGTGCGTAATAAACCGGCGCGGGCTGGTAGTAGACCGGTTGTGGTGCGACATAGACCGGGCGGTTGGCGTTGATCAGAGCCGAGCCGACGATGGCAGTACCAACGATCGCTCCAAATACCGCGGCGTCATTACCACCACCGGCTTGCGCCTGTCCTGCGATAGCGAGGGTGCCGATCAGCAAGGCTACTGTGGGGACTTTACGGATCATGATAGTTCCTCGGTTCTTCCACCCGGCGCCTGTATCTGCAATAGACCCAGGGATTGTCGCGGGGATACTTCTAAGACAGCTTTTTTTCGAAAAACAGCACGGCGGCGAGGTAAATTTTGTGTAAGGTCTGTACCGACTTTCTTACCGTCCCCTGTAAGGCCGCGTTAACACACTTATATGATCGATCAGAACCCGATGGAGGGCTAATCCCGTCCATCCGAAAAGTGCATTTGAAGGAGCTTGCCCATGCAGATGAACCCCAACAAAGACACCCAGCTGTGCATGTCCCTTTCAGGACGCCCCGGGAACTTTGGTCTGCGTTTTCACAATCATCTGTATGAACAGCTGGGTCTGAATTTTTACTACAAGGCCTTTGCCAGCCAGGACCTGACGGGTGCCGTCGCCGGCATTCGCGCCCTGCGGATTCGTGGTTGTGGCGTGTCGATGCCGTTCAAGGAAGCCTGCATTGCCCTGGTGGATGAACTCGACGCGTCTGCCGCCGCCATTCAATCGATCAACACCATCGTCAACACCGACGGACATCTCAAGGCCTACAACACCGACTACATCGCCGTGGCCCAATTGCTTGAAAAACACCAGGTGCCCAAGGACTCGAGCTTTGCCTTGCGCGGCAGCGGCGGCATGGCCAAGGCCGTGGCGAGCGCCTTGCGCGATGGCGGCTATGAAAACGGCCTGATCGTGGCCCGCAACGAGCGCGCCGGGCAGGCGCTGGCACAGTCGTTGGGGTATGAGTGGCAGGCCGAGCTGGGGAATCGTCGCCCACAAATGCTGGTCAACGTCACCCCGATCGGCATGACGGGAGGACCTGAGGCCGATCAACTGGCCTTCGAGTCTGATGTGATCGAAAAAGCGGAAACTGTCTTCGATGTGGTAGCGATTCCCTCGGAAACACCGTTGATCGTGCGTGCTCGTGCCGAAGGCAAGCGGGTCATCACCGGACTGGAAGTGATCGCGATCCAGGCACTGGAGCAATTTGTGCTCTATACCGGCGTACGTCCGACGGACGAGCAATTTCACAAGGCCGTGGCGTTTGCCCGCAGCTAGGAGCTGTCCATGCATCCCCCCATTCTCAATCTGGATTCGGTCGAACTTGAAGCGCTGCCCGAAGCGTTTGCGCCGGGCGGTGAAACCGCCGGGCGCTATCAACAGCGCCTGGCCCGAGTCGGTCAGCAATTGGGGGGGCAAAAGCTGGGTTATCGCCTGTATGCGCTGGAGCCAGGCATGCGCGGCAGCCCGTTCCACAGTCATCGGGTCAATGAGGAAATGTTCTACGTTGTGGCCGGGGAAGGAGAGGTCCGCCTGGGAACCGAACGTTTTCCGATCCGCACCGGTGATGTGATCGCCTGTCCACCGGGCGGGCCTGAAAAGGCGCACCAGATCATCAATACCAGCAACGGCGAGTTGCGATACCTGGCCGTCAGCACCCAGCAATCACCGGAGATCTGTGAGTACCCGGATTCCGGCAAGTATGCCGTGATGGATGATTTCAAGGTGGATGCCGAGGGTAATGCGTCAGGCTTTGTTGCCGTTGCCCGGCAAGCCGATGGGGTGGATTACTGGGACGGCGAATAGGCGCAGCCTCTCAAGCTACTGTAGGAGCGAGCCTGCTCGCGATGGACGACAACGATAACGCGTGCTGTCTGAATGAGCGCGTCGTCTGGACGTTTTTCGCGAGCAGGCTCGCTCCTACAGGTTTTTTTGCCAGGCAAACATCCAGGTTATTCGAGCCGAGCCAGCCTTTCTTCCAGCGCCGCAATCCGCGCTTCCAGTTCTTCGATGCGCTCAACCGAAACCCCGCTGCTGCCACGCTCGGCCGGGTTGTTCCTTGCCGCCATGATCGCTTCGATATCCGCCGGGTCGCCCAGGGCGTGGGTGTATCGGTCTTCGCGCTGGCCAGCCTGACGCGGAATCAGCACCGCCAGACCCCGGCCAATCAGGCGTTCGAGTTGATGCACCAGCTGTTCGGTGTCTTCGAACTCATGCATGCGGCCGCTACGGGTCAGCAGTTCATTGACGGTCTGCGGACCACGCAGAAACATCAGCCCGGTCAGGATGACTTGCGCCGGCACCAGTTCCAGGGCCTTGTCGACCTTGTGCTCCCAGCGGTCGGCGCGGCTGCCCATCACCAGCCTGGCGAAACCGCGTCCTTCGAGGGCGCGCAGGCTCTGGCCGACCTGGCCCGGCGTCAGGTTCATCACCGGCTCGCGGCTGGTTTTCTGGTTGCAGGCAATCACCAGGGCATTGAGGGTCAGGGGATAGGTTTCCGGGCTGGTGGCCTGTTTCTCGATCAACGATCCCAGAATGCGGATTTCCGTGCTGTTGAGCCGCGGCTCGTCGAAAGTCGTCTCTTGCTCAGTGCTCATGGTTCTGCATCCTTAGCCGATTCATGTTTTTCACTTGCGTAAGCGCACTTTGACATCGCCCGTTCGGACTAGGCAAGGCTAACGATTCTGCCGCGTCCGGCCAGCGCCAAACTTCATGCTCAAAGGGGTGTTGCGCCACGCGCGCCCCGCCAAACGAGCAGAAGGCGCCGCGATGGAGTTTGCATTCAGCGACGAACAGGAAATGATCCGCGCATCGGCCGAGGGTTTCCTCGCCGATGTCTCGGATTCAGCCGCCGTGCGCGCGGCGATGGTCAGCGAGCGGGGTTTCGACGAAGCCCTCTGGCAGCGTCTGTGCCAGGAAATGTACTGGCCGGCGATTCATATCCCCGAAACCTATGGTGGCCTGGGCCTGGGCTTTGTCGAGCTGACGATCCTGCTGGAACAGATGGGCCGGCGCTTGCTGTGCTCGCCGTTTTTCGCCACCGCCTGCATGGCCACCCCAGCACTGTTGCTGGCGGCCAATGATGAACAGAAGCAGCGCTGGTTGCCGTCGATTGCAGACGGCAGCGTGACCGGGACCCTGGCGTTCAGCAGTGCCAACGGTTGGTCCGCCGAGGATGTCCAGGCAACGGTGGTGGCCGAAGGCGACGGGTTCGTCCTCGACGGCACCCTCAAGCATGTGCTCGACGGCCATGGCGCCGACCTGTTGATCATTGCCGCACGACAACCCGGAACCACCGGCGAAAAAGGCATCAGTCTGTTTGCCGTGAACGCCGTAAGCGCAGGCATCGAACGGCAAATGCTGCCGACCATGGACCAGACCCGGCGCCAGGCGCGGATCCAGCTCAAGGGCCTGTACCTTGAAGCCGACTGCCTGCTGGGAGAATTCGGGAACGGCTGGTCGCACCTTGAACGCGTCCTGCAACTGGCCTGCATCGGCCTGGCCGCCGAGCAGACCGGCGGCGCGCAACAGGTGCTCGACCTCAGCGTGGCCTACATGCAGGAGCGCCAGCAGTTCGGTCGTCCGATTGCCAGTTTTCAGGCCCTCAAACACCGCGCCGCCGACATGATGCTGCAAGTCGAATGCGCGCGATCCGCCAGTTATTACGCCGCGTGCGTGGCCCAAGAGGTCCTCGATCCCCAAGGTGATCCTCAGGTCGCGGCCGAACTGCCTCTGGCGGCGGCGCTGGCCAAGGCGCAGTGTTCGGAAACCTATTTCCACTGCGCCTCCGAGTCCATCCAGTTGCACGGCGGCGTCGGTTTCACCTGGGAATACGACCCGCACCTCTACTTCAAACGCGCCCGCGCCAGCGAGAGTTTCCTCGGGCTACCGGCCTGGCATCGCGAGCGCATTGCTTCGGTGATTCTGGGAGAGCAGCCATGAAAATCAGTTTCAGCGAGCAGGACGAATGCTTCCGTCGGGAAGTCGCCGACTGGATGAGCGCCAACCTCTGCGGCGAGTTCGAAGCCCTGCGTTTTCGCGGTGGTCCGGGCGATGAGCACATGTTTCCCGAAGAACGCAAAGCCTGGGAGCGCAAGCTCGCAGAAGGCGGCTGGACCTGCGTCGGCTGGGCGCCGGAGCATGGCGGGCGCGGCCTGTCGATCACCCGGCAGGTGATCTTCAACGAAGAGTACGCCCGCGCCGGCGGCCCTGGCCGCATGGGCCATATCGGCGAAGGCCTGGCCGGGCCGACCATCGCCGCATTCGGCACGGTCGAACAGCAACAGCGCTTTTTGCCGGGGATCGTCAGCGGTACGTCGTTCTGGTGCCAGGGCTATTCAGAGCCGGGCGCCGGTTCCGACCTGGCCAACGTCAAGACCCGTGCAACGCTGGATGAAGCGACCGGCCAATGGCTGATCAATGGGCAAAAAGTCTGGACCTCCCTGGCCCACGAGTCGGACTGGTGTTTTGTCATCGCCCGCACCGAACCGGGCAGCGTCGGCCATCGCGGTCTGTCGTTCCTGCTGGTGCCGATGGCCCAGGCTGAAATCAGCGTTCGCCCGATCGAGCAACTGACCGGCACCTCGGAATTCAACGAGGTGTTCTTCGACGATGCCCGCACCGACGCCGCCAACATCATCGGCGCGCCGGGCGACGGCTGGAAGATCGCCATGGCGCTGCTGGGCTTTGAGCGAGGTGTCTCGACCCTCGGCCAGCAAATGCAGTTCCAGAACGAACTCAACGAAATCATCGCCATCGCCAAATCCAATGGCGCCGACCGCGATCCGATCCTGCGTCAGCGCCTGGCCGAAGCCTGGAGCGGGCTGCGGATCATGCGTTACAACTCGCTGCGCATGCTCTCGGGTAGCCAGGACGGATCGCTGCGCAAGGAGGCGACCATCTACAAGCTGTTCTGGTCGACCTGGCACGCCAGCCTCGGCAAGTTGGCGATGGACGTTCTCGGCGCCGAGGCGGAATTGCTCGAAGCCGGACCTTACCAACTGACCCGTTTGCAGTCGCTGTACCTGTTCAGCCGCGCCGACACCCTCTACGGCGGCAGCAACGAAATCCAGCGCAACATCATTGCCGAGCGTGCCTTGGGCATGCCCAAAGAGCCGCGTCCGCGTGCCTGAAAGGAGAGAGTTCATGTCTGTACCTCAATATGTTGAAGGTCGCGGCCTGCTGCGCGGCAAGTCGGTGCTGATCACCGCCGCCGCAGGCGCCGGTATCGGTTTTTCCGCCGCCGTGCGTGCTGCCGAAGAAGGCTGCCGTGCGCTGATGATCAGCGATATCCATGAAGGCCGGCTGGCCGAAGCGGTGCTGAAAATCCGCGAAACCACCGGGCTGCAACACGTGTTCGGCCAGGTCTGCAACGTTGCCGACGAAGCCCAGGTTCAGCAGCTGATCGCCTGCGCCGAACGTGACTTGCAAGGCGTGGATGTGCTGATCAACAACGCGGGCCTCGGCGGCTCGCGCTTGCTGGTGGACATGGCCGATGAAGAGTGGAATCGGGTCATTGATGTGACGCTCACCGGCACCATGCGCATGACCCGCGCCATGCTGCCGAAAATGATGGAGCGGCGTGCCGGAGTGATCGTCAATAACGCCTCAGTGTTGGGCTGGCGCGCGCAGAAAGAACAGGCGCACTACGCCGCCGCCAAGGCCGGAGTCATGGCGCTGACCCGCTGCACAGCGGTCGAGGCCGCCGACTACGGCATCCGCATCAACGCGGTCAGCCCGAGCATTGCCCTGCACGATTTCCTGCGCAAATCCGCGCCCCAGGCGGTGCTCGATCAACTGGCCGCCAACGAAGCGTTCGGCCGCGCCGCCGAAGTCTGGGAAGTGGCCAACGTGATGATGTTCCTGGCCAGCGACTACAGCTCCTACATGACCGGCGAAGTGTTGTCGGTGTCCAGCCAGAGGGCGTGACCATGCCACGAATTTTCGACACGCCAATGGCCTTGTTCGATGCCGTGGGCGAATCACTCGGCGCCAGCGACTGGCTGTTGCTGGAACAAGACCGCATCGATCGGTTCGCCGACGCCACTGGCGATCACCAGTGGATTCACGTCGATCCGGTCAAGGCTGCCAGCGGCCCGTTTGGCACCTGCATTGCCCATGGTTACCTGAGCCTGTCGCTGGTCAATCTGTTCCTGCCGCAGATCGTCGAGGTCCGTGGCCTGGCGATGGGCGTCAATTACGGCTGTGAGCGGGTGCGTTTTCCTTCGGTGGTGCGCGTCGGCTCGCGGGTGCGCGGCAGTGCGCAATTGATCGCGGTCGAGGAAGTGAAGGGCGGCGTGCAGGCGACCATCCGCGTCAGCGTCGAAATCGACGGCGAGGGACGTCCCGGGTGCGTGGTCGACACCATCAGTCGCTATTACCCGGCTTGACCTTCAATAGAATTTTCGAGGAATCCAGCATGAAAGAAGCCGTCATCGTTTCCACCGCCCGCACTCCGATCGGCAAAGCCTTTCGCGGTGCGTTCAATGATACCGAAGCGCCGCAACTGGGCGGCCACGTGGTGCGCGAAGCCGTGCGCCGTGCCGGCATCGAGCCGGGTGAAGTGGACGACGTGATCATCGGCGCCGCTGCGCAGCAGGGCACCCAGTCCTATAACCTGGGGCGTCTGTGCGCGATTGCCGGCGGCTTGCCGGCATCGGTGGCCGGGATGGCGGTCGAGCGCCAGTGCTCGTCGGGCCTGATGAGCATCGCCATGGCCGCCAAAGGCATCATGTGCGACGAAATCGACATCGCCGTGGCCGGTGGCCTGGAGTCGATATCCCTGGTGCAGAACAAGCACAAGAACCTCTATCGCAACCAGTCGGGTTCGGTGATCGAGCTGGACCCGCACGCCTACATCCCGATGATCGAAACCGCCGAGATCGTCTCCGCGCGCTACGGCATCTCCCGCGACGAGCAGGACGAATACAGCTACCAGAGCCAGCTGCGTACCGCGCAGGCTCAGAACGCCGGGCGATTCGACCGGGAACTGACGCCGCTGACCAGCCGCAAGGCACTGTTCGACAAGGCCACCGGCGAAACCAGCTATGAAAACGTCACCTTGCTGCGTGACGAATGCAACCGCATCGACACCTCTCGCGAAAGCCTGAGCGCCCTGGAACCGGTATGGCCCGGCGGTCAGTGGAGCGACAAGGGTCGATTCATCACCGCCGGCAACGCCTCGCAGCTGTCTGACGGCGCATCGGCTTCGGTGTTGATGAGCGCCAAAATGGCCGAGAAGCGTGGCCTGGAACCACTGGGGATCTATCGCGGCATGGCCGTCGCCGGCTGCAATTCCGACGAAATGGGCATCGGCCCGGTGTACGCCATTCCCAAGCTGCTCAAGCGCCACGGCCTGACCATGGACCACATCGGCCTGTGGGAGTTGAACGAAGCGTTCGCCTGTCAGGTGCTGTACTGCCGCGACACCCTGGGCATTCCGACCGAGCGTCTGAACGTCAACGGCGGGGCGATTTCCATTGGTCATCCGTTCGGCATGTCCGGGGCGCGGATGGTCGGCCACGCGTTGGTCGAAGGCCAGCGTCGCGGCTTGCGTTACGTGGTGGTGAGCATGTGCATCGGTGGCGGCATGGGCGCTGCTGCCCTGTTCGAGGTGGTCTGAATGATCAGCGCTCAACAGATTCAGGCGACCATGGCACGCTACGTGGAATTGGTGGATGCCGGCGACATTGAGGGCATCCTCGCGCTCTACGCCAAAGACGCCACCGTTGAAGACCCGGTCGGCCAGGCGCCGTTGCAAGGCATCGACGCCATCGCGCGCTTTTACCGTGAGGGGTTGGGGGCGATGAACGTCTCTGCGACGCAAACCGGCCCGGTGCGCGCGACGCTCAACGGTTGCGGAGCGATGCCGTTCCGGGTCGATATGGAGTGGGGCGGGCAACCGTGCTCACTGCATGTGATCGACGTGATGGAGTTCGACGCCGACGGCAAGATCCGCTCGATGAAAGCCTTCTGGAGTGAAGTTAACGTAACAGCGCGAGGTGCAGCATGAACCTGGAACAGCGGATCGCCCGCCTGGAAGCGCTGGAGGACATCCGCCAGCTCAAGCATCGCTACCTCAACGCCTGTGACCTCAAGCAGGTCGAGGTGATTGCCGACTGCTTCGCCGAAGGTGAAGTGCTGATCGATTACGGGCCGTTGGGGATCTTTCGTGAGCGCGACAGTTTTGTCGCGCTGTACCGCGAACTGGCTTGCCATGAGCGGGTGATCGACCTGCATCACGGCGCCAACCCGGAAATCGAGGTGCTGAACGAGGATCAGGCCCAGGGCCGTTGGGCCCTGTGGTATTTCAACCTGGATGGCGAGAGCGGGGCGACGCGGCAGCTGGGTGGCTTCTATCAGGACCGTTACCAGCGTATCGCCGGCCAATGGAAGATCGTCGCCACCCGTTTTACCGCTCACTCGCAAGTGGCGCGTTCCTGAAGACCGCTCGCCCCAGAGGTGGCCCAACCCCATCCACACTGTGGGAGCGAGCCTGCTCGCGATGGCGGCATGACAGGCAACATCAATGTTGAATGTGCCGGCCTCATCGCGAGCAGGCTCGCTCCTACAGTTTTTTTGTGGTGAACCTGGCATTAGCGTACAACCCGATCCCCCTTGTGGGAGCGAGCCTGCTCGCGATGGCGGCATGACAGGCAACATCAATGTTGAATGTGCCGGCCTCATCGCGAGCAGGCTCGCTCCTACAGTTTTTTGTGGTGACGCCGACATTGCGAGTATCCCCAATCCCCTGTGGGAGCGGGCTTGCCCCGGGCGGCGTTCCGACGAAGGCGGCGTGTCAGGCAACATCGATGTTGGATATGCTGACAGCCATATCCGGATTCTGCGTTCGGCCGGTTTCGTAGTAAACCTTGAGGTTCTCGGCAATCTGCCGCACGACTTTGTTGAAGGCTTTTCCCAAAAATAATTCCATCAGCCTGCCGCCGCGCAGGCTGTATCGCATTTGCAGGGTGACGCGGGTCGCGTTGCCTTCGGCTTGCAAGGCATAACTGAAACTCGCCTCGCGAAACGGAAAGGGCGAGTCATTGCCGCCCTTGTGCAACCGCAACACGAACCCTGTGCCTTCCTGCCACTGCACCACGCTTTCATCCAGATACTGACCACTCTTGCGCAACACTCGGCGACTGGCGCCGACACCTTGCGTTGCGCCGGGATGAAACTGGCAACCGGTCAGGCCCGGCACGTAGTGTGGAGCGAGGCTCAGGTCGCGCAGTTTGGCCCATGCGGCTGGCTGTGAAAGGTCAAGCAGTACGCTGTGGCTGGCAATCGCGGGCATCTCGAATGTCCTCTTATGAATGAGATTGTGCGGCATCAAGAAACGCCGGCCGCTCACCCGCGCCATGCACTGCGATATCCGCGCCACTGACGTAACGGGCCAGCTTCGAAGCCAGGTACAGGCAGGTGTCGCCAATGTCCTCCGGGGTCGCCAGGCGTTGCAACGGAATGGTTGCCGCCACCCGTGCAACGCCTGCGTCGTCACCATAATGCATGGCCGCCTGCTCGGTGAGAATCAGCCCGGCGGTCACGGCGTTAACCCGCACCTTTGGCGCCCATTCCACTGCCAGCGAGGTGGTCAGGTTCAGCAGGCCGGCCTTGGCCGCGCCATAAGCGGCGGTGCCGGGGGAAGGGCGGGTGGCGCTGACGCTGCAGATGTTGATGATCGCACCGCCATCGGCCTGGGCCTGCATCACCTGGTTGGCCTGCTGGCAGAGGTTCAGCGGCGCGATCAGGTTCAGGCGGATGATCGCTTCGCTGAAACGCGACGAAGCTGTGGCGGCATCGGCATTCGGCGAACCGCCGGCGTTGTTGACCAACACATCGAGGCGACCGAAACGCTCGACGATGTGTGCGATCAAACGCCCGGACTGCTCGACTTCCCGCAGATCACAGGGCAGGAACAGCGCCTCGCGCCCGGCGCTGGCAGGTAAGGTCTGTGGTGCTTCGCGCCCGCAGATCACCACCTCGGCGCCGCAGTCGAGGAAGCGCTGGCTGATACCGCGCCCCACACCTTTGCCACCGCCGGTGACCAGTACCACTTTGCCGCGAAAGTCCATCGGATCAAGCATGGGGATTCTCTTTTTGTCGCTCGGGAATGCTATCGATGCTAGGTCTGTGGTCCCTGTAATCCAACGTCCGATGAGACTAGGAACGGTGTAGGAGCGAGCTTGCTCGCGATGGACGTCAACGATAACGCGTAAAACCTGATGCCCCGCGCTGTCCTGGCCTCCTTCGCGAGCAAGCTCGCTCCTACAGGTGGGGCACGTAGTCCTGTCGGACGATGTTGACCATCCGGCCCCTCGGAATAATCCGGCTACAACAACAGGCCGGGAGGACACCTTATGGGCGCTTCAGCGCAAGGGCACTTCGTTACGCTGTCGGATGGTTTGCAGCTGCACTACAAAGACATCGGCGGGCATGACACCGGCAACGGCGAACCCGTGATTTTCATCCATGGCAGCGGGCCGGGCGCCAGCGGTCACAGCAACTTCAAGCAGAACTACCCGGTGTTCGCCGAGGCCGGTTACCGGGTGATCGTCCCGGACCTGCCGGGCTACGGCGCTTCGGACAAACCCGACACTCTCTATACCCTGGACTTCTTTGTTGCAGCGCTGAACGGTCTGCTCGACGCCCTGGACATCCAGCGTTGCGTGCTGGTCGGCAACTCCCTGGGCGGCGCGATCGCGATCAAACTGGCCCTCGACCAACCGCAGCGTGTCAGCCGTCTGGTGCTGATGGCGCCCGGTGGTCTGATGGAAAAGGAACAGTACTACCTGCAGATGGAAGGCATCCAGAAAATGGGTGCGGCCTTCGCCAAGGGTGAGCTGAACGATGCGGCGGGCATGCGTCGCCTGCTGGCCTTGCAACTGTTCGATGAAAGCCTGATCAGCGACGAAACGGTCAACGAACGCGTGGCTGTGGTGCAACAGCAACCGGTGTGCGTGCTGTCGACCATGCAGGTGCCGAACATGACGTCACGCCTGGGCGAGTTGCAGTGCCCGATCCTCGGTTTCTGGGGCATGAACGACAAGTTCTGCCCGTCCTCCGGCGCCCAGACCATGCTTGAGCACTGCAGCAAAATCCGTTTCGTGATGCTCAGCGAGTGCGGGCATTGGGTCCAGGTCGAGCACCGTGACTTTTTCAACCGCCAGTGCCTGGCGTTTTTTCAGGAGGCCCTCGGATGAGCGTGCAATTGCGCCGAGAGTTCGGCGAAGAGCTTTATCAGGCGCTGCTCAGCGGCTCCACCCTGGCGCCGCTGACCGAGCGTTGGCCGTCGATCAGCATCGAAGATGCCTATCACATTTCCCTGTACGCCATTGAGCGTCGGGTGGCGGCGGGTGACCAGATCGTCGGCAAGAAAATCGGCGTGACCTCGGCGGCGGTGCAGCAGATGCTCAACGTGCATCAGCCGGATTTCGGCTTCATCACGCGGCAGATGTCGTTCGATGACGATGCCCGGATTTCCCTGTCCGCCAACAAACTGATCCAGCCCCGCGCCGAGGGCGAGATCGCCTTCAAGCTCAAGCATGACCTGGTCGGCCCCGGCATTACCGAGGCCGACGTGCTGGCCGCCACCGAATACGTGATGCCGTGCTTCGAGATCGTCGACTCGCGGATTCATGACTGGCGCATCCGCATCCAGGACACGGTCGCAGACAACGCCTCCTGCGGCGTGTTCGTGCTGGGCGACAGCAAGGTCGCCCCCCGCGAGCTGGACCTGCCGAACTTGCGCATGCGTGTATTCAAGAACGGTGAGCCCCTGAGCGAAGGCCTGGGTTCGGCGGTGCAGGGTAACCCGTTGACGGCGGTGGCCTGGCTGGCCAACACCCTGGGTGCCTTCGGCATTCCGTTCAAAGCCGGGGAAATCATCCTGTCCGGCTCGCTGGTGCCACTGGAACCGGCCCGTGCCGGCGACCGTTTTGAACTGACCATTGATGGCCTGGGCAGTGCCCGGGTGTCTTTCTGCGCCTGACTTTTGGAGTTTGACCCCATGAGCAAAAAACTCAGAGCGGCCATTATCGGCCCGGGCAACATCGGCACCGATCTGCTGATGAAAATGTGCCGATCGCAATGGATCGAGCCCGTCTGGATGGTCGGTGTCGACCCTGAATCCGAGGGTCTGAAACGTGCTCGGGAAATGGGCATCAAGACCACTGCCGGCGGTGTCGATGGCTTGCTGCCCCATGTACTCGACGATGACATCCGTATCGCCTTCGATGCCACCTCGGCCTACGTGCATGCCGAAAACAGCCGCAAGCTCAACGAGCTGGGGGTGATCATGATCGACCTCACGCCGGCGGCCATCGGCCCGTTCTGCGTGCCGCCGGTCAACCTCAAGGAGCACGCGTCGAGCCTGGCGATGAACGTCAACATGGTCACCTGCGGTGGCCAGGCGACCATCCCGATGGTGGCAGCAGTGTCGCGGGTGCAACCGGTGAGCTACGGCGAAATCGTCGCGACGGTTTCTTCCGGTTCGGTCGGCCCGGGTACGCGACAGAACATCGACGAGTTCACCCGCACCACGGCCGGTGCGGTGGAGAAGATCGGTGGCGCCCGACGCGGCAAGGCGATCATTGTGATCAACCCGGCCGAGCCACCGCTGATGATGCGCGACACCATCCACTGCCTGACCGATGACGAGCCGAACCAGGATGCGATCCGTACGTCGGTGCTGGAGATGGTCCGCGAAGTTCAGCGCTATGTACCGGGCTACAAACTGATCAACGGGCCGGTGTTCGACGGGCGCAAGGTGTCGATTTTCATCGAGGTCGAAGGCCTCGGCGATTTCCTGCCCAAGTCCGCCGGCAACCTCGACATCATGACCGCCGCCGGTTTGCGCACGGCCGAGATGTTCGCCGAAGAAGCCCACAAGGGCACCCTGCAACTGCCTGTCCGTTGAGTGGAGAATTCCGATGAATTTGCAAGGTAAGAGCGTCCGTCTGCACGACATGAGCCTGCGCGACGGCATGCACGCCAAACAGCACCAGATCAGCATTGAACAAATGGTCTCGGTGGCCACCGGCCTCGATGCGGCGGGTGTGCCGCTGATCGAAATCACCCACGGCGATGGCCTGGGCGGTGCGTCGCTGAACTACGGTTTCCCGGCCCACAGCGACGAGGAGTATTTCGCCGCGGTGATTCCGCAGATGAAACAGGCCAAGGTCTCGGCCCTGCTGTTGCCGGGGATCGGCACCCTCGACCACCTGAAGATGGCCCACGAACACGGCGTATCGACCATTCGCGTGGCCACTCACTGCACCGAGGCAGACGTGTCCGGCCAGCACATCGGTATGTCGGCGAAGATGGGCCTGGACACCGTCGGCTTCCTGATGATGGCGCACATGGTCAGCCCGGAGAAGCTGCTGGAGCAGGCGCGCCTGATGGAAAGCTACGGCGCCAATTGCATCTACTGTACCGACTCGGCCGGCTACATGCTGCCCGATGAAGTGACGCAGAAGATCGGCGCCCTGCGTGCCGGATTGAATGCCGGGACCGAAGTCGGTTTCCACGGCCATCACAACATGGGCATGGCCATCGCCAACTCCCTGGCGGCCATTGAGGCCGGCGCCGCGCGCATCGACGGATCGGTTGCAGGTCTTGGCGCGGGGGCGGGCAATACGCCGCTGGAAGTGTTCGTCGCGGTGCTGGAACGTATGGGCGTCAACAGTGGCGTCGACCTGTACAAGATCATGGACGTGGCCGAAGACCTGGTGGTGCCGATGATGGACCAGCCGATCCGTCTCGACCGCGATGCGCTGACGTTGGGTTATGCCGGGGTCTACAGTTCGTTCCTGCTGTTCGCCAAGCGGGCTGAGCAGAAGTACGGTATTGCTGCTCGCGAGCTGCTGGTTGAACTGGGCCGACGCGGAACCGTGGGTGGTCAGGAAGACATGATCGAAGACCTGGCACTGACCCTGTCGCGGGCCAGGGGTGCACTGCCGACCTGATTATTGCGGCAACGAAAAAACCACCGATGATTCGGTGGTTTTTTTATGGCCGGTGGAAACCATGCTCAAGGCAGCAGATTGCGCACCACGGGCGGATAGCAATTGATCGCCGAGCTCGAACAGCTGAAGTAGGCGGTGGTCGGTCGGTAGGCTTCGTTCTTGAACAGTTGGCAGAGGCTGGTGGAAGCACCCGCACAGAGGATGATGAACAGAGCACAAGTCGTTTTGCGCATGGTGAGTCTCGACACGGTTTTATTGTTGTAGAGACAGGTTATGGCGGCGGTTCGTGAGTGGCTTCGTCCGAATGGACTATCCGTTCAAATTGAAGCTTCCCCGTTCCTTGTGGTGTTCCCGGGATCTGTGCCTGATCGTGATCCCCTGTAGGAGCGAGCCTGCTCGCGATGGCGGTATGTCAGGCGGCATGGATGTTGGATGTGCCGGCCTCATCGCGAGCAGGCTCGCTCCTACAGGTTTTGTGTGGTGTCAGGTGCGTCGGGCGAGGGCGCCCATGGCCATGAACAGGGCCGCAATCGCCCGGGCTTCATGCAGTTCGCCACGGGCCACCAGTTCGGGGATCTCTGCCAGGGGTACACGCAGGCATTCCAGGGGTTCGGGTTCGTCGCCTTGCAGTTGGCAGGGGCTCAATTGTTCGGCCAGCACCACCCGGTAGCGGTGGCACAAGTGCCCCGGTGCCAAGGTCAGCTCGCCCAGTTCGGTGAGGCGTTCGGCGCGCATGCCGACTTCTTCGCTCAGCTCGCGCTGCGCCGCCTGCAAATAGTCTTCATCGGGCTCGGCACCGCCCTTGGGCAGGCCGAGTATGGTTTTTTCCACACCGACCGCGTATTCGCGCACCAGCAGCACATGCGCAGGATCGGGCATCGCCACCAGCATCACCGAGCGATAACCGGTGCCGCGCAGGCGTTCGTAGACCCGTTGCTGGCCGTTGCTGAATTGCAGGTGCAGGGCTTCGATCTGAAAGTGGCCGCTTTGCGCCAGCAGTTCAGTCTTGAGGATGGTTGGGCAGTTGCGCATGGGGCAGTCCCCTGTTTGGGATAAAGACACTGTGCGCTGTACAACGGGAGCCGCCATCGTCCGAGCGGACGAGGGCAGCAATGAGGGTTAGCCGAGGGTCGCCACGCTGCGCAGGATCAGGCGCACCAGCATGGTCTGGCGGGTCACGCCGGTCTTGGAGAAGGTCGAGCGCAAGTGTGCCCGGGAGGTGTTGCGGCTGATGCCCAGCTCTTCCGACGCTTCGTCGAGGGTCAAGCCGTTGGCCAGCAACATCGCCAGCTGGGTTTCCGCCGGGGTGAAGTCGAATAGCGCGCGGACAATATCCTGCGGTGCGGTGGACTGCTGCTCCGGGTCGCTGATGAAAATCACCACGGTCGGACACTGCTTGCCTTCGCTCCAGTCGCTCAAGGGCACCGAGCGCACGATGATCCCCAGATCCGCTTTCCCCGACGGCCGCTGTACGCGCAGGGCCTCGACCACTGACGGGTTGCCGCTCTTTTGCGACAGTAGCGACTGCTTGACCAGTCTGCGGAATTCCTGGGTATCCCGGGCCGTACCGACCTGCAAGCCATCGTTGACCAGTTTGATGCCGTCCTTTTCCTGGATCAGCCGGTCGGCGACCTGGTTGGTCTGCAGCACCTTGCCGGACTCGTCGAGGATGATCGTGCCGACCGCCATCTGGTTCACCGCGCCGGCGTACAGGTTGCGCTCGGCTTCGATGCGGTTGAGTTGCATGTGGATCTTGATCGAGCGTTCCAGGTGCGCAATGAAATGCGTGAGCATGGCCTTTTCTTCATTGCCGAACGGCTTGTCGTCACGTCCGCGGCTGATACGAATGCGGCACTGGGCGCCGTCGACGGTGTTGATGTCGGCACCGAGGATGTGGAACACGTCCACCGGTTCGAGGAAGTTCTTATAGAACTCGGAATTCTGCCAGTCGTCGTTGGAGACGAACTCGGCGAGGGTCACGACCTGGCGGTTGGGCAGGTCGACAAACGGATCGAGGCTGAAAAAGTGTTTGTTGTACGACGCGGTCGCCTCGGTCGAGGTGCCGGTGGTGTTGACCATCAGGCCGTCCACATGGGCGCTGGGCGGACGCAGGATGAAGGTCACGTACTTGCTGTTCAGATGCACATTGAGCTGATTGAGAAAAGTCGCCCAGGGAATGGTTTCCAGCGGACCCTGATAGAGGTTGCCGATCAAATCACTGAACGTATCGAGGCTGAGGCTCTGCTGCATAGGGAAAAACCGTTTTTATTATTAGCGTTGGCGGTGGCCGAGAATAAGCGCCGGTATCGACTCCTTGCAACGCTCGGGCTCAGGGCCTGACCGGCGGCTGCCGGTCAGGCCCGGGGCGGGCGAAAAGCCGCTGGCGTCAGACCCGTTCGCTGGCGCGCACGACAAACTTCTTGTGTTCGGCAACGTCCGCCGACAGCGCCTGGACGTCGGTGTAGAACTGCTCGTACCAGCGGCGCAACTGGTAGACCGGACCGTCGCCGTCACACAGCAACGGGTTGTCGACGCGGGTCTTGCTGTGCCAGATGGCCACGTCTTCGTAGAAGGCTGCCTGCGCCTGCGCTACGTAGGCCTTGGCCATCGCCTGGTTCTGCTCTTCGCTCAAGCCCGGGATCTTCTTCACCAGCACGCCGTAGCGCAGGGTGAAGCTGTCCAGATCGATCGGCACGTGGCAGTTGAGCAGGATCGAATGGATCGGCTGGCCGTTCATGGCGCCGTTCATCTCGGTGATCTGATAGGCCGGGCCGAAATAGGTGGCTTCGGTGGTCAGCACGCTGTCGCCGGACAGGCGCTCACTGCGGGCGCGCATGATCTGGGTGGCCAGGTGGCCCTGGAAGATGTTGATGAACTCTTCGACCGGCGCGCCGTGCACGGTGCCGAAGTGCGCCATGTCGGCGATGTTGTCGATCAGTTCGCGGCAGTTGGTGCCAATCTGCAATTCGGCAACTTCCCATGCCGCCCATTCGTCGCTGTAGCAGGCGTCGATGCGCGGAATGCGTTGTTCCGGCAGCGGCGGGTTGCCTTCGGGGTCATTCCAGACGAACAGCAACTGGTTCTCTTCCATGATCGGCCAGCTCTTGATCCTGGCCCGTGGCGGAATGCGCTTGGCATAAGGGATGTCATCGCAAACACCATCGGCGCCCCAGCGCCAGGCGTGGAACGGGCAGCGGATCGAGTTGCCTTCAACGCAACCGGTGCTCAGGTCGGCGCCCATGTGCGGGCAGTAGCCATCAAGGATATGCAGTTCGCCGTCTTCACCCTGGAACGCCACCAAGCGGGTGCCGAACACCTCCAGGCGGTGGGCCTTGCCGTCGCGGTATTGCGCGGCCAGGCCCAGGCAATGCCAGCCGCGGGCGTAGCGGTCTTCCAGCAGTTTGGCTTCGATGCGGTGCAGGGTACTCATCTTATTATTCTCCCAAGGGATCACGGGGTTGGCGCATGTAACGGATTCTGCCGCCCCTGTAAAAGCGGGCATCGTCTGAATGGACGATGGCTGCGTTAAGTAGGCCCGCTCTACTGGTGCCATTGGACCCATGGCAGGAGTTGGCGATGAGTAATGAACAAGGGCCGGTAGCGGTGATTACCGGGGCCGCCAGTGGTATTGGCCGCGGCCTGGCCGAACACGCGGCGACGCTGGGCATGCGCCTGGTGCTGGCGGATCGGGATGCAGCGGGCCTGCAAGCCCTGTGCGACGAATTGAAGGTTTGCGGTGTGCAAGCGATTGCCTGCGTCACCGATGTCGGTGATGCGAAGCAGGTCGAGCGCTTGCGTGATCGGGCTGTCGAGCACTTTGGCGGGGTCGACCTGCTGTTCAACAATGCCGGGGTGATGCAGACCGGTTTCAGCTGGGAAATCACCGAAGCGCAATGGCAGCGCATGCTCGACGTCAACCTCAATGGCGTGATCAACGGCATTCGCAGTTTTGTGCCGCTGTTGCTCAGCCAGGGCCGGGCGGCCCATGTGATCAACACGGCGTCCCTTGCCGGGCTGGTCAGCAGTCCGCTGATGGCACCGTACAACGTGACCAAGCAGGCTGTGGTCGCGCTCTCGGAAACCCTGCATTACGAACTGGCAATGATCGGTGCGCCGGTGTCGGTGTCGGTGCTGTGCCCGGGGCCGGTGGCCAGTGAAATCATGGCCTCGAACCAGGTGGTGGACACTGCCGGATCCGACTTCAGTCAACTGCTCGACAGCACCATTCGCCAGGGCATGACCCCGGCGGAGCTGGCCGCGCAGGTGTTCGCCGCCGTCGCGCAAAAGCGTTTCTGGATCCTGCCCCACAAGGGTTTCAAGCCGGCTCTGGAGCGCCGTGTGCAAAGCATCCTGGGCGAGACCAATCCGCAGTTTCAAATGGCCGATATAGAGGACGATGCCCATGCCGCTCGATAAGCAGATCGCTGGGGTTCTCCAGCAGTTTCGCGACATCCCGGAGCCCGATTTCAGTCTGGTCGATGCGGCTCAGTACCGGCAGTTCTCCGACAACCTGCTGCCGGCGATCCCCGGCGAACCGATGAGCGAGGTGCGCAACCTGCGGGTGGCCGGCGCGGACGGTGAACTGGACGCACGCCTGTACCGGCCATCGGAACAACCTGATCTGCCATTGCTGGTGTTTTTCCATGGCGGCGGATTTGTCATGGGCAATCTCGATACCCACGACAATCTCTGCCGCTCGCTGGCCCGCCAGACCGAGGCGGTGGTGGTGTCCGTTGCCTACCGACTGGCCCCCGAAAACCCGTTCCCGGCGGCGCCCCTCGATTGTTATGCGGCCACCTGCTGGCTGGTCGAACATGCCGCCGAACTTGGGGTCGATGGCAGTCGACTGGCCGTGGCCGGGGACAGCGCCGGGGGCAATCTGGCGTTGGCGGTCAGTCAGTTGGCGGTACAGCGCCGGGGGCCGAAAATCAGCTATCAGTGTCTGTTCTATCCCGTTACCGACGCAGGTTGCGACTCTCAGTCCTTCGAAGACTTTGCCGAAAGCTATCTGCTTTCCGCCGGGATGATGCGCTGGTTCTGGCAGCAATATCTGCAAGACGTCGGGCAGGCGGATGATCCTTTGGCCTCGCCACTGCGCGCCGAGAGCTTGGCGGGATTGCCGCCAACGACCCTGATCACCGCCGAATTCGACCCGTTGCGTGATGAAGGCGAGGCAATGGCCGAGTGCTTGCGCGAGGCCGGTGTGCCTGTGCGGGTACAGCGTTGTGACGGCATGATCCACGGTTTTATCAGCATGGCTGCATTTGTCGAAGGGGCGGCACGCGCCTTGTCCGATGCGGCGACCGACCTGCGCGGGGCGCTCAAATGAGCGGCCTGGCTTTCAACACGGTACCGCAACTGATCGAGGCCATTGGTGCAGGTCAGATGGTGGTGATCACCGACGACGAACACAACGGCGAAGGCTCATTGCTGATGGCCGCCGAACGGGCCGGGGCCGAGGCCGTCACCTTCATGGCGGTGCAGGCGCGCGGGCTGATTTGCCTGGCCCTGACCGAGCAGCGCTGCCGTGCGCTGGGCCTGGACCTGATGGTGCCCAACTCCCGGGCGCAACATGGCGTGGGTTTTACCCGCTCGATCGAAGCCGCCACCGGGGTGTCCACGGGTATCTCGGCGGCGGACCGGGCGCGTTCGATCCAGGTCGCGGTCGACCCGGCCAGCGGCCCGACGGACCTGGTGCAGCCGGGGCATATCTTCCCGGTGCAGGCCTTGCCCGGTGGCGTGATGCAGCGGGCCGGACATGTCGAGGCCGCGTGCGACCTGACGCGCCTGGCGGGACTGCAACCGGCGGCAACCCTGGTGGGCATTCTCAACGAGGACGGCGAACTGGCCCGTGGTGCCGAGCTGCATGAATTTGCCCATCGGCATGGCCTGCGCATCGGCACCATCGCCGACCTGATTCACTACCGCATCCTGCATGAAGGCACGATCGAGCGCGGCGGCGAATATCCCTTGCATACCCGCCACGGCGAGTTCCGCGTGACGACCTATCAGGACACCTACCAGGGCGCGCTGCACCTGGCGCTGGTCAAGGGCCGGATCGACAGCACGCAACCGGTGCTGGTGCGGGTACAAGGCATCGAGACGCTGCGCGATGTGCTGGGGTGTGAAAGCGAGAGCGGGGCGCAGCAGTGGAGCCTGGATCGCTCACTGGCGAGCATCGCCGCCGCCGGTAACGGCGTACTGGTGTTACTGGCCCAAAAGGAAAGCGCCGACGGTGTGCTTGAACAGTTGCGCCAGCGCAGTGGCGGCAAGCAGCGCACACCGCAGTTTCCACAACGGACCCTGGGCATCGGCGCACAGATCCTGCGCGACCAGAATGTACGCAAAATGCGCCTGATGAGCTCGCCGGTACCGTACAAGGCCGTGTCCGGGTTCGACCTGGAAGTGACGGAATTCGTGCCGTTTCAACCGATAGGCTAATGCAAGCCCATAAACCGGTGGGAGAGGGCGTGCGCCGGGCGTCGTCTGCCAGACTTTTCATCATCCCTGGCTTCGGAGTGGCAGTGGAGGGTTACCAACTGCCATAGGGGATGCCGTAGCGTTCGATGTAGCGCTGAACTTTCTCGTCGAGAGTGTAGGCGTACCGGCCTTCATTCTTGCCTTGGCTCGGCCCCAAGGGCTCGATTTCGGCTTGAGCCCGGGCGACCTTGATTGCGTCATGACAGCTATCGCGCACCCATACCTGCACCACGCCGCCCGGGGCCAGGCCCAGAATCAGCGAGGCGTAGTAGCGAGATCGAAGGGTGTCCGGGCAGCGTCGACTGATGGATGTGCGCATGATCTCGCGCGCTTGCTCGGGGATGTCGACCCAGACCTTGTAGGTTTGGGGTTCGACGACCGATTGCCAGCGGACAAAGATGCGCTTGGGCAGTGCGGCACCGGTCACGGGCATGACGCTTCCTGCAATCACTCTCGGCCAACCGTGAGCGGATTCGGTACCGTCTTCAGGAGTAGCGGTCCCTATGGAACCTCCCCCGGGGCGACGGAAGAATTGACCGTTGATATCTTCGACAATACGCAACTCAACCTCCCCAAGCATGTATGACGGCCCCTGAAATGCGATGCTCCACCAGGGCGAGTGTGGGTCGCGCTCAGCTGACAGCGGGTCGGTGGCCTGGCAGCCGCCGAAGAGTAAAAGGCCCATGAGGGCCATCAATCTTTTCATCATCCTTGGCCTCGGAGTGGCAGTGGAGGGTTACCAACTGCCATAGGGGATGCCGTAGCGTTCGATGTAGCGCTTCGATTTCTCGGATTGTGGGTAGTAGTGTCCATTGGACTTACCCAGATGCGGACCCAAGGGCTCGACCTCGGCCTGAGCCCGGGCGACCTTGATTGCGTCATGACAGCTGTCACGCACCCATACCTGCACCACGCCGCCCGGGGCCAGGCCCAGAGTCAGCGAGGCCCGGTAGGGAGATCGAAGGGTGTCCGGGCAGCGTCGACTGATGGATGTGCGCATGATCTCGCGTGCTTGCTCGGGGATGTCGACCCAGACCTTGTAGGTTTGGGGTTCGACGACCGATTGCCAGCGGACAAAGATGCGCTTGGGCAGTGCGGCGCCGGTCACGGGCCTGACATTACCTCCGGCCCGGTGCCAGCCACGAGCGGCCTCCGAGCCCTCCAATGCGGTGTCAGTCCCGATTACTCCTCCCATATGATTGTTGAAGAATTTGCCGTTTATATCTTCTGCAGTACTGTTTTCGACCCAGCCGAGCATGTACGACGGCCCTTGAAAATCAATGCTCCACCAAGGCGAGTGCGGGTCGTGTTCAGCTGACAACGGATCGGTGGCCTGGCAGCCGCCGAGGAATAAAAGGCCCGTGAGGGTCATCCATTTTTTCATCATCCCTGACCTCCGCGTGGTGCGTGAGGGTGCTGCACACGTACGGCATCGGCGGTGGGCGCATTGATGTACAGAAGCCTGGCTTCGCGTTGCCCGGTTTTATCCAGCGGGTGATTCCAGTGTGCCGATGTGTGGATGTAGCGACGCTTGAGCATCGTTTCCTCGGCTGCAGTGAGTCGATAGTCACCCGCTACAAACCGGTCACAAAGCGGTTGTAGCTCCGGTGGAATGTGATAATCCGGTGTGTCGGGGAAGTCCTTGAAATGCACACCTGTATTTTTTGCCAGCGCATGCATTACTCGTAAATACACACGCGACAGCTCGCCCCGGACCGAGCGCGTAAGTTGCAAGCCAGCGTAAACCCGTTGCTCCCGCGCGCTTGCACGGTCCTGCAGGTCGGGGGGCAGCAGCCTTGGCTCGGGGGTGACAATTTCCAGCATGTCGGCCGGCCAACCCTGGGCGATCATGTTGGCCCTGTGCTGCCGCGCAACACGGTAGATCGACGTGCTCCTGACATCCGTGCCCTGGGCTACGGTCAAACCCTGCATCGGGCCAACGAGTACGCGTTCCTGGGCTTCGGCGAGGTAGCCGCCACCGATGTCCGAATGCACCCCGGGCAAGGCAATTTCTGGATGATCGGGTGCGACCCGGCTCAAGGGGAAATTGGCGCGATGCTCATCGCGGGCTACCAGATGTACAACATCGAAAAACAGGGAGCGGGGCAGATGCAGGCGCAAACCCGGAGCGACCGAACTCTGGACATTGCCCAGGTTGCTGATACCGGCAATGGAGGCGACGGTGTCAAACAGGCCGATAAAACCCATATGGATGTCGCGGTGATACTGCCCCAGGAACTGGCGACTGAAGCCCTGTGCATTGTTGATCAGAACCCTTTGCAGCAGTCCCTGACTGCCCAGCGCCACCTCGTTGGCGAAGTGACGGGCGGCGGCTGCACCGCGACTGAAGCCGAAAGTGTCGAAGGTCAGTGAGGTGATTTCGCCGTCCGGGTTTTCCCTGACAACCTCATCGATAAAGGTACTGATAAATCCGAACGACTGCTGAACTCGCCCAATAACACCAGTCTCACCTCGCCCTGTTCCGGAACCCATCAGGCTGTCCTTTTCACCGGCCCGCGTACCGATACCCTCCACATAAAGCTTGCGCTGTACCGACCTGCTCCGTGCATCATCCTGGAGCTCATTCGACTCAAGGTAGCGGTCCCAGAGTTTTGCCACATTGGTCACATCATTCCCATAACTACTCCCCGGATCACTCATATACGGCTTGCAACTGGCCTCCAGATCTTCAGGCAGGATGGCATGGTGGGCCCCGCAAGCCAGCCCGAGTGCGGTGTTGTCGGCATTGTTTCCAGTACCGTCGAAAAACACGCCGATGCGCAGTGCAATGCCGATTTTGTTGGGTGTCGGCTGTTTCTGCACCCATCCCGATGGCGGTTTTGGGGAGACCGGTGCCCGTGCGGTCGTTGAATAATAGGCAGGAGCGTAAGTTGCCGGCTGTGCGACTGTTTTGGAAGTCAGTGCCTCAGCGTCATCGCTGGACTCATAAGTGGTATCGAGTATCGAAGGGATCAGCCTGGCGCTGCAGGGGCAACTGCTGTAGCTGTCCAGAGTACCGGCCACCAGTCTTCCGTCGCTGTCGATACTCGGGACACCGCCGAGGATCACGTAAATATTGTTGTTCGCGCCACAGGAAACCGGATCGCCCTCACACGCAAGGGCGACGTCGAACATCGCGACGTCTGCTTTGGCGTCCAGCACCTTGCCACCGCAGCTGGTCCAGTCGCCCAGACAAATAAAATATCCTTCAGCCATGATTCGAACTCCGTGTCCTTGGCACCCCCGGTGAGGGAGGCGCTGCTGCTCGATGGTTTGCACTGGCTCGGGTGTGAGCCGGGCTAGCGCAAACTAACGGGGCAGCGACGGAATTCAAGGTGTCCGGGTACGAACAGGAAATGTCCTACGAGTCATTCAGAAACAAGAGACGTCGAGTTGAACTTGCCGGTCGATATGCGTCGGTTTAAGGCTTGATGCCTTGCAACATCTCCTTCGCCTGATCCTGCACTGCCTGCGGCGCGGTCATGTTGCCGTCGATCACGGTGATGACCGCGTGGCCTTGCCACAGTTGATAGGCATCGGCCTTTTGCTGGACTTCGGTCGGTGTCGACGGTGGGGCCAGGTTGACGTGGACCACGCCGTCGGCGCCGCGCTGTGAGGTGAAGTTCACCCGATCCCAGTTGCCGATCGGCGCAAAGCTCACGCCTTTGACTTCATCGGGTTTCAGGGGCGGGTAGTTGAGGTTCAGGCCGTTGACGCCTGGCAGGCCGAGCACGTTCAGCTCACACGAGTGTTTGCTTTTGGCGCAGGCCTGTCTGGCTTCGGCGCCGGTCAGGCTCGCCTGTTCGATCACCTTCACGGCAAAGCGCGCCGTGTCGTCCATGGCGCCAAGAGTCTTGCGGTAGCCGGCCTGCTGGTCGCGGATGATCAGGTCCATGTCGATGGCCGTTGACACCGCCACGGCTGGAACCCCTTTGAACATGGCACGAACGGCGGCGTTGAGGGTGCCCGACATCTGCGTCAGCGGGCCGACGTTTTCGCCAAAGTTGCTGCCCGATACCACCAGGTCCGGCGGCGAATCCTTGAGGATCACATCGAGGCCGACGTTGACTGCATCCACCGGCGTGCCGATGGCGGACGTCTTGCCGGCTGGCGGGGTGTAGCCCTGCGGTGGCCCGACGCAAAATTTGCCCGGCGCCAGTTCGGTCACCGCCAGGGCCTGGCCAGGTACGACCACGCTGGCGGCGCTGATGCCGCTGCTGTCGTTCAACGGACCGACCAGGGTGACTTTATGCCCGGCAGCAGTCAGGGCGCGGTACATCGCATCGATGCCGGGTGCACGGCAACCGTCGTCGTTGGTCAGCAGGATGTTCAGGGCATTGGCGTGCATCGACAGGCCAACGCTGGCCATGGCGATGACGCCGGTGAGGAGTTTGTTCATGGGCAGTCTTCCGTGAAATCTACAGATTTGGAAAAGCATAACGCCCCGACCGAATGAATCGGTCGGGGCGCTGAGGTTTTAGCGGGTGCCGAGTTTGCGCAGGTTGCCAGGGGTGAACTCGTCTTCGGTGAAGGCGGTGGCGTTGAGCTTCGCCGGTTTCTGATCGATCAGCATCCGGTCCACCAGATACGAACCGGCGATCAGGTCGTGATAGACCCCGAGGCGAGCGTGGTAACGCTGCATCTCGTAGGCGTAGATCGATGTCTGCATGTTGGTGCGCCAGAGTTGGCCGCGACTGTCGTAGTTGTCGGCCAGGGTCGCGGCCCAGGTGTCCTCGTCCAGGTACATCACACGCTTGGCGTACACGTGGCGGGCGCCTTCCTTGAGGGTGGCTTGCAGCACCCAGACGCGGTGTTTTTCATAGCGCATGTACTGCGGATCGATATGGCCGGTGGTGGCCAGAATCTGATCGGTGCTTACGCTCGGATCATCGATCTTGTAGTTGTGATAAGGAATGTAGATTTCCTTTTTGCCGACGATGGTCCAGTTGTAGCGGTCCGGGGCACCGTTGAACAAACGGTCTTCGTCGTACACGCGGAAACCGCCGGCGCCGGTCGGCGAGTCGTAGCCCACGGTCGGCGCGCGACGCACCCGGCGCTGACCGGGGCTGTACTGCCAGGCCTGACGCGGGGAGGCGGTCGGGTTGATGAACTCGTGACCGACGACGATCTCGCCTTTCTTGCGCACCGGTTCCAGCGTGGTGATCAGGAAGTTGGTGAGAATGCCGTTGGATGTCTCCAGGGTTCGGTCCGGGTTGGACCAGATCGAGAAGATCTTGTAGTTGACCTCTTCGAGTACCCGCTCCTTGTTGGAGTACACCACGGCCTGCCGGTAGTTGGCCTCTTCGGCGGCGGCGCGGCCGGCGAGGGTGTGGTTGAACATCAACTCGCTGCCGTTCTTGGGAATCGGGAACGGTGAACCGGCCCAGGCGTTTTTCGTGTCGTTGTTGTCGTTGGCCAGCTCGGCGTTGACGGCGTTGTGCTTGACCGCCTCGACCAGTTTCGGGTCAACGCGGAAGTCGCGGTGGCTCGGGTACACCGGGATCTTGAAGGTGTCAGGGTAGCGCTTGAGCAACGCTTTCTGGCCGTCGGTGAGGTTCTCGGCGTACTTGTCCATGTTCTTCGAGTCGATCACGAACAACGGTTTTTCCGCGGCATAGGGGTCCGGGTATGGCGTACCGGGGCCGTCAAACTTGAGGCCTGGCGGCAGGCCGAGCCATTTGCCGGACCAGGCCGGGATGCTGCCGTCGGCGTTGCCGGCTTTTTCCGCGCCCATCGGGGTCAGGTCCTGGCCCAGGCGGGCGGCTTCTTCGGGGCTGACCTTGGCGTAGGCCAGGCCACTGCCGAGCAGGCCGACGGTCAATGCCGTGCTCAGTAAGGTTTGGGTGAATCTGGACATGCTGTGCTCCTCCGACAGGGGAATCAGAACCGGTACTTGAAGTTGAGCGCGACGTTGTCGCGGTCGGCCAACGGGCTGTTGTTGGCGCTGCCGAGGTAGGCGTTGTAACGGGCCTCGACGGTGAAGTTGCCCAGGTAGCGCCACGAGCTGCCGATGCTGGCGCGGTTATCGTTCTGGCCGGCGTTGATAGAGCCGACCATCGAGCTGTCGCCGTGAGCGGCGGCGCTGAAGGTGACAGGCACCGACATGTCCCATCCGCTGAACACGTCGTTGTAGTCAAAGTTCGCCTGCACCGTGTAGCCCCAGGCATCGCGGTCGTAGACCAGGCTGTCGGTTCCCGGCAGCGCGAAGCCCGGCGCCAGGGTCACCGGCTGCGACTTGTCGTTGCTGACCACGGTGTTGTAGACCAGCTCGCCGGTCAGGCTGGTGTTGTCGGCGAAGGCGGTCGGGCCGAGCACGTAGATCATCGACGTTTGCGCTTGCACGGTCTTGCCACGCACGGGGCTGGAGAAACCGTTGTCGACCATCACCGGCGTGCCGTCGCGGTAGCTGACTTCACCGGCCCAACTGACGTCGCCCAGCACGGTGGCGAAGCTCGCGCCAAACAGGTCGATGTTGTCGAAGTAGCGCACCTGGTAGCGGCCCAGGTTCGTCGCGAAATCCAGCGACGGCGTCTTGTCGTGATAGCGCGAATAGAAGAGGCCGAACTCGGTGTTGTTCAGCGACTCGGCGGCGTAGGTGAAGGCCACACCGTACTGGCCGCTGTCGCTCGGCTTGTCGTCCTTCAGACGGGTGACAAAACCGGAGGCGTCGTTGAAACCGCCCTCGTCGATGAAGTCGGTGGTGGAGAAGTAGCTACCCACGCCGAACAGCTCGGTCTTTTCCCACTTGTATTGGTAGTAGGCCTGGATATCCAGGCTTTCGGTCAGGGCGAACTGGGTGAACAGCTGGCCGACCGGCAGCAGGATTTCCTTGACCTCGACGCCCGGGGTGGTCGCCTTGGTCGCGTCCACCGGGCTCTGGGCCGCGGAAATGCCCGGATAGAACAGGCTTTCACCCCAGCTCACCACCTGGTTGCCCAGGCGCGCGTTGAAGGCATGGCCGCCCAGGTCCCAGGTGCCATAGGCGTAGTAATCGAGCATGCGCAGTTCATTGCGGTGCTGGTCGATGGTGTCCTGGGAGAAGCGGTCAGGCTTGCTGCAATGGCCGCCGGCGAAGCAGTTGGAAGTGCCGGTGGTGTTGTCGTTGTCCTGATCGTAGACGTTGTCGTAGAAGCCCGTCGCCCGGACGAACACGCCGTAGTCGTCCTGCCACTTGATGTTGGCTTCGGTGAGAAAGCCACTGCGGTTGTTGATCAGGCTGCCTTTGTCGAACGCGTTGTCGCCGTCGTTGCCGTTGGCATTGGCAGTCAATTTGTGATCGCGAGACTCGGTCCGCCAGGCGAGGCTGTACGTCAGTGTGGTGTCCCAGTCGATGCTCAAGTCTTCGCTTGGCTGAAAGCTCATGGCGTTAACGTGAGCGCTAAGTCCACCAGCCAGCATCAATAGAACAAGCTGTGTGCGAGGGTGCTGTGTTGGTGGGGCGATTATTGTTTTTATCATGTCGTCCTCATGGCCCAGGTCAGACCTGCCCGACCTGCATTTCAGGGGGGTGATTGGTGCTGTGGGCGACTATGGAGTCACGACTTGCGCGCAACATCGTCCAAGCGGACTAAGCGATTTGTACGGGGCGGCCCCAGGCCTGGCCTTAGTCTTATCGGACGATGAACACCCGGCGCGCGCGGCGAACAATCCCGAGACCGACTGCACCGGGCGAAGATCCGGCGGTGGCGGTTTCTGCCTGATGGGCGCTGAACAAGGGTGATCGCATGAACGCTGCCGGGATCAAATGGGATGAGTGCTGTGATGTGTTGGTGATTGGCTCGGGAGCCGGGGGCATGACCGCTGCGCTGCGCGCCCACGACCTGGGCCTCAATGCGCTGCTGATCGAAAAGAGCGGCGAGTACGGCGGTACCTCGGCGGTGTCCGGCGGCGGCATCTGGATCCCCAACAACCACCGGATCAATGCGATCGGCGGCAGTGATTCGGCGGCCGAAGCGATTGCCTACATCCGCGCCGTGACCCATGGCGAGATCGATGACGGGCGCATCGAAGCCTATGTCGAGCACGGTCGGGAGATGGTCGAGTACCTGGAACAACACACCCGTGTGCGCTTCGAGGCGCAACCGCGCTACGCCGATTACTACCCGGAAGTCGAGGGCGGCAAACCGGGCTATCGCTCGATGGATCCGCAACCGTTCGATGCCGCCGAACTCGGCGAAGAATTCCTGCGCATGCGCGCACCGTCCCCCGGCACCCTGATGATGGGGCGCATGGCGATGACCATGAAAGAGGCGCAAGTGCTGTTGTGCCGTGGGCCCGGCTGGTTGCGCCTGACCCTGCGGGTGATGTGGCGCTACTGGCGTGATCGCGAAGGCCGACGCTTGTCCCGTCGCGACCGTTTCCTGACTTTGGGCAATGCCTTGATCGGCGCCTTGCGCTGTTCGTTGCTCGATCGCGGCAAGTCGCTGTGGCTCAACTGTGCGCTCGAAGAACTATTGCTGGTTGATGACCGGGTCGGCGGGGCGCGGGTCAATCGCAACGGTCAGTTGCTCAACGTCAAGGCGCGTTACGGGGTGATCATTGCCGCCGGTGGTTTCGAGCGTAACCAGGCGATGCGCGAGCAGTACCTGCCGCAGCCGTCCCAGGTGAACTGGAGCGCCACGCCGCCGAACAATACCGGCGACGGTATCCGCGCGGGTCAGGCCATTGGCGCACGAACCGCGTTGATGGAGCACAGCTGGTGGGCGCCGACCACTTACGTGCGCGGGGAAGAAAAACAGCGCGCCTTGTTCGTTGAACGTACGTTACCGGGGTGCGTGATGGTCAACGCGGCGGGGGAGCGTTTCGTCAACGAAGCCGCGCCCTATACCGATATCGTTTACGCGATGTACGCCAATAACCGCGAAGGTGCCGCGAGCGTGCCGTGCTGGATGGTGTTTGACGCCGAGTTCCGCCGCAAATACCCGTGCGGTGCGTTGCTGCCGGGCTATGCCCAGCGCGATTGGCAATTGCCCGAGCATTTGCGCGACTACTTCCAGAAGGCGTCGAGCCTGGAAGAACTGGCGACGAAAATCGGTGTCGACGCTGGCGGGCTGGTGCGCACCGTGCAGCGCTTCAATGGCATGGCGGTGCAGGGCGTCGACGAGGATTTCCACAAGGGCGAATCACTGTTCGACCGCTACTACGGCGACCCGAACGTGCAACCCAATCCGTGCCTGGCGCCTTTGCTCAAGGGACCGTTCTATGCCGTGCGCATCGACGCCGGCGACATCGGCACCAAGGGTGGCCTGCTGACCGACGTGCACGCCCGCGTGTTGCATGAAGACGGCGAACCGATCAACGGCCTGTACGCCATCGGCAACAGCGCCGCCTCAATGATGGGCCGCACCTATCCGGGCGCCGGTTCGACCATCGGCCCGGCCATGACTTTCGGTTACCTGGCCGCCAATCACATCAAACGCCAGAGCGAAACCGCGTCGGCGAAAACCTTGTTCGGGAGTGTCGAATGAACAACCAGCATCCACAGGTCGCCGTAGTGACCGGCGCCAGTCGCGGAGTCGGGCAGGGCATTGCCCTGGCCCTCGGGGCGGCGGGCATGACAGTGTATGTCACCGGTCGTGCTCCGGCGCAAGGCGGGTCGATTTTGTATGGGCATGCCTTGCGCGGCTCGTTGCAGGACACCGCCGCTGCGGTTACCGCTGCCGGTGGACGCGGTATCGCGGTGGTCTGTGACCACGCCGATGACGCGCAGGTTCAGGCACTGTTTGCCCGCGTTGAAGCAGAGAGCGGGCATCTGGATTTGCTGGTCAACAACGCCGCGTTCATCCATGACCGGTTGATCGAACCGGGGCCGTTCTGGGCCAAACCGCTGGAGCTGGTGCGCATTCTCGACGTCGGTCTGCGCTCGGCTTACATCGCCAGCTTCTACGCGGCACCGTTGTTGCTGAAAAGTGCCCAGGGGCTGATTTGCTTTACCTCGTCATTCGGTGCCGGGTGCTACATGCATGGCCCGGCGTACGGCGCGCAAAAGGCCGGGGTCGACAAGCTGGCGGCGGACATGGCGATCGATTTCGAAGGGCAGGGTGTGGCGGCGTTATCGCTGTGGCTCGGCCCGCAACTGACCGAACGCACGAAGATTGCCGGCGAGCAGCATGGCGAGCAGTACCAGGCGTTCCTGGCTCACGCTGAAACCCCACAGTTCAACGGGCGGGTGATTCATGCCTTGCTCAATGATCCACAGTTGATGGCGTTGTCCGGGCAGACCCTGATCACCGCCGAAATCGCCCCCGGCTACGGCATCAGTGAAGCCGAAGGCCGCCAGCCACCGTCCCACCGCGCCATGCTCGGCAACCCGCGCCAGCAGCATCCGGCGCGGGTGGTCTGAGCCGTCCAGTCATACACAAAAATCTGTAGGAGCGAGCCTGCTCGCGATGACGGCAGAACATTCAACATCTATGTTGACTGACCTGACGCTATCGCGAGCAAGCTCGATCCCACAGTTGATCTGTGTCGGACGCGAAATCTGTGTACACCCTCGAACATTGTAGGAGCGAGCCTGCTCGCGATGGTCTATCAGTTGCATTGATGTCGACTGACACACCATCGCGAGCAGGCTCGCTCCTACAGGGATTGCGTTTAGTCTGCGGGCTGCAGTGCCCACTCGCGCAACACATTCTTGGTCACTTTGCCCGCCGCATTGATCGGCATCTTCTGCAGCACCTGCACCCGGCGCGGAACCTTGTAGTTGGCCATCTGCTCGCGGCACCAGGCGAGGAACCGCGCCTGTTCGATTTCCACACCTGGTGCGGGCAGCAGGAACGCCATCGCCACTTCACCCATGCGCTCATCGGGAATGCCGATCACCGCTGCCTGGGCCACGCCCGGATAGGTCAGCAAGCACTGTTCGATCTCCGCCGGGTACACATTGAAGCCGCCGGTGATGAACATGTCCTTGAGGCGGTCGGTGATGCGCAGGTAACCCTGCTCGTCGAGCATGCCGATGTCGCCGGTGTGCAGCCAGCCGTCGGCGTCGAGAATTTCCTGGCTGGCTTCGGGGTTGTTCAGATAACCCTGCATCAGGTTGTAGCCGCGAATCTGCACTTCACCGGGAACGCTCGCCGGCTGGCTGCGACCGCTGCTGCCGACACAACGCACTTCAACTCCCGGCATCGCCCGGCCACTGGTGTTGGCGACCCGTTCCGCAGAGTCACCGGCGCGGCAGATCGTGGCGAAACCGCAGACTTCCGTCAGGCCATACGCGGTGACGATGGTGGCGAAGCCCAGTTCGTCGCGCATGCGGTGGATCATCTCCACGGGAATCGCCGCCGCCCCGGTCACTGCCACGCGCAAGGAACTCAGGTCGAATTCGTTGCGCTGCGGATGGGCCAGCAACGACTGATACAACGTCGGTGGCCCGGGCAACACGGTGATGCGTTCCCGTTGCACGCATTCGAGCACGGCCTGCACGTCGAACACTTGCTGCGGCAGCAGAGTGCAGCCACGCATCAACGCCGCCAGCCAACCGGCCTTGTAGCCGAAGGAGTGGAAGAACGGATTGACGATCAGGTAGCGATCGCTCTCGCGCAAGCCGACGATATCGCTCCAGTCACGCACGATGCGCAGGTTCTGGCCGTGGCTGGTCATCACGCCTTTGGGTTTGCCGGTGGTGCCGGAGGTGAACAGCACGTCGGACAAGGCCTGCGGGCCAACGCTCTGTTCGCGGGTACGCAGGGCCAGGTGCGGCACGTCGATCCCCAGGTCCATAAACCGTTCCCAGGCCAGGGTGCCTGAGTTGGCACCGCGTACGCTGACGATGTGGTGCAGCTCAGGCAGATCCTCGGACGCCAGCATGCCGGGATAGTCCGCACCAAGAAACTCGCCGATGGCAAACAGTACGCAGGTGCCGCTTTCTCGCAGGATGTAGCCGGCCTCGCTGCCTTTCATCCGGGTATTGAGCGGCACCAGGGCGGCGCCGACACTTTGCAGGGCACCGGCGGCGACAATCCATTCCCACACGTTGGGTGCCCAGACCGCCACGCGGTCCCCGACCTGTACGTCGAGGGCCAGCAGTGCGCGGGCAGCCTGGCGGCGCAGTTGGTCCAGTTGTCGGTAGCTGATGACGTGGCCCGCGTCCTCGATGGCCGGGCGATCGCCGTAGGCCTGGGCAGCGTTGGCGAACAGTTGAGCGATGGTCAGTGCGGTGGCGACAGGCGGCATGGGGCCTCCCCGGTTAGAAGACAGTTGCGAAAAAGGGAGTAGGCCGGGCAGGGCGCCCGGCCGGATAACGAATTACTGGGCGGGCGGGGCGAAACGGCGACCGGCGGAGAAACCACCGTCCACGGCGATCATCTGGCCGCTGACAAAGGACGCTTCGTCGGAGGCCAGGAACAGCGCGACGTTGGCCACTTCTTCCGGTTGCCCGGAGCGGCTGAGCATATGCTGCGAGGCGAAGAAGGCGTGGAACGCGTCGTTGTCACGGACCATGCTGGTCATCGGCGTTTCGATCAGGCCCGGGCACAAACCGTTGACGCGCACGTTGGCGTAGCCGTAGTCGATGGCCATCGAGCGGGTCAGTTGGTTGATGCCGCCCTTGGACACGTTGTAGGCCACGTTGCCGTCGCAGCCTTGCAGGCCGAAGATCGAACCGACGTTGATGATCGAGCCATTGCGTTGTTCAACCATCGACGCCAGCGCGTACTTGCTGGTGAGCATGCTGCCGGTCAGGTTGATGTCCATTACCCGTTGCCAGTTGGCGGTGGTGGTCTGGGTCACGCTGCCCTGGTCGGCGACGCCAGCGGCATTGACCAGTACGTCGATGCGTCCGAAGCGGTTGATGACTTCTTGCATGACCTGCTGCACCTGCGCTTCGTCGCGCACGTCCAGGGTCATGAACAGGCCGGGAAAGTCTGCCGGTGCGCTGCCGATGTCCAGCCCGACCACTTGCGCGCCTTCGGCCGCGAAACGGCGCACGCAGGCCAGACCGATCCCCGAAGCGCCGCCGGTGACCACCGCGACCTTATTCTGCAAACGAGCCATAACTGCACCTCTTTATTGTTGTGGGCTAATGCTGTGGCCGAGTCTAACCGCTGACCGGGCCTGGGTGATCGTCCAATGAGACTAAGCAACAGATCTCAAGACCGGCACATTTCAACTGTAGGAGCGAGCCTGCTCGCGAAAATCGCCCGGGCACCGCGGTCATTCAGACAGGGCGCGTTATCGTTGACGTCCATCGCGAGCAGGCTCGCTCCTACAGGGGGATTAGTATCTTCAATCGGGGAATTTCAGGTGTACCTTGGCGCCGGTTGGTCGGCTCTGGCAGGCCAGGGTCCAGCCGTCGGCCAGTTCCTTGGGCGTCAGCACATCGTTGCGCGCCAACTGAACCTCACCTTCCTTGACCACGCACATGCACGCGCCGCAGAAACCTTCTTCACAGGACGACGGCACATCCAGGCCGGCGGCCTTGCAACTTTGCAGCAGGGTGTCGCCCGGCTGGCAGGTAATTTCGTGTTGCTGGCCATCGAGTTCGACGATCAGCGCTTTGCACTGCGAACCCATCGCTGCCTCGCGGGCGAGGGCTTCTTCGGCCAATAGTTCGTCGGGGTCCGGCGGTGAGACGAAACGTTCGACATGGATCCGCTCGGCCGCTTCGCCCAGTGCCAGCAGCGCGCGCTCCACGGTGTCCATGAACGGTCCCGGCCCGCAGATGAAGTAGTCGCCGCCGGCCGACCCGCGCAGCAGATGACGGACCTGATGGTCCGTCAGGAAACCCTGCACCGAATCGAGGACGTGCACCACGTGCAGTTGATCAGGATGCGCCTTGATCAACCGGCACAGCTCGTCCTTGAAAATCACCGACGCTTCATCGCGGTTGGCGTAGATCAACTTGATCGGCCGCCGACTGCTGTGCAGCACCGACTTGAGAATCGAGAACACCGGGGTGATGCCCGAACCGCCCCCGAACAGGACCAGGGGCTTTTCGGTGTCCGCCTGCGGGTCCAGGCAGAAAAACCCGGCCGGTGGCAGTACTTCCAGCCAGTCGCCGACCTGCACTTCGTTCATCCAGTTCGACACCCGGCCGCCGTCGACCCGTTTCACCGTGACCTTGGGCAGCGCGTCCGCGAGGGGCGAGCTGGCCATGGAATAGCAACGGGTCAACAGTTTGCCGGCCAAGGGCACGCGAAAACTCAGGAACTGGCCCGGTTTGTAGCGAAAGCGCTCACGCAGGGTTGGCGGTACGTCCAGCACCAGCGAGCGCGCATCGGCGGTCTCGTCGATCACCGCGCACACTTGCAATGAGACACTTCCCGTCGTGTGTTCGGCCGGGGTCAGGTTCTGTTGTTGCGTGCCCATGTTCACCTCGACCTCAGAGCCCGCTGATCAGCTGGGCGTTGTCGACGCGGATCTCGGCACCGTTGACGAATCGCGACTCGTCGGCGGCGAGGAACAGCACCACGTTGGCAATGTCCCGTGGCGCGGCCATTCGGTTCATCGGGTCCTGGTCCAGCGCTTCCTGCGGGATCGGTTGACCACCGGCCAGGGCCTGGGTCATCGGCGTGTTCACGCCATCGGGGTGCACGCTGTTGCAGCGGATGCGGTAACCCTGTTGCTTGCAGTGCAAGGCGATGGAGCGGGTCATCGCCGCCACTGCGCCTTTGGACGCCGAGTAGGCACAGAACATCGGCATTGCGCCCAAGGCCGCCACCGACGACATGTTGATGATCGAGCCGCCGCCGGTTTCCTTCATGGCCTGGATCGCGTACTTGCAGCCGAGGAAGTAGCCTTCGCCGTTGATCTTCTGCACTTTCTGCCACAGTTCCAGCGTGGTGTCTTCGATGCTGCCCAGGGCCAGGATCGCGGCGTTGTTGACCAATACATCGAGACGGCCGAAGTGTTCGACGGTGGTCTTGACCACGTGTTGCCAATCGCTTTCGCTGGCGATGTCGTGGCGGATGAATAGCGCGTTGCTGCCGATCTCGGCGGCAACCTGACGGCCAGCCTCTTCGTTGAGATCGGTCAGCACCACTTTGGCGCCTTCGCGGGCCAGCAGCAGGGCGTCTTCGCGACCGATGCCGCTGGCGGCGCCGGTGATGATGCAGACTTTGCCTTCTACACGTTGCATTGTTGTTCTCCTGATCGTGCGGTTTGAAGTGCGAATTGGTCGGCCACGTGGGCGGCAGCCCGGCGACCGGAAAAGATGCAGTCGGCCAATGACAGGCCGGAGACATAAAGGTTGGACGCGACACCGACAGCGTTACGGCCGGCGCTGTAGAGACCGTTTATTGGCTGGCCGGCGTGGTCCAGCACCTGTCCGCTGGCCTCGCAGACCTTCAGCCCGCCGAGGGTGATGACCGGGCAGGGGAAGAGCTTGCTGTCGAAAGACAGGTCGAGGGCGTACCACGGACCCTGGTCGAGGTTGGCGAGCATCGCGGCGGACTTGCCGAACTCGTCGGCGACCTCACCGCGTGCTGCTCGGGAGTAGCGTTCGACACTTTGGCGCAGCAGTTCCGGCGGCAGGTTGCAGCGTTTGGCCAACCCGGCCAGGCTGTTGCTGCGCTTGGCGTTGAACAGCAGATTGAGCAGCACCGGCAGGCGCTGGAAATTCCAGACTTTGCCCGGGCCGACCTGGCGCAGCGCTTCGCGCACCAGCTCACGGTTGAGTACCAGAATGGCTCGGCCATCCTGCTCTTCGACCATGGCGTGGCCGAGGGTCGCGCCGTAGATTTCTTCGTTGGCGTAACGCTGTCCGCGGGCATTGACGATCAGCCCGCGGGCCCAGGCCAGTGGCGGGTTGATGAAACGCCAGGCGCTGACCTTGTCCATCCGCGCCACGCTGCCACCGGCGCTCTGGCCCAGGGCGATGCCGCTGCCATTGCACCCGGTGGCGCCCAGCGGCAGGCCGGCCAGGTATTGCGGCGCGTGTTGGCGCACCAGATCGCGATTGAAGATAAAGCCGCCGCTGCTCAGCAGCACTGCCTGTTCGGCGCGAATCAATTGCCGAATGGCGCTGCTCTGTTCGATGCGACGCTGCCGGGCGCGCAAGCGGTCGGCCAATGCCGGAGCGTACATATGAATGGCAGCGGTCCAGCGCGACAGGCGCGCATGTTGTTTGGCGGCGCGGCTGCCCGACGGCAGTTGCCAGGCTTCGACGCCGATGACCTTGTCGTCGAGGTCGAGCACCAGTCGCCGCACTTCGCACTGGCTGCGCAGGCGTGCGCCATGACGCAAGGCGCTGGCCTTGAGCGGGGCGAACAGGCTGGCGCCGGACATACCCGGGCCTTGGGTGCGGTGGCCACGGGGCGCCGGCCTGGCGCTGGCGGCATAGGCCGGCACGGCTTCGTTGCCGGAGAAATAGAGATAGTACTGGTCGCTCGGGTACGAGGTTTTATGCGGTGGCACGCTGGCCTCGAAGGCCGCGCCTTGTCGCTCCAGCCAGGCCAGTTGCTCGCGGCTGCCGTCGCAGAAGTGCTTTAGGGTTTCGCCGCTGACGGCTTCCCCGACTTCCTGACGCAGGTAATTGAACATGGCTTCACTGCTGTCTTCGTAGCCAGCCTGACGCTGATACGGCGTACCGCCGCCGGCATACACCACGCCACCGCTGAGTGCCGTGGCGCCGCCGCCTTCGAAGCGATCCAGTGCGAGCACCGACAAGCCGCGAGCGCTGGCTTCGATGGCGGCACAGGCGCCGGCACCGCCAAACCCGACGATCAGCAAGTCGCAGCGGTCGTCCCATGGCAACTGGTCGGCGCTGTTCACTCGCAACGCCGTCAACCGGTTCAGGCTGTCCATGTTCGGGCCTCAGCCAGCAGCAGCGAGAGAAGGTGCGGGTTTGGCGGTGGTGGTGTAGCTGCCGTCGAGGTAGACCAGCGGGGTGATTTCGGCGGTGGTGTGGATCTGCAGGATGCGCCCGATGAACACGGTGTGGGTGCCGTAGCTGAAGTGGCCGTCCTGGCGGCAGAGGATTGCCGACTGCGCATCACCCAGGTAAGGAATACCGCCGGGGCTGGTCAGCCAGTTGCCACGGTCGAAGCGCGCTTCGCCTTTGATTGCACCGCTGCACAGGTTGGCCAGGTCTTGTTGTTCGACGCCGAGGATGTTGACGCAGAAGTCGGCGCCGGTCGCCAGTGCGGCGTGGGGCGAGGCGGTCTTGTTGACGCAGATCAGCAGCGATGGCGGCTCGGTGCTCAGGGAGTCAACGGCCGTGGCGGCCATGGCGAAGCGTTCGGTGCCGTTGCTGGTGCTGATAATGGTGACTGACTTGGCCAGGCGGCGCATGGCCTGGAGCATGTCGGCTTTGAGATTGACGTCGTTCATCGCACTGGGCCTTTTTGTTGGTTGGGGAGTGCGATGGATTCTTGCGCTGACGTCTAGCGCAAACATCGTCCGAGGGGACTAGGCATCAGGCCATTTCAATGTTGAATGTGCCGGCCCCATCGCCAGCAGGCTGGCTCCCACAGGGTTGGTGGTTGTTCACTGATTTTGTGTACGACGCTAATCCCTGTGGGAGCCAGCCTGCTGGCGATGGCGGCCTGCCAACCAACACACCTCTTTCAGATGTACCCCAAGTAACTGTTGTCCCAAAACCACATGGTCCGTTTGAGGGATGCCCGCCGCGTTGCGCATTGTTTGAATGCCAGTGTAGGGGCGCTACACCCGCCCCGTTGCACGCGCGCCCCGGCGGATGGGGTGAACAAAGGAGAACAATAAAAATGCTCAACCAAGACCTGATTCGCCAGCGTCTGAGCCAACGTGCCCGCGAGTTGGTGCCGATCCTGCGTGAACGCGCCCTGAATGCCGCGCAAGCCGGGCAGTTGCCTGAAGAAACCCTGAAGGATTTCCAGGACGCCGGGTTCTTTCGCATCCTGCAACCGTCCCGTTGGGAAGGCTATGAGCTGGAGCCCAAGGATTTCTTCGACGTACAGATGACCCTTGCCGAAGGCTGCATGTCCTCGGCCTGGGTGCTGGGGGTGGTGGCGATCCACAACTGGCAACTGGCGTTGTTCGACGACCGCGCGGCCCAGGATGTCTGGGGTAGCGACTCCAGCGTGTTGATCTCCTCTTCCTATATGCCGGTGGGCAAGGTCGAGCGGGTCGAGGGTGGCTTCAAGTTGAGCGGTCGCTGGGGCTTTTCTTCCGGCAGCAAGCATTGCGACTGGGTGTTCCTCGGTGCGCTGGTGCCGCCGGCAGAGGCGGGCGGGGCGCCGGATTATCGGACGTTCCTGGTGCCGCGCAGCGACTACCAGATCCTCGACAACTGGAACGTCATGGGTCTGGAAGCCACCGGTTCCCACGACATTCTGGTGGAAGACGCCTTCGTTCCCGAGTACCGCACCCATCGCGCGTTCGACGGATTCATGCAGAACAGTCCGGGCAATGCGGTGAACACCGCACCGTTGTTCCGCCTGCCGTTCGGGCAGATTTTCGTGCGTGCGGTTTCGTCGTCGGCCATCGGTGCCCTGCAAGGCGCGGTGGATCAGTTTGTCGAGCACAACCGTGCCCGGGTCGGGGTCAATGACGGGCGCAAGATGGTCCAGGACCCGGCTGCGCAATCGGCGTTGGCCAATGCCATGGTCTGCGTCGACGAGTGCAAGACCGTGCTGCATCGCAACTTCGCCCTGATGCTGGAGCGCGCGCAGAAGGGTGAGCCGTTGAGCATGCCCGAGCGGGTGAAGATGCGATACGACTCGGCACTGGTGGCCGATAAGTGCGCCAAGACTGTGGGCGACCTGATGTTCAACAGCGGTGCTTCGACGATCTTCCGCAGCCATCCGATCAACCGTGCGTTCCGCGACATTCACACCGGTCGCGCCCACGTCGCCAACAGTCCGGCGAAGTACGCCTGGAACCTCGGCGGGGTCAGCATGGGTCAGGACAGCAGCGACTTTTTCCTCTGACAGTTACGCATGAATCAGCTAGTCCGTTTGCGTGATTCGAGCGCCCCGTCGATGCACGAGCATTGGCGGTAAGGCGAAGGTCTACGGCGCCGACTGCGCATCCAAATAAGCACAAGGATCAACCATGAAATTTTCCCTGATTTACGAAGCCCAGACGGTGGACTCCAGCCGCGAAGGCGACCGCAAGATTTTCGAAGACACCGTCGAGCAGGCCGTGCTCGCCGACAAGCTCGGCTTCGACACCTTCTGGTGCGTGGAACACACCGCGCTGAGCAACTACTCGCACATGTCCGCGCCGGAAACCATGCTGGCGTTCGTGGCCGGTAAAACCGAACGCATCGGCATCGGCCACGGCGTGGTCTGTCTGCCGCCGGCGATGAACCACCCGGTGAAAGTCGCCGAGCGCATCGCCACCCTCGACCTGTTGTCCAAGGGCCGTGTGCACTTCGGCGTGGGCAAGGGCGGCACTCAGCAGGAAGCCGGCACCTTCGGCTACGACCTGGCGACCTTGCAGCCGCAGATCGACGAGATGATGTACCTGATTCCGAAAATGTTCGTGCAGGACGAGATCGAGCACAACGGCGACTTCGTGCAGATCCCCAAGCGCCCGATCCATCCAAAGCCGTACCAGGATCCGCACCCGCCGATGTACCTGGCATGCACCAACACCGAGTCGCTGAAAAATGCCGGCGGTCGTGGCATGGGCGCGCTGGTGCTGGGCTTCGGTGGCCCGGAAGAGATCGCCAAGAAGGTCGAGGTGTATCACACGGCCTACGACAACCGTGACGAGAAGAAGCAAGTGGGCTTCCGCCCTAACCGTCACATCGCCGCGCTGTGCCCGGCCATCGTGCTGGAAGATAACGAAGAAGCGCGCCGCATCGGTATCCGTGGCCAGCGTTACTTCATGGAATCCCTGGGCTACTGGTACGGCGGTGGCGAGCGTCCGGACCCGGAGAAGTGGAAGGACGACACCTTCGTCGACGGCAACGGCCAGAGCGTAATCAAGTCGCGCTTTGCCTCGGAAGAAGTCAGCGTCGACTTCTCCGACCCGACCATGGCCATGATGAACCCGAACCATGCTTACGGCACCGTCGAGGATTGCATCGGCTACGTGCAGCGCTTGATCGATGCCGGCGCCGACGAAATCCTGTTCATCTGCCAGATGGGCACCGTGCCGCAGTGGGCGCAGCTGGAGACTTTGAAGAACATTGGCGAGAAGGTGATTCCGCACTTCCGTAAGGGTTGATGCGGGTCAAACCTCGCAACCCCTGTGGGAGCCAGCCTGCTGGCGATAGCGGTCTTACATTCAACATCCATGTTGTCTGACACACCGCCATCGCCAGCAGGCTGGCTCCCACAGTTTGATCGCATTTCAGGCCTGGCATGGACGTCAGGCCCACTTTCCAACGGGTCCCCAAGGCCCGTTTTTTTATGCCTGCCGAATAAGATTGAACACCGCATACCCCTTGTAGGAGCGAGCCTGCTCGCGATGAACCGGAGAGCGCCGCGGGGTGTCAGGTTTCCAGCGTTATCGTTGACGACCATCGCGAGCAGGCTCGCTCCTACAGGTTTTTGGCCTATAGATAGCGCCTGTTTAACGGCTGTCAGTGTTACTTGATGAAAGCTACAACGCCTTGCGTCGTTGCCTACAGGTACGCCAGAATCCGCCGGCTTGTGCGCCCTGGACCCCCTCGGTAACTTGATTCGCGTCACTGCTCATCAGTGATCGGGTTTAGTCGCCCGTTGTGACACGAAGCGCATTTGCATCCCAAACAGTCAGGCCATTTCATGCCCTGCACTTCATGGTAGCTGTGCGCAGGGCGCCTTCGGGCGCGCCGGTTTCGTGCTCCGCCGGTCGACTAACCTGCGTACAGCTGCCACCCCTCTTGTTTAGTCGCAAGTAGGTGACGGCTCCACATTTTGGAGCATTCAACTATGGTCAAACCTTCACCTAATCCGCCGGAAACCGAGCGCATCCCCTCAAACGCCGACATCCGCGCCACCCCTCGAACAATCAGTACGCTGTTCATCGTCGACCCCGGGGCCACGACCGAAACCCTGGTGGTCTATCTGGTCGAGACGCTGGCCTCGGTGGATGTGATGGTTCATTACCTGGTCGATCATCTGGAAGGTTCATCGCGCAATGTCCTGCCAGGCATTTCAAACAGCGTGATGCTGGCCGAAATCACGGCAAACCGCGTGCTGGACCAAATCGAACCAGCCGCATAAACCCGCCATACCACTGCCCCCTGTGGGAGCTAGCCTGCTGGCGATAGCGGCCTGACATTCAACATCCATGTTGCCTGACACACCGCTATCGCCAGCAGGCTGGCTCCCACAGGTTTTTTTGCATCAAAAGCCATCATTTCCGCTAGTCCCATTGGACGATGTTGCCCCTCGCCGAACCCGTTTGAATAGGCCCTACATAAAGTCTCCCCCGGCACCAGCCGAAGGGCGACACCGCCTGAGAAAAACGAGGAGTGCATCCATGGATATCCGTGGTCTGGGTTACGTCACCCTGCTGTCCAGCGACCTGGCGCAATGGCGCCACTACGCAAGCCAGGTGTTGGGCATGATGGTCAGCGGCGATGATGAGCGTCTGTACCTGAAAATGGACGAACGTCATTACCGCATCCTCGTGCAGAAGAATGCCGAAAACAGCTTCGGTGCCTGCGGCTGGGAAGTGGCCGGCAAGGCGGCGCTGGAACAGGCGGTCAGCGAGTTGCAACAGGCCGACGTGCAAGTGACCCGTGGCACAGCGGCCGAGGCCGAGCTGCGCAAGGTCCAGGAGTTGGTGCACTTCAGCGACCCGGATGGCAATCGCCACGAAATTTTCTGGGGCCCGCTGCAGGACTTCGCCCGTTTCGTTTCGCCGGTTGGCGTCAAAGGGTTCGTTACCAACGACCTCGGCATGGGCCACGTTGTATTGCCAGCCCCGGCCTTCGAACGCTGCCGCGATTTCTACGAACAGGTGATGGGTTTCGGCCTGTCGGACCTGATGAAAGTCCGCTTCACCCCGGACCCGGCCGAGCCGCAAAAACGCATCCACTTCCTGCACTGCAACAACGGCCGCCACCACTCGCTGGCGATTTTCGAGTGCCCGATGCCCCACGGTTGCGTGCACATGATGGTCGAGGTCAACGCGCTGGACGAAGTCGGCCGCGCCCTGGATCGCGTCCACGCCAATGGCGTGAAGCTGTCGGCCACCCTCGGCCAGCACACCAACGACCAGATGATTTCTTTCTATATCAAGACCCCGTCCGGGTTTGACCTGGAGTACGGCTGCGATGGCCTGGTGGTCGACTGGGATCGCCACACGCCGTTCGAAAGCACCGTGGTCAGCCACTGGGGCCACGACTTCAGTGTCGGTCGCCAATGAGGAACAAGACGATGGACAAGCAAATGAGCACCGCCGAGATCGTCGGCCAACTGCGTGACGGCATGACCATCGGTATCGGTGGCTGGGGTCCGCGTCGCAAGCCAATGGCGCTGGTGCGCGAGATTCTGCGCTCGGACCTCAAGGACCTGACCGTGGTCGCCTACGGTGGTGCCGATGTCGGCATGCTCTGTGCCGCCGGCAAGATCAAGAAACTGATATTCGCCTTCGTGTCCCTGGATTTCATTCCGCTGGAGCCGTACTTCCGCAAGGTGCGCCAGGAAGCGGCGCTGGAAGTGATGGAGATCGATGAAGGCATGCTGCTGCTCGGCCTGCGGGCGGCGGCGATGAATGTGCCGTTCACTCCGACCGCCGTGGGCCTGGGCACTGACGTGCTGCGCCACAACCGCCAGATCAAGTTGATTGCCTCGCCGTACGCCGATGGCAAGGATTGGGTGGCCATGCCGGCGCTCAAGCTCGACGCGGCGCTGGTGCATGTCGACCGCGCCGACAAACGCGGCGTGTGCCAGATCAGCGGTCCGGATCACTACATGGACGACCTGTTCGTACGTGCCGCGACCCACAGCTACGTAACCTGCGATGAGCTGGTCGACAGCGACTACTTCCATCAGGACAGTGCCCACGTCCACCAAGTGTTCTGGGAACGCAACCTGACCACCGCCGTGGCCCACGTGCCGGGCGGGGCGCATCCGTCGTCCTGCGCGCCGCTGTACGGTTTCGATGTCGCGCACTTCAAGGCCTACAACGCCACGGTCCAGGCGGCCGATGGCTGGCAGGGCTATGTCCGCGACTACGTCGACTGCACCCACGAACAGTATCTGGAAAAGGTTGGCGGCCTGGCTGCGATCCGTGAACTGCCGTTGCCGATTTTCTAAGGAGCCTTTCGATGAGCACTACTGATTACAGCCTCGCTGAGTTGATGATCTGCGCGGCCTGCGAAGCCTGGCGCGAAGACGGCGAAGTATTGGCCTCTGGCATCGGCGTGATCCCGCGTCTGGCCGCGTCCTTGGCCATGCTGACCAGCAACCCGCAGCTGCTGATGACCGATTCCGAAGCCTACATGGTTGCCGAGCCGGTGCCCTTGGGCGCGCGCAAAGGCTATGAACCCAAGCGCGACAGCTGGATGGGTTTCTCGCGGATTTTCGACAACGTCTGGGGCGGCAAGCGCCATGCCCTGGTCGGCCCGACCCAGATCGACCGTTACGGTCAGGCCAACATTTCCTGCATCGGCGACTACGCCAAACCCAAGGCGCAGATGCTCGGTGTGCGCGGTTTTCCCGGCAACTCGATCAGCCACGCCAACTCGTTTTGCGTGCCGAGCCATAACCGTCGGGTGTTCGTCGAAGGCGAGGTCGATATGGTCGCCTCGGTCGGCTACAACCCGGCCCGCCTGGCTCGGGGCTGGTCGCTGGACGACATCGATATCCGCCTGATCATCACCGACCTCTGCGTCCTGGATTTCCAGGGCCCGCAGCGGCAGATGCGCATCCGCTCACTGCACCCCGGCGTGACGGCGGCGCAAGTCCAGGACAACACCGGCTTCGAACTGCACGTGCCGGACGACTGCCCGATCACGGCAGCACCGACGGCCGAGCAGTTGCAGCTGATCCAGCGTCTGGACCCGCACAACCTGCGCGCCCTGCAACTCAAAGACAACCCGCCAGGCCAACGCTGAGCAACGCGTTGCGGAGAAAAGTGATGGCTGAAGATAACGATAACAATCAGGCCGAGGTGGTGCTGTACGAGGTGCGTGGCGCGGTGGCCCTGGTCACCATGAACCGCCCCGAGTTCCACAACGCGCAGAACTCGCAGATGACCTATGCGCTGGACGCGGCGTTTCGCCGGGCCTGCGATGACGATGAAGTGAAGGTCATTGTGCTGCGTGGCGCCGGCAAGCATTTCTCCGCCGGGCATGACATCGGCACCCCGGGCCGCGACGTCGACAAGACCTTCGACCGCGTCAGCCTGTGGTACGACCATGTAAACAAACCGGGCGGCGAGTTTCTCTATGCCCGGGAGCATGAAGTTTATCTGGGCATGTGCCGCCGCTGGCGCGAAATCCCTAAGCCGACCATCGCCATGGTCCAGGGCGCGTGCATTGCCGGTGGGCTGATGCTGGCCTGGGTCTGCGACCTGATCGTCGCCAGCGAGGATGCCTACTTCGCCGATCCAGTGGTGCGCATGGGCATTCCCGGGGTCGAGTATTTCGCCCATGTGCATGAACTCAATCCGCGTATCGCCAAGGAATTCCTGTTCCTTGGCGAGCGCATGCCGGCACCGCGTGCCTATCAGATGGGCATGCTCAACCGGGTAGTCGCTCGCGACGAGCTGGAGCAACAGACCCTGGACATCGCCGGGCGCATCGCCCAGATGCCGCGCCTGGGCCTGCAACTGAGCAAGCAAGCGGTGAACAACGCCGAAGACCTGATGGGCAAGCGCGCGACCATGGACATGGTGTTCGGCCTGCATCACTTCGCCCATGCCCACAATGAACTGGTGTCCGGCGACCGTCTCGGCGGCTACGACGCCAAGGCCATGGCCAGTTCCCAGCGCAAAACGGGCGAGGCGTGAACATGGCGATCTCGTTGAATACCCGTTTAACACAACTGCTCGGATGCCGTTATCCGATCATCCAGACCGCCATGGGCTGGGTCGCCGACCCGAAACTGGTGGCGGCCACGGGCAATGCCGGTGGCTTCGGTTTTCTCGCCGGGGCGACCATCGAACCGCAGCAGATGGAAGCGGCGATTATCGAAACCCGACGCCTGACCGATCAGCCGTTCGGGGTGAACTTCCACATGTACCAGGCCAATGCCGGCGAGATCGTCGAGCTGGTGTTGCGCCACCAAGTCCGGGCGGTCAGCTACAGCCGTTCGCCGGGCAAGCAAATGATCAGCCGCCTGAAGGATGCCGGGGTGGTGTGTATTCCTACCGTGGGCGCGCTCAAGCATGCGCAGAAAGCCGTGGAAATGGGCGCCGATGCGGTAACCGTGCAGGGCGGCGAGGGCGGTGGTCACACCGGGTCCGTGCCGACTTCGTTGTTGCTCGATCAAGTGGTCAATGCCGTGTCGGTGCCCGTGGTGGCGGCCGGTGGTTTCAAGGATGGCAAGGGGCTGGTCTCGGCCTTGGCCTATGGCGCGGAAGGCATCGCCATGGGCACGCGTTTCCTGATGTGCGCCGACAGCCCGGTGCCCCAGGCGACCCTGGCCCGATACCTGGCGGTCAAGGACCCGGCGGCGATCATCATCAGCCGCGCCATCGACGGCATGCCGCAACGGATGATCCGCAACGAATTGCTCAACCAGCTGGAAAACAGCGGCGGCCTCAAGCACCTGTTGCTGGCCTTGCAAAGTGGCCTGGCCTACCGCCGCCACACCGGCATGAGCCTGACCCAACTGCTGACCAGCGCGCTGAAGATGCGCGGTGCCGGAGAGTTGACCGCCGCGCAAAGCATCATGGCCGCCAACGCACCGATGGTGATCCAGAAAGCCATGGTCGACGGGCAGCCGGCTGCCGGCGTGTTGCCTGCCGGGCAGATCGCCGCCTCCATCGACAGCTTGCCCAGCTGCGCCCAATTGATTGAACAGATCGTCCGCGACGCCGAAACGCGCCTGGGCGAGCTGTGCCGCCGTGTGTCGTGAAGGGGAAAGGCATGAAACCATTTAGCGTGAGTATTGATAGCGGCATTGCAGAATTGGTGTTCGACCGGCCACCGGTCAATGCCTTCAGCAGTCAGGGCTGGGCCGATATCGCCAGCGAGATCGAGGGCCTGGGCCGCAACAGCGAGGTGCGGGTGATCGTGATCCGTGCCGAAGGTCGCGGCTTCTGCGCCGGGGTCGATATCAAGGAACTGGCCGCCGACGGCAACCTGATCGTCGCGGTGAACAAGGGCAACTACGACAGCTTCAAGGCCATCCACCGCAACCCGAAACCGGTGATCGTGGCCGTGCACGGCTTCGTATTGGGCGGCGGCATCGGCATCTGCGGCGCCGCCGACATCATTGTCGCGTCCGAGTGCGCCACCTTCGGCGTGCCGGAAGTGGATCGCGGGGCCATGGGCGGCGGTGCGCATTTGCAGCGCCTGTTCCCGGTGCAGAAAGTCCGCCACATGTACTTCACCGGCGAGGCCATCGACGCCGCCGAGGCTTACCGCCTGGGTGCGGTGGAGCGGGTGGTCAAGCGCGAAGACCTGCGTGAAGCCGCGTTGCAGATCGCCCGCACCATCGCCGCCAAGAGCCCCGGCATGATCAGCCTGGCCAAGGAGGCGTTGAGCGGCATCGAAGACGGCAATCTGGAAGACAAATACCGCTGGGAGCAGGGCTTCACCCTCGAAGCCTACCGCTCACTGGACTCTCAGGAAGCACGCGACTCGTTCGTCGAGAAACGCGATGCCCGATTCAACGGCTGAAGGCATATCCATGGACCTGACCTATACCCCGGCCCAGCAGGCTTTTCGTGCCGAGGCACGGACCTGGCTGGCGGCCAATGTACCGAGTGAACCGCTGCAATCGTTCGACACCGAACAGGGCTTTGCCGAGCACCGCGCCTGGGAAGCCAGGCTCAATGAAGGCCGTTGGGGCATGGTCACCTGGCCGACCGAACTTGGCGGGCGCGGCTGCGACCTGATCGAGTGGCTGATTTTCGAAGAGGAATACTACCGCTCCGGAGCGCCGGCACGGGTCAACCAGAACGGCATTTTCCTGCTCGGCCCGACCCTGATGGAGTACGGCAGCGCTGAACAAAAGGCACGCTTTCTGCCGCGCATGGCCACCGGCGAAGACATCTGGGCCCAGGCCTGGTCCGAGCCGGGCGCCGGTTCCGACATGGCGGCGATCCGTTCCAAGGCAGAGCGGGTGGGCGATCACTACGTGATCAACGGCCAGAAGACCTGGTCGACCCGCGCGGTGTGGGCCGATTGGGCGTTCGGCATTTTCCGGACCGACTCGCAGTCCCAGCGTCACCACGGGCTGACCTTCATCCTGCTGCCGCTGGACACGCCGGGCATTACCGTGCGGCCGATTCCGCAGCTCAACGGCTTGCCGGGTTTCGCCGAAATTTTCTTCGACGACGTCAAGGTGCCGGTGGAAAACGCCCTCGGTGGCGAAGGCATGGGCTGGCACGTGGCGATGTCCACTGCCGGGTTCGAGCGTGGTTTGTTGCTGCGTTCTCCGGCGCGCTTCCAGGAAACCGCCAAGCGCCTGGTGCAGTTGTACCTGGCCAATCGTGAGCAGGCCGACCGCGACCCGGCCATCGTTGAAGCGGTGATGCGCGCCTGGCTCGATGCCGAGGCCTACACCCTGAGCACCTACATGACCGCTTCGCAACTGGTGCAGGGCGGCAAGATCGGGCCGGAGTCGTCGACCAACAAGATCTTCTGGTCCGAACTCGACCAGCGCATGCACGACACCGCCATGAGCATTCTTGGCCTGCGCGGCGAACTGCTGCCGCAAGCCCCGGCCGCTGGTGACGTCGGCCATTGGCTGGAAGGTTTCCTGTTTGCCCAGGCCGGGCCGATCTACGCCGGCACCAACGAGATCCAGCGCAACATCATTGCCGAACGCATGCTCGGCATGCCGCGTGCCTGAGGAATAGACCATGGACTTTAGTTTCAGCCGCGACCAACTGCTGTTTCAGGACAACGTCCGCAGCTTTCTGATCAACGAAGTCACCCCGGAACGCATCCGCGAACTGTGGCAGAGCGACAGCGGGCGCAGTGATCAGCTCTGGGCGCAATTGGTGGAACTGGGCCTGACCGCCCTGACCGTGCCCGAGGCGCAGGACGGCATGGGCATGAATGAGCTGGACGTCGTGCTGATCGCCCAGGAATGCGGTTACGCCGGGCTGCCCGAACCGCTGGTGGACACCATGCTGATCGGCGTACCGATGCTCGCCGCTCTCGATGAGCAACACGCGCCACTCAAACAAAAATGGCTGTCGCGAGTGGCCGAGGGCCGTGCGCGTCTCGCGGTTGCCGAGCCGGGTAATCCGCTGGTCAGCGATGCCCATGTCGCCGATCTGCTGTTGCTGGCCCATGGCGATGAGGTGCATGCGCTGGAGCGTGATGCCGTGCGCCTGACCCGCAACGAGTCGGTCGATCCGAGCCGTCAATTGTTCCAGGTCGAGTGGACGCCAACTCCCGCCACTTGCGTTGCCTGCGGTGAGCAGGGCCGACGCTTGTGGACGGCCACGTTCAACCGTGGCGCCCTCGCCAGTGCCGCGCAATTGCTCGGGCTGGCCAAACGCATGGTCGACCTGGCGGTGGACTACACCTTCGAGCGCAAACAGTTCGGTAAACCGGTGGGCTCGTTCCAGGCGGTCAAGCACTTGATGGCCAACGTCGCGGTGCAGATCGAGTTCGCCAAAGGCCCGCTGTACCGCGCCGCTTATGCGCTGGCCGAGCAGCAGCCGGGGCAGGACGTGCTGGTGTCCCACGCCAAGCTGGCGACGGCGGAAGCGGCGATGCTCGCGGCGAAGAACAGCATCCAGGCCCATGGCGCCATGGGTTACACCTGGGAAGTCGACTTGCATCTGTTCATGAAACGCGCCTGGGCCCTGGACAAGGTCTGGGGTGATCGCGGGTATCACAAAGGGCGAATTCGCGCGGCGCTGTTTGACGGCAAGCTCGCGCTGGGAGCGGGTAGTACGTTCTAACCAGTCATTAAGGGTGACTATATCCCTGTGGGAGCGAGCCTGCTCGCGAAGAGGCCGGCACATTCACTATTCATGTTGCCTGATACACCGCCTTCGCGAGCAGGCTCGCTCCCACAGGATTTTCGGCACTTTCAATACCAGATTTCAATTTCTTCACCGAGGTAGACCATGCCTGAAGCTTATATCGTCGACGCCCTGCGCACGCCCACCGGGCGGCGCAAGGGTGGTCTGAGCCAGATCCACGCCGCCGACCTGGGCGCCCATGTGTTGCGCGCGCTGGTCGAGCGCAACGCCATTCCCGACGAGGATTACGACGACGTGATCTTCGGCTGTGTCGATACCATCGGCCCGCTGGCCGGTGACATCGCCCGCACCAGTTGGCTGGCGGCCGGCCTGTCGCAAGCGGTGCCGGGCACCACCATCGATCGCCAGTGCGGTTCGTCCCAGCAAGCGGTGCACTTCGCCGCCCAGGCGGTGATGAGCGGCACTCAGGACGTGGTCGTCGCCGGTGGTGTACAAACCATGACCCAGATCCCGATTTCCTCGGCGATGATCGCTGCCGAGCCCCTGGGCTTCACCGATCCGTTCAGCGGTTCTGAAGGCTGGGTGCGGCGCTATGGCGCGCAACCGCCGACCCAGTTCCGTTCGGCGCAGATGATTGCCGAAAAGTGGGGCTTGTCCCGGGCCCAGCTTGAAGCCTATTCGCTGGAGTCCCATCGACGTGCCTTGCAGGCCATCGAGCAAGGCCGTTTCAACCGCGAGATCGTGCCACTGGCCGGAGTGATGCATGACGAAACCCCGCGCCAGACCAGTCTGGAAAAAATGGCGGAGCTGGAATTCCTGTTCGGCTGTGACCGGGTGACCGCCGCGGTGTCGAGCCAGACCTGCGACGCGGCCAGCGCGATGCTGATCGTCTCGGAGGCGGCGCTCAAGCGTTACGGCCTGACGCCACGGGCACGCATTCATCACCTGAGCGTGCGCGCCGAAGACCCGATCTGGATGCTCACCGCGCCGATCCCGGCTACCGCTTACGCACTCAAGCGCGCCGGCATGAAGCTCGAAGACATCGACCGGGTGGAGATCAATGAAGCCTTCGCCTCGGTGGCCATGGCCTGGCTCAAAGAGACTGGTTATCCCCATGAACAAACCAACGTCAACGGCGGCGCGATTGCCCTTGGTCACCCATTAGGCGCCACCGGCACCCGCTTGATGTGCACCTTGCTGCATGAACTGGAACGCAGCGGCGGTCGCTTCGGTATGCAGACCATGTGCGAAGGCGGCGGGCAGGCCAACGTGACCATCATCGAACGCTTGTAACCCAGGATGCACACCGAGCCTGTGGGCGCGAGCCTGCTCGCGATGGACTCAAGAACGACGCGGTTATCCAGATACCCCCGCGTATTCGTTAACGACCATCGCGAGCAGGCTCGCTCCTACAGGGGATTGTGTCGACCCGTGATGAATTTGAAGGATGTAGAACATGAAAACCTGTGAAAACCGCGTGGTGATCATCACCGGTGCCGGCGGTGGTCTGGGCCGCGCCTACGCGCTGGCTTTCGCCGCCGAAGGCGCGAAAGTGGTGGTCAACGACATCAACCGCGAAGCGGCGCTGGCCGTGGTCGGTGAAATCCTCGGCCAGGGCGGCAGTGCCGTGGCCAACAGCGACGACATCACCCGCTATGACTCGGCGGGGCTGATCGTGCGCCAGGCCATCGAAACCTTCGGCGACCTGAACGTGGTGGTCAACAATGCCGGCATCTGCCGCGACCGCATGTTCGCCAGCCTCAGCGAAGCCGACTGGGATGCCGTGGTGGCCGTGCACCTCAAGGGCCACTTCTGCATTTCCAGCCACGCCGTGAAGTACTGGCGCGAGCAGGCCAAGGGCGGCGCCAAGGTCGATGCGCGGATCATCAACACCAGTTCCGGCGCCGGGTTGCAGGGTTCCATTGGTCAGTCCAACTACGCGGCGGCCAAGGGCGGTATTGCCTCGCTGACGTTGGTGCAGGCGGCTGAACTGCGCCGTTACGGGATCACCGCCAACGCCCTGGCACCGGCCGCGCGCACCGGGATGACCGAGCAAGTGTTCGCCGACACCATGAAAAAGCCTGAAGAGGGCTTCGATTACTTCGCCCCGGAAAACGTCGCGCCGCTGGTGGTGTGGTTGGGCTCCGAGGCTTCCGCCGAGGTGACCGGGCAGATGTTCGAAGTCGAGGGCGGCAAGTTGTCCATTGCCGACGGCTGGCGTCGTGGCCCGCAACTGGATCGCCAGGGCCGTTGGGCGGTCGGCGAGATGGGTGAGGCGATTGCGCAACTGATGACTCAGGCCGTTCCGGCGGCGAAGGTTTACGGCAGCTAAAAAAGTCCGGTCCGGGGAGGGGCGTGCATGGCTATAATCGGCCCACGCTCCAAAACCGACCACCTGTGGGAGCGAGCCTGCTCGCGATGGACGTTAACGATAACGCGTTGATTCTGGATAAACGCGTTGCGCTTGAGTCCATCGCGAGCAAGCTCGCTCCTACAGGTGGCCGACGTTTCCCTCCAGTCACCACACGAGACCTGTCATGACCATTTCCCTGTACGACGCTTCCATCCCTGTTTTCCAGCAAATGCTCAACGCCCTGAGCGATGTACTGAAGAAGGCCGAAGCCCACGCCACCGAAAAAAACATCGACCCTAACGCCTTCCTGCAAGCGCGCCTGTTCCCGGACATGTTCCCGCTGGTGCGTCAGGTGCAGATCGCCGTTGATTTCGCCAAAGGCATTTCTTCGCGTCTGGCCGAAGTCGAACTGCCGAAGTACGACGACACTGAAACCACCTTCGCCGAGCTGCAAGCACTGATCGCCAAGGTTCTGGCCTACATCGGCGAGTTCACGCCAGAGCAGATCAACGGCAAGGAAGGCATCGAGATCGTCACCCGTCCGGGCACGCCTAAAGAGAAGCGCTTCAGCGGCCAGTCCTACCTGCTGACCTACGGCCTGCCGCAGTTCTTCTTCCATGTCACCACCACTTACGCACTGCTGCGCCACAACGGCGTGGAAGTGGGCAAGCGCGACTACATGGGCGCGTTCTAAACCGGCCAGGTACTTGTAGGAGCGAGCTTGCTCGCGATGAGCCAGAGAACGCCGCGGGGTGTCAGGCTGCCAGCGTTATCGTTAACGTCCATCGCGAGCAAGCTCGCTCCTACAGCGGGTGAGTGTCAGGCCAGACGTTCGGCTTTCTGCTCTTCACCCAGGCAGGCCGCCGCGGTGAACAGCACGTCGGTGGAGGAGTTCAGCGCGGTTTCCGCCGAGTCCTGCAACACGCCGATGATGAAACCGACCGCCACCACCTGCATGGCGATTTCGCTCGGGATGCCGAACAGGCTGCACGCCAGCGGAATCAGCAACAGCGAACCACCGGCCACACCCGAGGCGCCGCAAGCGCAGATCGCCGCGACAACGCTCAACAGGATCGCGGTGGGGATGTCCACGGCGATACCGAGGGTGTGCACCGCCGCCAGGGTCAGCACGGTGATGGTGATTGCCGCGCCGGCCATGTTGATGGTCGCACCCAGCGGGATCGATACCGAGTAGGTGTCTTCGTGCAGGCCCAGTCGCTTGCTCAACTCCAGGTTGACCGGAATGTTCGCTGCCGAGCTGCGGGTGAAGAACGCCGTGATGCCACTTTCGCGCAGGCAGGTGAGCACCAGCGGGTATGGGTTGCGGCGCAGCTTCCAGAACACGATGAGCGGGTTCATCACCAGTGCCACGAACAGCATGCAGCCCAGCAGCACGGCCAGCAGGTGCGCGTAACCGATCAAGGCGCCGAAACCGGAAGTGGCCAGGGTCGAGGCCACCAGGCCGAAGATGCCTAGCGGTGCGAAGCGAATCACCACTCGCACGATCACAGTCACACCGTTGGACAGGTCGCCCAGTACTTCACGGGTGGTGTTGCCAGCATGGCGAATGGCAATGCCCATACCGATGGCCCAGGCCAGGATGCCGATGAAGTTGGCGTTCATCAAGGCACTGACCGGGTTGTCGACCACACTCAGCAACAGGCTTTGCAACACTTCGCCAATCCCGCCTGGCGCTGTGACCGCAACGTCCTGGGTCGACAGCACCAGGTTCGACGGGAACGTCATGCTGGCAACCACCGCGACCACGGCCGCGGCGAAAGTACCCAGCAGATACAGGAACAGAATCGGCCGGATATGGGTTTCCTGACCGTGCTTATGGTTGGCAATCGACGCCATGACCAGCACGAACACCAGAATCGGCGCGACGGCTTTGAGTGCCGAGACAAACACTTTGCCGATGAACGCCGTGGACTTCGCCATGTCGGGGGCAATCAGCGCCAGGGCAATACCGGCGATCAGGCCGATCACGATCTGTGTGACCAGGCTCAAGCGTTTAAGGCGGTGCAATAGAGAAGGGGATGAAGCAGTCATAAAACGGCATCTCTGATTTTTTATAAGTGCAAGGTTTCACCGCGCATGCAGCCCGCAGGAAACCGAAGAGGATCGTGACATCGACGCCAAAAATGGCCGACGAACACTGGGTGTACGTTTTACAGGGCGCGGACTTTATCACAGCGCAGGAACGATCTTTCAGACCTGTGACGAACTGCCACCCTGGCATTCAACGCGAATTGCAGGTTCGTGCAACCGCATCCGAAAACACTCTGTTAAGATTCGCCATCCTCATTTTCATGTCTGCCAGTGGGCCTTCGGGCTATCGCTGGTGTCGTCGTTTTCTGGAGTTCTGCATGCTGTTGCCCATTCTTCTGTTGTCTGCCGCCGGTTTCACGGTGCTGACCACGGAATTCGTCATCGTTGGCCTGTTGCCGGCCATCGCCCGGGATCTGGAGGTCAGCATCCCGCAGGCCGGCCTGCTGGTGACCCTGTTCGCCTTCACCGTGGCCGCGTTCGGGCCGTTCCTGACGGCGTATTTCGCCCGTTTCGAGCGCCGCAAGCTGTTCATCTCGGTGCTGATCATGTTTGGCCTGGCCAACACGCTCGCGGCGCTGGCGCCGAATATCTGGGTGATGGCGTTCGCCCGCTTGATCCCGGCGCTGGGGCTGCCGGTGTTCTGGGCCTTGGCCAGCGAAACGGCGGTGGACATCGTTGGGCCGGATTACGCCGGTCGCGCCATCGCCAAGATCGGCTTCGGCATCGTCTGCGCCACGGTGTTTGGCATTCCCGTAGGCACGCTGATTTCCGATGCGTTCGGCTGGCGCAGTGCCTTCGCGATTCTGGCGGTCATCGCCTTTGCCAAGGCGTTGTTGCTGTTTATCTATCTGCCCAGGACCCACCTGCACCAGCATCAGGTGAGCTTTCGCTCGCAGTTCAAGATCCTGCGCAGCCCGCTTATGCTCGGTCATGTGCTGCTGTCAGTGATTGTGTTCAGCGGCATGTTCACCGCCTACACCTATCTGGCGGACATTCTCGAGCGGCTGGCCGGCTTCAACGGCACCGTGGTCGGCTGGTGCTTGATGGGCTTTGGCGCGGTGGGGTTGATCGGCAACTCCCTGGGCGGCCGGGCGGTGGATCGTCATCCGCTGATGGCGTCGATGATGTTCTGTGCATTCATGATTGCCGGCCTGGTGGCGCTGGTGCCGAACATCCATTCGCCCCTCGGTCTGGCGGCGGCGATGGGCATCTGGGGTGTGACCCAGGCGGCGTTGTTCCTGGTCAGCCATGTGCGCCTGATGAAAGCAGCGCCCGAAGCGCCGGCCTTCGCCGCGTCGCTGAACATTGCCGGGGCCAACCTCGGTATTGGCTTGGGCGCGATGATCGGTGGTCGGGTGATCGACAGCGTCGGTCTGCAAGGCCTTGGCTTTGCAGCCGCCGCTTTCATTCTGGCGTCGATCCTGCTGGCCATCGCCCTGATGACCCTCAAGCCGCGCGAAGAAATCACAGCGCTGTAAACAGCTCGCGTCGGGCACCTTCGGTAATGGCGACAATGCCGGGGTGCTTGACCTTGCGTTCCACTGAGATGGCATAGAACGACTCGCTCACCGCGTCGGTCTGGCCAATCACCTCCACGCCATATTGGCGTTGCACTTCATCGGCAATCACGCTCGGGCCGATGAAGATCCCGCTGCCGGATTGGCCGAAGGCCTGCATCAGGGCGCTGTCGTCGAACTCTCCGACAATTTTTGGCTGGATCTGCTGCTCGGCGAACCAGCGTTGCAAACGGCTGCGCACCACGGTTTCCGGGCCGGGAATCAGCAGCGGCGCACCGTGCAGATTGCGCGGAAAGTCGCGACCGTAACGGGCCGCCAGCTCAGGGGTGGCGAAGAAGCTGATCCCGCACTCACCGAGTTTCTGGCTGTAGCCCTTGATGTCCAGGTGCGACGGCATCGGGCTGTCGGATATCACCAGGTCCAGGCGCTGGATCGCCAGGTCGGCCAACAAACGTTCAAGCTTGTCTTCGCGGCACGTGATGCGCAGCGGTTCGCTCAGTTCCATGGTCGGTGCGATCAGGCGATAGACAATGGACTTGGGCACTACGTCGGCCACACCGACGCGAAACAGGATCTGCTGTTCATTGGGCTGTGCCCGCAGCATCAGTTCCAGTTCGCCACCCAGCTGAAACATTTGTTCGGCGTAGGGCAGGGCCTGGCGGCCGGCCTCGGTCAGTTCGAGTTGACGTCCCACGCGCTGAAACAACTCGATGCCAAAAGTCTGTTCCAGTAATGAAATCTGCCCGCTGATGGTTTGTGGCGTGAGATTGAGCTGCTCGCAGGCGCGCACGATGCTGCCGGTCTTGGCCACCACCCAGAAGTAATGCAATTGCCGATAGTTGAGCATGATCTCTAACACTTCGTAAAAAACGAAGTATAACCGCTGAAAATACGAATTTTCCTGAAGTGTTTGCTTCCCTAGAATGCATCGCTATCAACGGGCCATCGTTTAGGTCCCGTTCGTTCTATCGAGGAAAGCATCATGAAGCTTAAAGCCACGGCACTGCTGATCACGTCTTTACTGGTACTGGCCGGTTGCGACCAGGCCGAGAAAAGCGCGCAACAATTGATGGGCAAGGCTGCCGAAAGCGCCAAACAGGCGATTGACGATACCCACAAGGCCGCCGAGCAAGCGCTCAGTGACGCCACCAGCGGGTTGATCAGCAAAAAAGAATCATCGGAAAAAGAATCGGAAAAAACCGAATCTTCCTCCCAGGAAATCTAAACCGTATTACAACGAGTCAGGACTGACCCATGGACTACCTTTTACAACTTGCCGCCAGCCCCACCGCCTGGGTCGCCCTTGCCACCCTGATCGTGATGGAGATCGTGCTCGGCATCGATAACCTGATCTTCATCTCGATCCTGACCAACAAGTTGCCCTTGCACAATCGCCAGCGCGCACGGCGCATTGGTATCGGTATGGCGTTGATCCTGCGTCTGGGCTTGCTGAGCACCATCGCGTTCATCGTGCAGTTGACTGCGCCGGTGATCGAGATCCTGGGCCACGCGTTTTCCTGGAAAGACATGATCCTGATTGCCGGTGGCCTGTTCCTGTTGTGGAAGGCGACCACCGAGATCCATCACAGCATGGACCCGGCGCCGGAAGATCCGAAGTCGGCGACCTCGACCGTGACCCTGGGCTTCGCTGCCGCGATCGGTCAGATCCTGATGCTGGACATGGTGTTCTCCATCGACAGCATCATTACCGCTGTCGGCATGACCGAGCATTTGCCGATCATGGTCATCGCGGTGGTGGTGTCGGTACTGGTGATGTTGCTGGCGGCTGATCCGCTGGCCAAGTTCATCAACGACAACCCGACGGTGGTGATGCTGGCCCTGGGCTTCCTGATCATGATCGGCATGACGCTGATTGCCGAAGGCTTTGGCGCCCATGTACCGAAAGGTTACGTCTATGCGGCCATGGCATTCTCGGCTGCGATCGAGGTGTTGAACATGATGTCCCGTCGGTCCAGGGAGAAGCGGGCAGCCACTGAGGCCTGACCCACGCTAAAGGAAACGGCCGCCTGAACTCGAAGGAGTGCAGGCGGCCGTTTTTGTTGGTTTGGGGTAAAGGTGTGGTCAGTGAGCGTTGGCGGGCTGGTTCGGCGTCTTGTCTGCTTCAGGCGCAGGGGCCGGCCGGACAGGGTGATGGTGGCGGCGAGTAATGCGCAGCACGCCCCACAGCATGGCGGCGGCGACCGCCAGCCAGCCGCAAACCAACATTACAATGATCATGGTCAGGCTCATCTGTGCCTCCTCTTTGCCCTTCTTTGGGCACTCACGCTTCGCTGTCGTCTCTTCAGGGAACAGTCTAGCCGTTGCTGCATTTCAGGCTATTGACCGAAAGTCGCCTGTCACCAACCAGTTCGCTCTATCGAATTCACTCCACTACCGTTTAGAGCTATACCGTAGCGGCGCGGCGACCTATGATCGACGACCAAGCCGGGAATGGGATTGCCTGGCGTCTGAACCTGAACAAGAGAGAGATGATGGTGCGGGGATTTTCTCGAATTTTGTCGAGCATGCTGATCGCTGGTTGCGTGGCAAGCCTGGCGGGCTGTGCCGGGAGCGTTGCGCCCGAGATCAAGCGCTTGCCCGAGCGTGTCGAGCTCAGTGGCCGGTTCTACCGGGGCGATGCGTATCAAAGCGGGCCGCAGGTGCTGGCCAGCATGCTGTCCCAGCAGGGCATCGTGATTACCCCGGGACTGCTCGACAAACCCTTGCATTTGCCAGGGGGCGAAGCCCAATTACAACAGAACATGCAGAACCTGGCCCGGGAGTACGGGATGGTCGTTTATCCCCTCGACAGCAACCTGGCGGCGTTGTTGACGCAAGTCGCCGCCGGTTATCCGGTGATGGTGCGCTTTACCGAAGGCTCGGCCATGTGGGCCGAACCGCGATACGCCATTCTGGCCGGCTACAACCGTCAGAAGCAGACCGTGCTGCTGCGTGCCGGGATGAACCGCCGCGAACTGATGAGCTTCAGCTCCTTCGAGTCGGCGTTCAAGGACGCCGGTGGTTGGGCGGTGCTGATCCAGAAACCGACGCAAATCCCGGCCCAGGTCGATCAGCAGCGATGGCTCAAGGCCGCCAACGATCTGGCCCAGGCCGGTCAGGAGCAGGCCGCCGCCAGGGCGAAAAAAGCCTTGGCCAGCCAGTAAGTCCGTTGGTCACCCGCCGGGCACCATTGTCCACCGCCAGCCTCTGATCTAAAGGGCCCGCAACATCACTTCGGGCCAAGATCAGGAGGCTCCCATGGCTGATTCCACAACCCCCGTCGGTCCGCACTCGTCTGAACATTCGTCTGGCGATGAGTTGGGTTTCGATCCCGATTCTCCGGACCTTGCCGATCCTCAGGTCGACCCGATCGGGCCCGCCAAGGCACCGAGGGACGTGAAGCCGGGTGACAACCCCAAGGCACCGGCCAAGCCCTATGATCCACTGGGCAACCTGAAGCCTTAGGTTCAATGGAGGTGTGTATGTCTACCGATTCCAGTTTCGACGACAAACGTCCGGAAACCGTCCCCACGACTCCCGAGCAAAGCACCGATCCGGTGATGGACCCCGACAGCCCTTTGAGGGATCCCCTGGCGCGGCCAACGGTGGTGCCCACTGGAAAGCCGAAGGGGTGGAGGGATCCAAGTGCTGGCGACGGCATCCCGGATGACGACCAGATGCCGCTGCCCAACGACTGACGTTGCGACGAAAAAAAGCCCCGGATGTTCGGGGCTTTTTCATGGGTTTGCAGCAAGGTTACTTCGAGGCTTCAACCACGCCGCTCTGGCGCTGCTTGAGGTTCTTGTCTGCCTTGTACTGCAAGGCCACGGAAGGCACCTCCGCGCTCTTTCCGCTCTCTACCCAATTACGCATGCGCGTGGCATCGGCGAAGTGGGTGTACTTGCCATAGGCATCAAGGATCACCAGGGCCACCGGGCGGTTGCTCATTCGGGTCACCAGCACCAGGCAGTGACCTGCTTCGTTGGTGAAACCGGTTTTTGTCAGCTGGATGTCCCAGTCCGGCTTGCGGACCAAATGGTCGGTGTTGCGGAAACCCAGGCTGTAGTTCGGTTTGCGAAACGAAACGGTCTTTTCCTTGGTTGTACTCAGCTCGGTCAGCAGCGGGTACTTGTGCGCGGCGATCAACAGTTTGCTCAAATCACGAGCGGTCGAAACGTTGCGCGGCGAGAGACCTGTCGGTTCGACGAAATGGGTATTGGTCATGCCCAAGGCCCGGGCCTTGGCGTTCATTGCAGCAATGAACGCGGCATAACCACCCGGATAGTGGTGGGCCAGGCTTGCGGCGGCCCGGTTTTCAGATGACATCAGGGCAATCAGCAGCATTTCCCGGCGCGGCAGTTCGCTCTTGAGCTTGACCCGGGAGTACACACCTTTCATTTCCGGTGTGTCGCTGATGTTGATGTTGATGTATTCATCCATGTTTTGTCGGGCTTCAACCACGACCAGGCCGGTCATCAGTTTGCTGACGGACGCGATGGGGACGACAACGTCCGGATTGCTGGCATAGATGACTTTGTTGGTCTGCATATCCAGCAGTAAAGAGCTGCCGGAAGCGAGTTTGAGTTGCGAGGTATCCCGAGGCGCGGCGGTGGTTTCGCCAGCGCTGGCGATTGGCGTGATGAAAGTCCCTGTAACTGCAAAAAATAGGCTCAGGATGGAAAGACGGATTTTCACGCTGGCAGACTCGTAAGGTGTTGATAAGCCGTTTTGTAACGGGCTATTTCGTAAAAAGCGCGACATTCTGGAGTATGGCTGAATAACTGTCGATGGTTGTTCAAGTAACGGGTGAAAGTCCTGAGAAACATGAAAAAAAAGTCATTTTCCGGCGGGCGGTCGGTGTTTCTCGCAGGCAAAAAAAACCCCGCCAGGGCGGGGTTCCTTGTCACGCTGTCAGCGTCCGCGGTGTAACTCAGCTGTGCAGGGTTTCGGCGGCATACAGGGTGTTTTCCAGCAGGCAGGCACGGGTCATCGGGCCTACGCCGCCCGGTACAGGAGTGATCCAGCCGGCGCGGGGCAAGGCGGTTTCGTAGATCACGTCACCCACCAGCTTGCCGTCTTCCTGACGGTTGATGCCGACATCGATCACGATCGCGCCTTCCTTGATCCACTCGCCCTTGACCAGGCCCGGCTTGCCGGCGGCGACGACGACCAGGTCCGCACGGCCGACATGGCCGGCCAGGTCCTTGGTAAAGCGGTGGGTGACCGTCACGGTGCAACCGGCCAGCAGCAATTCCATGGCCATCGGACGGCCAACGATATTGGACGCGCCGACAACCACGGCATCCATCCCGTAAAGGTCGACACCGGTGCTTTCCAGCAGGGTCATGATGCCTTTGGGGGTGCATGGGCGCAGCAGCGGGATACGCTGGGCCAGGCGACCGACGTTATAAGGATGGAAGCCGTCGACGTCTTTGTCCGGACGAATGCGTTCCAGCAGCCTGGACGCGTCCAGGTGTTCGGGAAGCGGAAGCTGAAGCAGGACGCCGTCGATTGCAGGGTCGTCATTCAGGCGATCGATCAGCTCGGTCAGCGCTTCTTGAGTGGTTTCCGAAGGCAGGTCATAGGCTTGGGATAGAAAGCCGACCTCTTCACAGTCTTTACGCTTGTGCGAGACATAAACCTGAGAGGCAGGATCGCTGCCGACCAGGATCACCGCAAGGCCGGGCGTGCGCAGGCCTTGCTGGCGACGCTCGGTGACACGTTGGGCGATCTGCTGGCGCAGGCTGGCGGCGATCGATTTGCCGTCGATAAGTTGTGCAGTCATTGCGCGTGATTAACCATCGAGAGGGGAAAAAAAGAGAACGCATTCTCGCATGTCATGCGGTGAGGGCAAAGGCGCTTGGTCTGCAAATTCCCCTAACTCCTTTAATTAAATGAATTTTTTTTAAAAAGGATTTGACGACCTTCGGGTGGCTCTATACTATTCGTCGCACTTGTCGGGCACAGCCTAGCACTGGTTAGGAAGGTTGAGCGGGATTACGGTTCTGCGAGACTGGAAAGCACTTAGTTTGTAGTCCTCCAAGGTTACAGCTAACAAGGCGCCCGTAGCTCAGCTGGATAGAGCATCCGCCTTCTAAGCGGATGGTCGCAGGTTCGAGTCCTGCCGGGTGCGCCATTAGGCAGCTTTGGCACAAGTAACGCGATATGGTGGGCGTAGCTCAGTTGGTAGAGCACGGGATTGTGACTCCCGTTGTCGTGGGTTCGATCCCCATCGTCCACCCCATATTTCGAAAGGCGCCAGATTAACAGTCTGGCGCCTTTGCTTTAAAGGCTTCACCCGCGGATGTGGTGGAATTGGTAGACACACTGGATTTAGGTTCCAGCGCCGCGAGGCGTAAGAGTTCGAGTCTCTTCATCCGCACCAATTAAAGCTTCACTCAGGTCGTTGGCCTGGCTGGAGCTTGATAAAGAAGTTGTTTGGCTTCTTTAACAGGCAATATGGTGGGCGTAGCTCAGTTGGTAGAGCACGGGATTGTGACTCCCGTTGTCGTGGGTTCGATCCCCATCGTCCACCCCATATTTCGAAAGGCGCCAGATTGAAAAGTCTGGCGCCTTTTTTGTTTCAGCGGCCGCAGGTTCCGGGTCGCAGGGGCAGGGCGTTTCGTCGTATTTATGTTTCTCGATGATGCGGTCCTGCCCGCCGGCCTTGCTTGCGAGTTCGGCTGTCAGGGAGATGATTGGCGACCTCCTCTATATATGGAAAGGTTGGCGCAGAGCCCTGGCGTGATTGGTTGTATTTGCCATCGGGGCGAGGTGCATTCGTGCATTCGCACCTATAAATTGCCTGCTGCGTTTTTACCCGTTTTCAGTAGGGTGACTTCTTGAGTTTGACCCACTAGAATGCATGCCCTTGATTCTGGGGTCGGAAACGGCCGGCTAACGTCTGTGCAACGAGGAATATCCATGCAAGTTTCTGTTGAAAATACTACTGCTCTTGAGCGCCGCATGAGCGTCACCGTGCCGGCTGAGCGCATCGAGAGCCAGGTCAACAAGCGTCTGCAGCAGACCGCCCAAAAGGCCAAGATTGCTGGCTTCCGTCCAGGCAAAGTGCCAATGAGCGAAATCAAGCGCCGTTTCGGTGCCGACGCTCGCCAGGAAGCGGTAGGCGACGTGATCCAGTCTTCCTTCTACGAAGCTGTGGTTGAGCAGAAGCTGAACCCGGCTGGTCAGCCTTCGATCGAGCCAAAATCCCTGGAAGCGGGCAAGGACCTGGAATACGTAGCCGTATTCGAAGTGTTCCCTGAGTTCACCGTTGCCGGTTTCGAAGGTATCACCGTAGAGCGCCTGAGCGCTGACGTGTCTGATGCCGATCTGGACAAGATGCTGGACATCCTGCGCAAGCAGAACACCCGTTTCGAAGTGGCCGATCGCGCCGCTCAAAACGAAGACCAGCTGAATATCGATTTCGTCGGCAAGGTCGACGGTGAAGTGTTCGCTGGCGGTTCCGCCAAGGGTACTCAGCTGGTTCTGGGTTCCGGCCGCATGATCCCTGGTTTCGAAGATGGCCTGGTTGGCGCAAAAGCCGGTGAAGAACGCGTTCTGAACCTGACTTTCCCAGAGGACTATCAGAACCTGGACCTGGCTGGCAAAACCGCCGAGTTCACCGTGACCGTCAACACCGTTTCCGAGCCAAAGCTGCCAGAGCTGACCGAAGAGTTCTTCGCTCAATTCGGTATCAAGGAAACCGGTCTGGAAGGCTTCCGCGCCGAAGTTCGCAAGAACATGGAGCGCGAGCTGCGTCAGGCGATCAAATCCAAGGTCAAGAATCAGGTAATGGACGGTCTGCTGGCCACCAACCCGATCGAAGTGCCAAAGGCTCTGCTGTCCAACGAAGTTGACCGTCTGCGCGTGCAGGCTGTCCAGCAGTTCGGCGGCAACATCAAGCCTGACCAACTGCCGGCCGAGCTGTTCGAAGAGCAAGCCAAGCGCCGCGTAGTGCTGGGCCTGATCGTGGCTGAAGTGGTCAAGCAATTCGACCTCAAGCCTGACGAAACCCGCGTTCGCGAGATGATTCAGGAAATGGCTTCGGCCTACCAGGAGCCTGAGCAAGTTGTGTCCTGGTACTACAAGAACGACCAGCAACTGAACGAAGTTCGCTCGGTTGTGCTGGAAGAGCAAGTTGTGGATACTGTTCTGCAGAAAGCTAGCGTGACCGACAAATCGGTCTCTTACGAAGAAGCGGTCAAGCCGGTAGAAGCTCCACAAGCCGACTGATCACTTTTGCGGTAAGAAGCAAACACCATAAGCCAGCCTTCGAGCTGGCTTATGCGTATTCAAGACATAACTATTTGGGAGTGACTGCAGAGCATGTTCCGTAATTCGTATATTCAGCAGAACTCTGATATCCAGGCCGCAGGCGGCCTGGTCCCGATGGTTGTCGAGCAGTCCGCTCGTGGCGAGCGCGCCTACGACATCTACTCGCGTCTCCTCAAGGAGCGGGTGATCTTTCTGGTTGGTCCGGTAGAGGACTACATGGCCAACCTGATTTGTGCGCAACTGCTGTTCCTTGAAGCGGAAAACCCGGACAAGGACATCCATCTCTATATCAACTCCCCGGGCGGTTCGGTGACGGCGGGCATGTCGATCTATGACACCATGCAGTTCATCAAACCCAACGTGGCGACCACCTGTATCGGTCAGGCGTGCAGCATGGGTGCGTTCCTGCTGACGGCCGGTGCACAAGGCAAGCGTTACTGCCTGCCGAACTCGCGTGTGATGATTCACCAGCCACTGGGCGGTTTCCAGGGCCAGGCGTCGGATATCGAAATCCATGCCAAGGAAATTCTCTTCATTCGTGAGCGTCTCAACACGCTGATGGCCCAGCACAGCGGGCGCACTCTCGAAGAAATCGAGCGTGATACCAATCGCGACAATTTCATGAGTGCAGAAGCCGCGCGTGAGTACGGGTTGATCGATGAAGTGATCAGCCAGCGTCCTGCTTAAAATAAGCAGCTCAAAATAAGGTTGGTCGGCGGGTCCGACACCTGCGGGCTTGAAAAAGCCCGCAATAGCCTTCATCTTGTGTTGCAAGCCTATCGGATTTGGATCGAACGAATGACTGACACCCGCAACGGCGAGGACAACGGCAAGCTGCTCTATTGCTCCTTCTGTGGCAAAAGCCAGCATGAAGTACGCAAATTGATTGCCGGCCCCTCGGTCTTTATCTGCGACGAGTGCGTCGACCTGTGCAACGACATCATCCGCGAGGAGGTGCAGGAAGCACAGGCCGAAAGCAGCGCGCATAAATTGCCTTCGCCTAAAGAAATCAGCGGCATCCTTGATCAGTATGTGATTGGTCAGGAGCGTGCGAAAAAGGTTCTGGCCGTAGCGGTGTACAACCACTACAAGCGCCTGAACCAGCGTGACAAAAAGAATGACGACGTCGAACTCGGCAAGAGCAACATCCTGCTGATCGGCCCGACAGGCTCGGGTAAGACCCTGCTTGCCGAAACACTGGCCCGCTTGCTGAACGTTCCGTTCACCATCGCCGACGCAACCACCCTCACCGAGGCGGGTTACGTGGGTGAAGATGTCGAGAACATCATTCAGAAGCTGTTGCAGAAGTGCGATTACGACGTGGAAAAAGCCCAGATGGGCATTGTCTATATCGATGAAATCGACAAGATTTCGCGCAAGTCTGACAACCCGTCGATCACCCGGGACGTTTCCGGTGAAGGCGTGCAGCAGGCCCTGCTCAAGTTGATCGAAGGCACGGTCGCTTCCGTTCCGCCACAAGGCGGTCGCAAGCATCCGCAGCAGGAGTTCCTGCAGGTCGACACCCGTAACATCCTGTTCATCTGTGGTGGTGCGTTCTCTGGTCTGGAAAAGGTTATTCAAAACCGTTCCACCAAGGGCGGCATCGGCTTCAACGCAGAAGTGCGCAGCAAGGAAGAAGGCAAGAAAGTCGGTGAGTCCCTGCGTGAAGTCGAGCCTGACGATCTGGTCAAGTTCGGTCTGATCCCGGAATTCGTTGGTCGTCTGCCGGTACTTGCCACGCTGGACGAGCTCGACGAGGCTGCATTGATGCAGATCCTCACCGAGCCGAAAAATGCCCTGACCAAGCAGTATGCCAAGCTGTTCGAGATGGAAGGCGTGGATCTGGAATTCCGCAGCGACGCTCTGAAATCGGTCGCCAAGCGCGCCCTGGAGCGTAAAACCGGTGCCCGTGGCCTGCGTTCGATTCTCGAAGGTGTATTGCTCGACACTATGTATGAAATCCCCTCGCAATCGGAGGTGAGCAAAGTAGTGATCGATGAAAGCGTGATAGAGGGCAAGTCCAAGCCACTGTATATCTACGAAAACAGTGAGCCTGCTGCCAAGGCAGCGCCAGACGCTTAAGCGTCGCGCAGCCGGTACAAAGAAGGGGCCTTCGGGCCCCTTTGCTTTTGTGGGAGCTGGCCTGCCGGCGAAGGCGAGCTGACAACCCATCTGATTTTCGGATGTGTCCGGACCATCACAAACGCTGCCATCAGCGGCAATCTTTTAAGTCGTACTTTTATCCGCTTGTTTTTTTCCAGAGCAGCCCCCATCTTGGTTTCAAGCTTACTTCCATCTGTTTCCGGCCTTATGGCCGCCGTAGAGGCGAAATCATGAAGACAACCATCGAATTGCCTCTCCTGCCATTGCGTGATGTCGTGGTTTATCCGCACATGGTTATCCCGCTGTTCGTGGGGCGCGAGAAATCCATCGAAGCCCTCGAAGCTGCGATGACGGGTGACAAGCAGATTCTTCTGCTGGCCCAGAGAAACCCGGCTGACGACGATCCCGGTGAAGAGGCCCTGTACCGCGTTGGTACGATTGCCACCGTTCTGCAGCTGCTGAAGCTGCCTGACGGAACGGTCAAGGTTCTGGTCGAAGGCGAGCAGCGGGGCGCTGTCGAGCGCTTCAGCGAAGTGGACGGCCACTGCCGTGCCGAAGTCTCCCTGATCGACGAAGTCGAAGCACCAGAGCGCGAGTCGGAAGTGTTCGTTCGCAGCTTGCTGTCCCAGTTCGAGCAATATGTGCAGTTGGGCAAGAAAGTCCCGGCTGAAGTCCTGTCGTCGCTCAACAGCATCGATGAGCCAGGCCGCCTGGTAGACACCATGGCCGCGCACATGGCATTGAAAATCGAACAGAAGCAGGAAATCCTCGAAATCATCGATTTGTCGGCCCGGGTCGAGCACGTCCTGGCGTTGCTGGATGCCGAGATCGATCTGCTGCAAGTCGAAAAACGCATTCGCGGCCGCGTCAAAAAACAAATGGAGCGCAGTCAGCGCGAGTACTACCTGAATGAGCAGATGAAGGCCATTCAGAAAGAGCTCGGCGACAGCGACGAAGGTCACAACGAAGTCGAAGAGCTGAAAAAGCGTATCGATGCTGCCGGCCTGCCGAAAGACGCACTGGCCAAGGCGACGGCCGAGCTGAACAAGCTCAAGCAGATGTCGCCGATGTCCGCGGAAGCGACTGTGGTGCGTTCGTACATCGACTGGCTGGTTCAGGTGCCGTGGAAGGCTCAGAGCAAGGTACGCCTGGACCTGGCGCGTGCAGAAGACATTCTGGATGCCGACCACTATGGCCTCGAAGAGGTCAAGGAACGCATCCTTGAATACCTCGCCGTGCAAAAGCGCGTGAAGAAGATTCGTGGTCCGGTGTTGTGCCTGGTCGGTCCTCCCGGGGTGGGTAAAACGTCCCTGGCGGAGTCGATTGCTCACGCCACCAACCGTAAATTCGTACGCATGGCCCTCGGTGGTGTGCGTGACGAGGCGGAAATTCGTGGTCATCGCCGTACTTACATCGGTTCGATGCCAGGAAGATTGATTCAAAAGATGACAAAAGTGGGTGTCCGCAACCCGCTGTTCCTGCTCGACGAAATCGACAAGATGGGCAGCGACATGCGTGGCGATCCGGCATCGGCGTTGCTGGAAGTGCTCGATCCCGAGCAGAACCACAACTTCAACGATCACTATCTGGAAGTCGATTACGACCTGTCCGATGTGATGTTCCTGTGCACCTCGAACTCGATGAATATCCCGCCGGCGTTGCTGGACCGGATGGAAGTGATCCGTCTGCCGGGCTACACCGAAGACGAGAAGATCAACATCGCCGTCAAATACCTTTCGCCAAAGCAGATTACGGCCAACGGCCTGAAGAAAGGCGAGTTGGAGTTTGATGCGGAAGCGATCCGCGACATCATCCGCTACTACACCCGTGAAGCCGGTGTGCGTGGGCTGGAGCGCCAGATTGCCAAGGTTTGCCGCAAGGCCGTCAAGGAGCATGCGCTGGAAAAACGCTTTTCGGTGAAGGTCACCGCAGACATGCTGGAGCACTTCCTGGGCGTGCGCAAATTCCGCTACGGCCTGGCCGAGCAGCAGGATCAGATCGGTCAGGTGACCGGGCTGGCGTGGACTCAGGTGGGCGGCGAACTGCTGACCATTGAAGCCGCGGTAGTGCCGGGCAAGGGCCAGTTGATCAAGACCGGTTCTCTGGGTGACGTGATGGTCGAGTCGATCACCGCTGCCTTGACCGTAGTTCGCAGCCGGGCGAAGAGCCTGGGCATTCCCCTGGACTTCCATGAGAAGCGCGACACGCACATCCATATGCCGGAAGGGGCGACGCCCAAGGACGGCCCTAGCGCCGGCGTGGGCATGTGCACGGCCCTGGTATCGGCATTGACCGGCATTCCGGTGCGCGCGGATGTCGCCATGACCGGCGAAATCACGCTGCGTGGCCAGGTCCTGGCCATTGGTGGCTTGAAAGAAAAACTGCTGGCTGCCCATCGCGGCGGAATCAAGACGGTGATCATTCCTGAAGAGAATGTGCGCGATCTCAAAGAGATTCCGGACAATATCAAGCAGGATCTACAGATTAAACCGGTTAAATGGATTGACGAGGTCCTGCAAATTGCGTTGCAATACGCGCCGGAGCCCTTGCCGGACGTGGCTCCGGAGATAGTCGCGAAGGATGAGAAACGTGACGCAGATTCTAAGGAAAGAATTAGCACGCATTAGTACGTATTTGCCTGGGGGGCTTTCTTGACAGCTTTTTAGAGCCCTTGTTATAAAGCGGCTCTTAAGTGTCTGTAGGCCATTCAGCACTCGTTTTTGCTTTCACCAAAAAAACTTAGAATCATACTCAAATAGATATAAGGGGACTTAGAGTGAACAAGTCGGAACTGATTGATGCTATCGCTGCATCCGCTGATATCCCGAAAGCTGCTGCTGGCCGTGCGCTGGACGCTGTAATCGAATCCGTCACTGGCGCTCTCAAGGCTGGCGACTCTGTTGTTCTGGTTGGTTTCGGTACCTTCTCCGTAACTGATCGTCCGGCTCGCATTGGTCGTAACCCACAGACCGGTAAGACGCTGGAAATCGCAGCAGCCAAAAAACCAGGTTTCAAAGCCGGTAAAGCACTGAAAGAAGCTGTCAACTAAGTTCGATTCAGGTTTTTACCCATCCGGGTCGGGGTCATGCCTGACTTGGCAGCGGAGCGGCAGTCCTGTCTGCAGGTCGCCGGTTCAAGACACCGAGGGTCGCCAGTTCGAGCCCCTCGATCCGCTCCGCCAGTTACGAGAAGGCGCATCCTCGGATGCGCCTTTCTTCTATCCGGATTCTACCCACGCTCCACGGTTGCCTAATTTTTGAAGTTCAACCGTTTCTGGGGGACGCATGCTGCAGAATATCAGGGACAATTCACAAGGCTGGATTGCCAAGACTATTATCGGGGTCATCGTTGCACTGATGGCTTTGACCGGTTTCGACGCCATTTTTCAGGCCACGACGAACAAGAATGAAGCGGCGAAGGTCAATGGCGAAGAAATCAGCCAGAACGAGCTGAGCCAGGCGGTCGATATGCAACGCCGCCAGCTCATGCAACAGCTGGGCAAGGATTTCGATGCTTCCTTGCTCGATGAAAAAATGCTGCGCGAGTCAGCTCTCAAGGGCCTGATCGATCGCAAGCTGCTGCTGCAAGGCGCAGAAAGTTCGAAATTCGCTTTTTCCGAAGCGGCTCTGGATCAGGTCATCCTGCAAACGCCTGACTTTCAGGTGGATGGCAAGTTCAGTTCCGAGCGTTTCGACCAGGTGATTCGCCAACTCGGCTACACCCGCATGCAATTCCGCCAACTGATGGCTCAGGAAATGCTGATCGGTCAGCTGCGTGCCGGCCTGGCCGGTAGCGGTTTCGTGACCGACGCACAGGTACTGGCCTTTGCCCGTCTGGAAAAACAGACTCGCGATTTTGCCTCCCTGAACATCAAGACCGACCCGGCAGCGGTGAAGCTGACCGACGATGAGGTCAAGGCTTACTACGACGAGCACGCCAAGGAATTCATGACGCCGGATCAGGTGGTCATCGATTACCTCGAGCTGAAGAAGGCTTCCTTCTTCGATCAGGTCAGCGTCAATGACGAAGACCTGCAGGCGGCCTATCAGAAAGAAATCGCGAACCTGTCCGAGCAACGTCAGGCGGCGCATATTCTGATTGAAGTGAACGACAAGACCACCGAGGCGCAAGCCAAGGCGAAGATCGAAGAGATCCAGGCCCGTCTGGCCAAGGGCGAGAAATTCGAGGCGCTGGCCAAGGAATTCTCCCAGGATCCGGGTTCGGCGAACAACGGCGGTGACCTGGGTTATGCCGGTCCTGGCGTCTACGACCCTGCGTTCGAGAAAGCCCTGTATTCGTTGACCAAGGATCAGGTTTCCGCGCCGGTGCGTACCGATTTCGGGTTCCACCTGATCAAGCTGTTGGGCGTGGAAGCGCCAGAAGTTCCGACATTCGCCAGCCTGAAAGACAAGCTGACCCGCGAAATGAAGGCCCAGCAGGTCGAACAGCGGTTTGTCGAGGCGACCAAGCAACTGGAAGACGCCTCGTTCGAAGCCTCCGATCTGGCTCAGCCGGCGCAGGACCTGAAACTGACCGTCCATACGTCCAAGCCGTTCGGCCGTGAAGGCGGTGAGGGTATTGCCGCCAACCGTGCCGTGATCACGGCTGCGTTCAGCCCGGAAGTGCTGGATGAGGGTGCGAACAGCACCGCCATCGAGCTGGATCCGGAAACCGTGGTCGTATTGCGTGCCAAGGAGCACCTGAAGCCTTCGCAATTGCCGCTGGAAAGCGTTTCTGCCGCGATCCGTGTGCAATTGGCCAAGGAACACGCCAGCGCCGATGCCAAGACCAAGGCTGACGCCCTGATTGCCAGTCTGCGCGACGGCAAGACCCCGCTGGATCAGGCGATCGACGGCCAGACCTGGAAAGTCACCGAGGCGGCGACCCGTGCTCAGGAAGGTGTCGACCCGGCGGTGCTGCAAGCGCTGTTCCGCATGGCGAAGCCTGTGGCCAAGGACAAGCCGACCTTCACCAGCGTGACGCTGGCTGATGGAAGCCTGATGATCGTGCGCCTCAATGGCGTGAACGAAGCCGCGGCGCCGACTGAAGAAGAGAAAGCACAGTATCGTCGCTACCTCGCTTCGCGCATCGGCCAGCAAGACTTCGCGGCCTATCGCAAGCAGCTGGAAAGCCAGGCGGAGATCAAGCGTTACTGATGCCTGACCAGGTTTAGCGCTGCACAGAAGACCCCGGCCGAAAGACCGGGGTCTTTTTTTTGTTGTGCGCCGTACGTCATTTGCCGCGGTGACTTTTACGCAAAACCGGGGTCAATCAGCCTGTAACCGTAATAAGACAGATCGATGCTCCGCTGAGCATCGATCTGTTGCACAATATGCCCCGAACCGTTTTCCTCAGGATGTTCAATGTTTAAATCACTTCCCATGCGGGTTGTCGGGCTGGCAGCCGTGTTTGCCACTGCGGCTGGTTGTTCATCGAACAAGGCTGCCATCTATGAGCATGAGAATTTCGACGACTCAGGTACCTTTTCCAGAAACTATCCGGTCACCGATACCCAGAGCTGTGAAGCCGCCCGTCGCGCCTTGCTCAGTCAGGGTTACATCATCACCAGCAACGATCCGAAGCTGGTCAGCGGTCACAAGAGTTTCCAGCAGACCGGCGAGAATCACATGGAGATCAGCTTCAGTGTGGTCTGCGCCGATGACGGCAGCGAAGGGCACCACGCGACCGTGTTCGCCAATGCCCTGCAGGATCGTTATGCGCTGAAGAAGACCAACAACTCCGCCAGTCTCGGTGTCGGTGTGTTGGGCTCGGTGTCGATGCCGATCGGCTCCTCCGATGACTCGATGGTCAAGGTCGCCAGCGAAACCGTATCGTCTGCCAAGTTCTACGAGCGTTTCTTCGCACTGGTCGAGCTGTTCCTGCCGCCGGAAGCGAAAAAGGCTGCGCACATCCCCGAAAAGCCGAAAACGGACCTGGGCATGCCTGAAGCCAAGGCAGCACCGGCACCGTTGGTACCTGCCCCGGCAGCGACTCCCGCTGTAGAGCCTGCTGCACCAGCACCCGTTGAAGCCGTTCCAGCGGCCTCCGAGCCGGTTGCCCCGCCTCCTGAAGCGGCGCCGATCACGCCGACCGAGCACGTAGAGCCTGCATCGTTCCAGGAAATCGTCACGCCACCGTCGAACCCGAGTGACTTGCCACCGCCGAGCGAACCCATCCCGGCGATGCCTGCCTCCGGCCAGTGATGGAAACGTCACGGGATCGGGTCAGATGACCCGATCCCGTGGCCAGCCAAAAGATTGACCCTCATCAACGAGGTCCGCTGTTCTGCGGCCTTGCGCTAAAAAAACCAATGATAAATTCCTGACCAGCTGCTACGTTTTATTCAGTAGCGACAGAGTGTCGTGTCCGCGTCATTTTTCTTTCACGCGGGCACTTTATGCTCAGGGAACTGGTCATTAATTCAGACGTTTTTTCAGTATGGGTTGGGAGATTCAAAAATGGACGATTATCAAGAAGAGCTGCTCGAGTACCAAGCGTTTGAACTGGATCCACTGGAGCCAGCGGAAGACGCTACCGAGTTGTAGGCATCAGGCGGATTGGCGATGGCTGCGGCGAAATTCGCCGGGTGTCTGCCCGTTCCAGCGTTTGAATGCGCGTTGAAAGGCTTCGGCTGAGGCAAAACCCAGCAGGTAGGCGATCTCTCCGAACGCCAGTTCGGTGTCGCGTATGTAAGTCATGGCCAGGTCGCGACGGGTGTCGTTGAGAATCGCACGAAATTGTGTGCCCTCATCGGCGAGCTTGCGGCGCAAGGTCCAGGTGGGCAGCTTCAGGCGTGCCGCCACCTCCTGCAGGTCGGGCTCCCGGCCACCATTGAGCAAGGGTCCCAGCAGCGCGATGATGCGTTCACGCAGGCTGCGGGTGCGTGTCAGTTGTTCCAGTTCCCGCTCGCACAGTTGCAGCAAATGCCTCCAGGTACTCGGGCAATGCTCGGGATTGCGCTGGGCGAGACTTGCCAGGCTCAAGCGCAGTTGATTGCGCTCGCCGCCAAACTGAATCGGACAATCACCCAGCACGTCATAGGCCGCACGGTAACCGGGCTCCTCGAATTCGATCTCGATGCGTTCGGCGTGCAGCGGGGCAGGGCTGACACTGGATAATTGCTGCAACCATCCGGCGATGATCGAATCCACCACAAAGCGGTTATAGGCATTGTAGGGGCTGATCGAATAGAAGCGCAGCCAGGCGCCCTGGGCGTCTTCGTGAAAGCTTGATTGGCCCCGATAATTGGAGCCGTACAAGGCTTCGAATCGAATCAGGCAACGCGCGGCTTCACGTACCGTCGGCGCCTGGGCGGCGGTGACCCCGGCGAGGCCTGCCTGGCTCAGGCGACTGAGCCGCCCCATGCGCAAGCCAAGGGCAGGGTTATCGGTCAGTTGAATGGCGCTGTGGCCCAGGCGCATGTAGCGCGGTATCGACAACCGGGCACCGGCTTCGCTCAGGCGCGCGGCATCGAGACCGTATTGATCGAGCAGCGGCTGCGGATCGACGCCATGACTGCGCACGGCATCGGCCAGGCTATGAACAAAGCCCACCGACAGATCGCCGAGGCGCATCGGCTGTGGATTCATGGCTTACAACCAGAGGTTCAGCAAGCGCGCACCATGGGCGTTGCCATCGGCAAAGTGCTGGCCATTGCTGCTGAGGAAGCTATGCCCGGCGCTGCCCTGGTCCCAGAACCGACCTCGCAGGAACACACTCATGCCAGCGACCGCCTGACTGGCCGGCATCCGGGTCGTGAGGGTCAGGCGCTGCCAGGCCTGGCCTTCACTGACGTCCCCTGGCTTCAAGTTGACCGACGCCGGCGCCGACGAGCCCCTGTAGCCGCGCCACGGTTGATCCCAGGTGCCACGGCCGGCAACATAGGCCGGTACCGCAACCAGCTGCACGCTTTGGTCGTTGAGCTTGAGGTAGTTTTCCGGGTACCAGCTGTCGTGGCCGATCAATACGCCCAGCCTTCCCGCGGGGGTATCAACGACATTGAGCGAGTGCTCGCCGTTCGCCTTGATCCCGTTCTGTTCCGCGAAGAACGGGTGTATCTGGCGCTGGGGCTGGCCGATCGGCAGGCCTTCGCTGTTGAACACCACGCTGCTGTTGTACAGCGCGCCGCGGCCGATTCTCAAGGTGCCGTCGATGATGCTCGGTTCGGGCAACACGATGGAGCCCGCCACCAGTGTCACGTGGAACTCCCTGGCCAGACCTCCGAACAATGCCTGGTAGTCCCTGGCCATTGCCTTGGCTTTCATGCGCAGGTGGGCATCGTCCAGACGATTGCCGCCTTCGGCACCGATCAACGCCTTGGCGAACTTCAGGGGATTGCTCACCGCCAGCCAGTTCATGGCCTCCTTGAGGGTGCTGGCCTGATACAGCTCATCTTTCTCGCCGCTGACCATCAGCCAGGTACCGACGTGCTCCGGCAACACAACGACGGTCTTGCCGTTCAGCAAACCCTGGTCCCGGGCTGCTTGCAGATAGGCCGCGAGTTTGCGGTGCAAACGCTCGGGGCTTTGATAGTCGGTAGGAAACAGTTCGGGCTGGATGCCCAACAGATTGCCTCGGTCCGCGGGCGTGCCCTGGTCGACAGCCAGGCTGATCCGCAGGTCCGAAAGGTAATGACCCACCGGCCGGTCTGCGGCCCACATCGCGTAGGTCGTGAGGGCGGCGAGCAACGCCATGGAAAATGTCAGGTACAAAAGTTTGCGCATGGGGAAACAGTTTACAGCCTGGAGCCGGGCGTGGCTTTTGATTTGGAACCGGATCGAGCATAAAGGGAATCAAGAGCTTAGTGGAACGCCGGTCAGCCATCATTTTGCGCGACCGGCCGGCAAGTGAGCGTCAATTGGTGACCAGCAATTCCGGGCCGAGGTAGTTGTTGATCTGGTCGATATCGTCGTCGCCCAGGCTGCCTACCGAGGAGGCCAGGCGAAGGCGTGACATCAAATAGCGCAACTTGGCATCGAACAGATCGTGGCGCGCAACGAAGAGCAGTTCTTCTGCATTGAGGACATCCGAGTTGGTGCTGGTGCCGCCTTCCTTGAAGCCCTTGCGTGACGATGCCAGTGAGCGTTCGTTGGACGCCACGGCCTTCTCCAGGGCACGGATGCGTTTGGCTCCGCTCAGGATGCCTTGATATTCGCGGGTGGTTCCGGTGATGACCTCCTGTCGCGCGGCGTCGAGTTCGTCCGTGGCCTTGTCGCTATTGGCACTGGCCTGGCGTGTCAACGCGCTGACGCCGCCACCGGCGAATATCGGGATGTTGACTTCCAGTCCGATCGAACCGTAGCGGTTGCGTTGATTCAGCTCGGAGAGGGATTGGCTCTCACCCGCGGTGTAGCCGGCAACGAAATCCAGGGTTGGCCAGTGGCCGGCCCTGGCGCGGTTCACTTCTTCTTCGGCGAGGTCGCGGCTGTACCGGCGCGCATGGAGCAACGGGCTATCGACCTGGGCTTTGACCAGCCAGTCCTGCAGGTTGCTCGGCAGCAGCGGTGGTGTATCGAAGCTCGGACGCAAGGTGGTCAGCGATTCGGGGGTTTCACCGATGTATTCTTCGAGCTTGCGACGCGCGTTGACCAGGTTGTCTTGCGCTTCGATCAATTCGGCTTCGGCGAGGTCACGGCGAGCGGTCGATTCGTCGACGTCGGTGACGGTGCCGGCCCCCAGTTCCAGGCGCCGTTTCGCCGAGGCGAGTTGCTCTTCGAAGGCGGTCAGCTTGGACTTGGCCAGGGTGATGGTTTCGCTGGCCAGGAGCACGTCGAAATAGCTTTCGGCCAGGCGCACCGCGGCATCCTGGCTCTTGGCATCGAATACCGCATTGCTGTAGTCGGCACGCTGCTGACCCTGACGGTATTCGGCCATTTTCTGTTTGTTGAACAGCGGCTGGCGCAGGCGCACGTTGGCGCCCTTGGAGTCGTAGTCGAGATCCCTTTCGATACCGCTCTGGCGTTGCGTGCCATTGACCTTGTTGTCGTAGGCCGAGGCGTTGATCTGCGGTAGCAGGCCGGCCGTGCCAATGGCGCGGTTTTCCCCACCGGCCTCCTTTTCATGCATGGCGGCCTGGTAGATGGGGCCCTGGAACTGCAACAGGTCCCAGGCTTGCTTGAGGTCCATGGCGTTGGCCGGCAAGGCCAACCCCATCAGGCAGAAGAGCAGGCAATGACGATCCATTTCATTGTTCCTTGAATGAGCTGTCCACACGTTCGAGCATTGGTTTAAGAAGATAGCTCAACATATTGCGTTCGCCGGTCTTTATGGTGACGCTGGCGGGCATTCCGGGGCGAATGTGATTGGTGCCAAGCAGACCCATGCCATCGGGGGTGACTTCCACCTGGGCCAGATAGAACGGCTGCTTGCTTTCCTCGTCCATCAGGCGGTCGGCGGAAATGGTCATCACACGGCCGGGGATGTTTGGTGTCTTGGCATGGTTGAAGGCCGGGAAGGAAATGTCCACGGGCAGGCCGGGGACCATCTTGTCGATGGCCTGCACAGGAATCATCGCGTCGACCTGCAAGGGTTCGTTGACTGGAACGATCTCCATGATCTTGAAGCCGGGCTGAATGATCCCGCCGACGGTGGCGATGCTCAAAGCCTGGACCATGCCATCGATCGGTGACCGAATCACCGTGTGTGTCACTTCATAGTCGAGCGCGCGCAAGCGGTCGGCCAGGGTAGTATTTTCCTTGGCGGTTTCCGTCAACTGCGATTCGACTTCCTTCAGGTAGTCGTGTTGGCGCTGCAGGATGCGCAGCTTGATTTCGGTGGTCTGGCTGCGCACGCGGGCGATGTTGTTGAGGTTCTCGGCCTGGCCGGCGGAGAGGTCGGCATTACTGCGTTCCAGCTCAAGCAGGCGGTTGCGCGGCACATAGCCTTCGGCCGTCAGCACGCGGGTGCCTTGCAGTTCCTGGTTGAGGAAACTGATCTGCGAGGCGCGGGCACTATAGACCTGCTGCAGGCCCTTGAGCTGCACGGCCGACGCCGCCAGGTTCTCCTGCAGGATGCTGATTTCGCCGGCGAGACCGGCGCGCCGGGTGTCGAGCAGACGCTGTTGCAGGTCCATGGCGGCTTCCAGGCGGTGGTCATCCTGGAAGCGCTTGAGCAGTTCAGGATCGAAGTTCACTACATCGCGACCGTCACGTTCCGCTTCCAGGCGGTTTTCCACCGTCTTGCTGACGATGTACTGAGCGCTGACCGCACCCTGTTCGGCAAGGGCACGCAACGAATCGAGGCGGACCACCTCCTGGCCTTTTGTCACCAGATCGCCTTCGCGAACGAGAATGGCCTCCACGGTGCCGCCGCTCAGGTGCTGCACGGCTTTGCGATTGCTGGTGACCTTGACCGTGGCTGTCGCTACCACGCCGGCATCCAGCGGCGCCAGCCATGACCACAGGAGGAAGCCGCCGAAGCCGGCAAGCACCAGCCACACGCCCCACCGCGCGGGTTTGCCAACGTCCAGGTCTACCACGCTCCTGGAACCGGCTGTAATCATCTCGGTATGTTGGCTCATTTGCATGATCGGTCACTCCCGTGCTTTGACGGAGGCCAGCGGAGTCGACGCGCCTGCAGGGATGACACTGGCCTTGCGCAGCGCTGCGAATACTTCATCGCGCGTGCCGAGCATCTGCACGCTGCCGTCGCGCAGCATCAGTACCTTATCGACGGCACAGAGTACGTTGGGACGGTGAGAAATCAGAATGACGGTCGCGCCACGGCCCTTGAGTTCGGCCAGAGCATCGACCAAGGCCTTTTCGCCGACGTCGTCGAGGTTGGCGTTCGGCTCGTCCAGCACGATCAGATTGGGCTCGCCATACAACGCGCGGGCCAAGGCGATGCGTTGCTTCTGGCCGCCGGAAAGCGGGCTGCCATCAGTACCCAGGCGGGTGTCGTAACCCTGCGGAAAACGCAGGATCATCTCGTGCACGCCAGTGATCTTGGCGGCGCGGATGACCGCTTCGCTGTCCACTTCGCCAAAGCGCGCAATGTTGTCGGCGATATTGCCCTCGAACAGCTCCACGTCCTGTGGCAGATAGCCGAGCCAGGGGCCAAGTTCGCCCTTGTTCCAGTTGAATATGTCCGCACCGTCCAGGCGCACCTTTCCGGCCTGCGCCGGCCAGACGCCGACCAGCAGGCGGGCGAGGGTGGATTTGCCCGAGGCGGACGGGCCGATAATGCCAAGGCTTTCGCCGGGGACAAGGCTGAAGCTCACGCCGCGCAGAATCGTGTTGTTGGTAGCCGGGGCGCCGGCATACACATTCTCAACCGCCAGCATGCCCATTGGCCGCTGCAGCGACATGCTCGGTGGCCGGCGCGGATAGTCCTGCAGCATCTCGTTGAGCCGGCCCCAGGCCGAGCGGCAGCCGAGCAATTGCTTCCACGACGCGATGACCTGTTCCACCGGACCCAGTGCGCGGCCGGAGAGGATCGAGCAGGCAATCATCATCCCCGGGGTGATCTTGCCTTCGATCGCCAGCAGCGCACCGGCGCCGAGGATCAGCGACTGCAAAGTGATCCGCACGAAGCGCCCGGTGCTGCTGATCAAGGCGGCGCGGTCGGAGGCCAGGGTCTGCATTTCCAGGATGCGCAAATGGCTTTGGAACCAGCGCTTGCTGATCGACGGCAGCATGCCCATGGCCTCGATGACCTCGGCGTTGCGCAGGTTGTTGTTGGCGTATAGGGAGGAAGACATGGCGGCCTGATTGGCTTCGGCCAGCGGCTTCTGTGTCGCCTTCTCGGTGAGCCAGGCCAGGGCCACCAGAATCAGCGAGCCGATCAGCGTGATCAGTCCGAGTATCGGGTGGATCAGATAGGCGACCAGCAGGTAGATCGGCGTCCACGGTGCATCGAAGAAAGCGAACAGGGCGTTGCCGGTGACGAACTGACGAACCTGGGCGAGGTCTTGCAGGGCCTGGGCCGGGTTACCTCCGGCGCGGCTCAGGTTGCGCTCGAATGCAGCGGTGAAAATGCGTCGGTTGAGATCCATGTCGAGGCAGTTGCCGACCCGGATCAGCACGCGGGTGCGGACCATCTCCAGCGTGGACATCAGCAGGAACAGGCCCACCACCAGGACCGTCAACATCGCCAGCGTCGTAACGTTGCGACTGACCAGGGCTCGATCGTAGACCTGCAGCATATAAATAGCTGGCGTCAACATCATGACGTTTATGACGCCGCTGAATGCTGCCAGCGAATAAAAACTGCGGCGCAGGCGAAAGAGCGCGTCGGCCAGTTCGGAACGGATGCTCGACTGCTTGGGCATGTTGATCCTCCCACTGCGAAAAGCCGATTGCCCCTGGGGCGCAACAGCTAACAGTAAATGTAGTCCTGTAAACAGCTTATGGACACGCAGGCTGGTCGCTCTAGGGTTGGCGAGTCTTCCGAAATCGCTGCGTTGCTCCCTCATGCAGCAGCGTAGGTGGCGGTGAAACAGTCTGAAATAACATTTCGCTCTATACCAACACACAACTTTCTATATATCTTTTAAAAACAGCTAGTTGGGATGCCTACCACCAGTCGTCAGTTTTAACGACGTAATATTGACAAAGATTTGCTATGGAACTTTAGTCTTAGTTATCGGGGGGCCCGCCCGCCTGAAGCCTGCCATCGCTTTGGCAGCGCAAGGCGCGGTGATTTTCCCGAGAGGAGCAGAATCATGTCGATCATTTCGTTCTTTTGCAGAGGGAAGGGGCTTTCCAGGACGTTTGCCTTCACTTCCAGATTCCATGGCCCGCCCAGGGCTCGAATCCGCTCTGCCTGATCGCCCGGCGAGCAATTCATATAGCGAATTCCAGGCGCTGATCCCGGGTCCCGGGTAACGCCAGCTCTCGCAAAAAAACACAACCAACAAACTGCGCAAGCCAGCACTTGACTTGGCGCGGGAGGATTTTCTCGTCCCGCGCCTTTACCCAGACAGATCGAGGGCAATCCAAAATGGCCAATTTCAGCAAGTCGGACCTGGAGTTCATCCTCAAGCAAATCTTTATCGCCGAAGCGAATGCCGCCGGCACCAGCCTCATTGATTTGCTTCCCAATTCTCAGGTGCCGTTCGGCCTGCGTACCGTCGATGGCAGCTTTAACAACCTGGTCACCGGCCAGAGTGATTTTGGCGCCGCGGACGCTGACTTCCCGCGCCTGCTCGATCCTTCCTTTCTATCGCCGCAATACGCCGGAACAGGCACGGTGATCGATCCGCAACCACGGATTATCAGTAACCTGGTCGTCGACCAGACCGCCAACAACCCGGCGGCCTATGCCTCAGCGTTCGATCCAGGCCTGGACGGTGTGCTCAACTTCGGCACGGTGGGTAATGACGACGTACTCAAGGAAGGCGTACAGATAGTCACCAGCCCCGGGCTCGATGGCGTGTTCGGCACGGCCGATGACAAGGATGTGTTCTTCTATCCCAACGTGTCGCCGGACGTCGGCCTGACCGCCAGCTTCAACTCGTGGATGACCTTCTTCGGCCAGTTCTTCGACCACGGTCTCGACCTGGTCACCAAGAGCGCGACCGACGTCGTGTTCATTCCGCTGCAGGCGGACGATCCGTTGTTCGTACCGGGCAGCCCGACCAACTTCATGGTGCTGTCACGTGCAGTGCGTACCGCGGGCGCGGACGGAGTCGTCGGCACGGTCGATGATGGCCAGACCAACACCACTTCGCCGTTCGTCGACCAGAGCCAAACCTACAGCTCGCACCCCTCGCATCAGGTGTTCCTGCGTGAATACGTGCTCAACGCGGCAGGCGATCCTGTTGCAACGGGGCGCTTGATTACCAATCGCGACCTCGGCGCCGATGGCCTGTTCGGCACCGCCGATGATGGCGCCAGCGAAAATGGCGGCATGGCGACCTGGAAAGTGGTCAAGGCCCAGGCCCGTGACATTCTGGGCATCAACCTGACCGACGCCGACGTGCACAACGTGCCATTGCTGGCAACCGATGCGTACGGCAACTTCATCCGCGGGCCGAACGGCATGCCGCAGGTGGTGATTCGTATCAGCAACGGTGCCGACGGCATCGCCGGCACGGCTGACGACGTCACTCAACTGGTCGAAGGCAACCGGGCAGCTCCCATCAGTCTGGCCAACGCCGTGAGTACCGGGCATGGTTTCCTCGACGACATCGCCCACAATGCCGCGCCGGTCGTCGTCGGCGGGGTTCTGCAGGCGGACGCCGACATCGCTGTCGGCAATGCGCAGCCCGTTGGCCCTACCGGCAACAACCTGACCTATGACAACGAACTGCTCGACGCCCACTACATTGCCGGCGACGGCCGGGTCAACGAGAACATCGGCCTGACCACCGTGCACCATGTGTTCCACTCCGAGCACAACCGCCTGGTCCAGCAAACCAAGGACACCCTCATTGCCGCCGGCGACCTGGCCTTCCTCAATGAGTGGCTGGCGGTCGACGTGACCGCGATACCGACTACACCTGCCGGGATCGCGGCATTGGTGTGGGATGGCGAACGCCTGTTCCAGGCCGCCAAGTTCGGCACCGAGATGCAGTACCAGCACCTGGTGTTCGAGGAGTTTGCGCGGACCATTCAGCCGCAGGTCGACGAGTTCCTTGCGCCCAGCGGCTATGACACCTCGATCAACCCGGCAATCCTCGCCGAGTTCGCCCACGTGGTGTACCGCTTCGGTCACTCGATGTTGACCGAGACCGTCGATCGCTTCGATCCCGCGTTCAATCCGCTGCTCACTGACCCGGCCAATCCGGACTCGCAACTGGGTCTGATCGCGGCCTTCCTCAACCCGCTGGCGTTCGCCGGCAGCGGGGTGACTGCGGACCAGGCGGCAGGGGCGATCGTTCGCGGTGTGACCCGCCAGGTCGGCAACGAACTCGATGAGTTCGTCACCGAAGCGTTGCGCAACAATCTGCTAGGTCTGCCGCTCGATTTGCCGGCCCTGAACCTGGCGCGCGGTCGCGACACCGGTATCCCCACGTTGAATGAAGCGCGTCGGGAGATGTACGCATCGACCGGTGACAGCCAACTCACGCCGTACATCAGTTGGGCTGACCTGGTTGACCATCTCAAGCACCCCGAGTCGCTGGTCAACTTCATCGCGGCCTATGGCACCCATAGCACGATCACGGCGGCGCTCACGCTGGCAGACAAACGCGCTGCAGCCTTTGCGCTGGTATTCAATGTTGCGGGTTCGCCGGCTGACCGCCTGGACTTCCTCAACAGCACCGGTGCCTACGCCAACGTAACGACGGCCGGCAGGGATGGGGTACTGGGTACTGCCGATGACCTGACCGGTGTGACGGTCACGGGCGTCGACGACATCGACTTCTGGGTCGGTGGCCTCGCCGAACAGAAGATGCCGTTCGGCGGCATGCTCGGCTCGACCTTCAACTTCGTGTTTGAAACCCAGATGGAGGCGTTGCAGAACGGCGACCGCTTCTACTACCTGTCGCGTACCGCGGGCCTGAACTTCGGCACCGAGTTGGAAAACAACTCTTTTGCCAAGCTGATCATGCTCAACACCGATGTCACCCACCTGTCGAACACCGTGTTCCTGACGCCGACGTTCACCCTCGAAGTGAATCAGGCCTCTCAGTTCACCGGCCTTGGCGTGGATGGCCGTGCCGACCCGATTGGCGGCATCCTGATCAACGGCGTCGAAGTCGTGTCCCTTGTGATTCGCGACAACCCCGACACCGTGGGTCCGGACACCAACTATCTGCAGTACACCGGTGAAGACCATATCGTCATGGGTGGCACCGCCGGCAATGACATCATCATTTCCGGTGACGGCGATGACACCCTTTACGGCGACGCAGGCAACGACCGCCTCGAAGGCGGTGCGGGCAACGATGCGGTACTGGGTGGCGATGGCGATGACATCATCAGCGACTCGTTCGGTGACAACCGTCTGGAAGGCAATGCCGGTAACGATGTGATCGTGGCCGGCAGCATGCTTGCTGCAGGCAACCTGATCCTGGGTGGCGATGGTCAGGACTTCATCATCACCACCGAAGACATCACCACCACCTTCGGCGGCCAGGGTGACGACTTCATCCTCGGTGCCAAGACCAACCTGCCACCGACCGGCAACGAAGGTGATGACTGGATCGAGAAGGGCACCCAGGACGGTGCGCCTGGCGATAACTTCGCGCCACTGCTCACTGACGATGTGATCGGCAACGACATCTTTGTCGGTGGTGGCGGCTTTGACGAGATGATCGGCGAGGGTGGCGACGACATCTTTATCGGCAGCGATGCCCAGGACAAGATGGACGGCATGTCCGGTTTCGACTGGATCAGCTACAAGAATGACCGGGTCGGCGTGACGGCTGACCTGAGCATGGCCGCGCTGGCGCAGCCCCACGGCAATACACCAAACCAGAATGCCGGCGTATTCAATCCGGTCGGTGCCTCGCCAGCCTCGATTCTCGACCGTTTTGCCGAGGTCGAAGGCTTGTCCGGTTCGAGCTTCGGCGATGTGCTCAAGGGCGATGATGTCAATGCGGACACCATCATCAACCACGGTGGTACCACGGGCAGTGCGCTGACCAATGTCGCGTTGATCCGCGGACTGGACCAGTTCCTGGCCGATGCCGGATTGCCGGTCACCGGTTTTGCCACCGGCAACATCATCCTCGGCGGTGATGGCAGTGACCTGATCGAAGGCCGTGGCGGCGATGACCTGATCGATGGCGACAAATGGATCAACGTCAGGATTGCCGTTTATGCCGCTGGTGATGTCAACCATACCGGCCCCGAGATCGCCTCCTTCGACAGCATGGTCGATATGATCCCGTTCATGCTGGACGGCACCTTTAACCCTGGTCAGCTCAAGGCCGTGCGGGAAATCATGCCTGGCACCTCGACTGGCGGGGCGGCCTTCGACACCGCCATTTTCTCCGGGCTTGAAGCCGAGTATGCGGTCACTGTCGACGATCGTGGCACGAACGATGTGACGGACGATGTCTGGACAGTGGCCGATAGCGTCGCGGGTCGAGACGGCATCGATACGCTGCTGCATATCGAACGCCTGCAGTTCGCCGATAACCAGCAAGTGCTGGTGGACGGTCTCAATGCCCAACCGGATGGCAGTCCGACTGTCGCGGATGGCAACGGCGGCGCGATTACCGTGGGCGATTTACTGACGGTCAGCGTGGCCGGGGTGAGCGATGGCGACAACGTCGCGGCGGGCAATCCGCAGGGATTGATCACCAACTCCTCTGTGTCCTACGTCTGGCAGTTCGAGGCCACTCCAGGCAGCGGCGTATTTGAGGATATCATCCTGTTGCCGGCTGGCGACCTGGCGTTCCAGAGTGCCGACGGCACTGCGTTCAAGGTCTCTCCTGACCTCGCCGGGTTGTCATTGCGGGTCAAGGCGATCTATCAGGACGGTCACGGCACCACGGAGATCCTGTTCTCCACGCCGACGGCTGCCATCGTTGCCGGTGCACCGGTTACGCCAACGCCACTGGTACCTGTAGTCGATGCCACCGCGGGTGGCGCGGGCCTGCACATGGTCCGCTCCGACCTCAACTTCATTCTTGACCAGATCAGGATTGCCGAGGCGGATGCGGCCGGCCAGGACATCCTCTCGCTGATCCCGAACATCCGCGCGCCGCTGGGACTGCGTACGGTCGACGGGTCGAACAACAACCTGATGAACCTCAACGGCAACAACCACACCGAGTTTGGTGCCGCCGATAACCTCTTTCCGCGCTTGACCGATCCGGTCTTCAATCCGGCGGAAGGGGGAACGTCGTATGCGCAGAGCAGCGGCCTTGTGACTGACTCGCAGCCGCGCACCATCAGTAACCTGATCGTCGACCAGACGGCGAACAACCCGGCGGCCTATGCCACGGCATTCAACCCGGGCCTGGACGGTGTGCTCAACTTCGGTGCAGTGGGTAACGACGACGTGCTCAAGGACGGCGTACAGATTGTTGCCAGCCCCGGGCTGGATGGACAGTTCGGTACGGCCGACGACCGCGATGTGTACCTGATCGAAAACACCGCGCCGGATGCGGGATTGTCCGCGCCGTTCAACGCCTGGATGACCTTCTTCGGGCAGTTCTTCGATCATGGTCTGGACCTGGTGACCAAAGGCGGTTCGGGTACCGTGTTTATCCCGCTGCAACCGGATGATCCGCTGTTTGTGCCAGGTAGCCCGACGAACTTCATGGTCCTCACTCGCGCGACCAACCAGCCAGGGGCGGATGGCGTTCTTGGTACGGCCGACGACATCCATGAGCACACCAACACCACCTCGCCGTTCGTGGACCAGAACCAGACCTATAGCTCGCACCCGTCGCATCAGGTGTTCTTGCGCGGTTATGAACTGACCGCCAACGGCCCCGTAGCGACTGGCCGGTTGATCACCAACCGTGATCTGGGTGTGGATGGCACGTTTGGTACCGCGGACGACGTCGAAATCGGTGGCATGGCAACCTGGAAGGTGGTCAAGGCGCAAGCCCGCGACATCCTGGGTATCAACCTTACCGATGCCGATATCGACAGCGGCCCGCTGCTGGCGACTGACGCCTATGGCAACTTCATCAAAGGGCCGAACGGCTTCCCGCAGGTTGTCATTCGGGTCAACAACGGGGCGGACGGCATTGCCGGCAACGCCGATGACGTCACTACGCTTGTCGAAGGCAATCCGGCCAGTCCGGTAAGCCTCGTGAACGCGGTGCGCACCAGCCATGCCTTCCTCAACGACATCGCCCACAACGCCGTGCCGGTCGTTACCGGCGGGGTTCTGCAGGCGGATGCCGACACCCTTGTCGGGAATGCTCAGCCCGTTGGCCCAGGCGGCAACAACCTGACCTATGACAACGAACTGCTCGACGCTCACTACATCGCCGGCGACGGCCGGGTCAACGAGAACATCGGCCTGACCGCGGTGCATGCGATCTTCCACTCCGAGCACAACCGCCTGGTCCAGCAGACCAAGGACACCGTGCTCGACTCGGGTGACGTGGCCTTCCTCAACGAGTGGCTGCTCAATCCGGTGGCGGCATTGCCAACCACCCAGGCCGAGTTCGATGCGCTGCAGTGGAATGGCGAGCGCTTGTTCCAGGCGGCCAAGTTCGGCACCGAAATGCAGTATCAGCACCTGGTGTTCGAGGAGTTTGCGCGGACCATCCAGCCTAGAGTCGACCTGTTCTTCGCACCGACCCAGGTCTACGACGTCGACCTCGATGCCTCGATCGTCGCCGAGTTCGCCCACACCGTGTACCGGTTTGGCCACTCGATGCTGACCGAGACCGTCGATCGCTTCGATATCGACTTCAACGTGATAGGCGATCCGGCCAGCGCTAATCCCGATCAGCAACTGGGCTTGATCGCGGCGTTCCTTAACCCGTTGGCGTACGCCGCCAGTGGCGTGTCGCCAGAGGATGCGACCAGTGCGATCATACGTGGGGTGACTCGGCAAGCCGGTAACGAAATCGACGAGTTCGTCACCGAGGCGCTGCGCAATAACCTGCTCGGCCTACCGCTCGACCTGCCGGCGATCAACATCGCCCGTGGCCGCGACGTGGGGATTCCCTCACTCAACGCGATCCGCCGCGACATCTACAGCCAGACCGGTGATACCCAACTCAAGCCGTACACCAGCTGGGTCGATCTGGTGCAGTACCTCAAACACCCGGAGTCGTTGATCAACTTCATCGCGGCCTATGGCACGCATGACACGATCACGGCGGCGACCACACTGGAAGGCAAGCGCGCGGCAGCTCTGGCGCTGGTATTCGGTGGTGTGGGCGCACCGGCTGACCGTCTGGACTTCCTCAACAGCACGGGTGCCTTTGCCAACGTAACGCTGGCCGGCACGGATGGCGTGCTGGGCACCACCGACGATCTGAGGAACGTGACGGTCACTGGCGTCGATGCCATCGATCTCTGGATCGGCGGTCTGGCCGAAGCGAAAACCCCGTTCGGCGGCATGCTCGGCTCGACCTTCAACTTCGTGTTCGAGAACCAGCTGGAAAAACTGCAGGACGGCGACCGCTTCTACTACCTGGAGCGTACCTCTGGCCTGTCGATGAATGCCGAACTTGAAAGCAACTCGTTCGCCAAGCTGATCATGGCCAACACGTCGGCCACTCACTTGCCGGGCCTGGTGTTCTCGGATCCGGGGTTCTATCTGGAAGTGGACCAGGGCAGGCAATTCAACGAAGGCCTGCTCACCGCCGACCCGCTCGGCCCGAACGGCGAGCAGGTAGTGTTCCGCGACAACCCGCTGACCGTGGGGGCGGACACCAACTACATCAAGTACACAGGTGCCGAGCACATCGTGCTGGGTGGCACAGACGGCGCAGACATCCTCATCTCCAGTGAAGGCGATGACACGGTCTGGGGTGATGGCGGCAACGATCGCATCGACGGCGGTGACGGCAACGATCAACTGCGCGGTGGCGACGGCGACGACATCATCACCGACACCGGCGGCGACGATAACCTCCAGGGTGGCGACGGCAACGACGTGCTGCACGGAGGCAACGGCGTCAACCTGATCATTGGCGGGTTCGGCAACGACTTCATCATTACCGGTGAGGACGCCTCCGAGGCCATTGGTGGCCAGGGCAATGACTTCATCCTGGGCAGCAAAGCCAACGAACAGGACATGGGTAACGAAGGCGACGACTGGATCGAGAAGGGCACCTCGGACGGTGCGCCTGGCGACAACTTCGACCCGCTGGGCAACGACCCTGTGATCGGCCACGATGTTTACATCGGCGGCGGCGAGAACGATAAGTTCAACGGCGAAGGCGGTGACGACATCATGGTCGGCAGTCTCGGCTTTGGTGACCGCTATATCGGCGGCTCGGGCTATGACTGGGCGACCTTCAAGGATCTCGCCCAAGGCGTTAGCATCGATTTCAGCGACCGCTTCTTCGATGTGCCACCGATGCCGGGTTCGGGAGCCTCGGCGCTGGTGCGCTTCGACATCATGGAAGGTCTGTCGGGCTCGTCCCACGGTGACTTCCTGCGCGGCGATAGCACAGATGCGACATCGCTACCCACCGCGGGTGCAACCGGCAGTGTGCTGACCAACATCAGCCTGATCAACGGTCTGGCGGGTCTGCTGCCGGTCGGAGCGACGTTCTTCGACGGCGGCAACATCATCCTCGGTGGCAGCGGCAGCGACCTCATTGAAGGTCGCGGTGGCGACGACATCATCGACGGTGACAAGTGGCTGAACGTACGCATCAGCGTACGGGCAAATGCTGATGGCACCGGTGCGGAAATCGCCACGTTCGACAGCATGGGGCCGATGGTCCAGGCGATGTTGAACGGTACTTACAACCCGGGCCAACTGGTCATCGTGCGGGAGATCCTGACCGGCACTGACGACTTCGACACTGCGGTGTTCTCCGGTAATGCGTCGGAGTACACCGTCACTGTCGATGGCAACGCTGTCATCGTGACCGACCTGGTTGCAGGGCGTGATGGCGTCGATCGCCTGACGGGCATCGAGCGCCTGCAGTTCGCTGACCAGGCGCAGGCCTCCGGTGTTGGCACCGCCACGAACAGCGCTCCTGTGGGGCGTCTGGCGATCCTCGATGCTACCACCGGTGCTCGTGTCGATGCGCCTGTCGCCGGCCAGCTGCTGCGCGTCAGCAGCCAGACGGTACGCGACGCCAACAACCAGGGCGTGGCCAATGTGACCGGTGCGATTACCGGGGCCGTGTCTTACTACTGGCAGGTCGAAAACGTCCCGGGTTCGGGCATCTTTGAGGACATCACCTTTATCGCCGCAGGCGAGGCTTCACGGGCGACCGGCGCCTCCTATCTGGTGGCGGACGATGTCGCCGGTCTGAACATCCGTGTTCGGGCGGTGTATCAGGATGCCAATGGTACGCTGGAGATCGTCGACTCGTCGGCGAACAACGCACCGATCGCAGGGCCGGGCATCCTCGGGTTTGCGTTCCTGAACGAAGTGCTGGCCGCCAACCTGTCGACCCTCGTCGACGTCGATGGCCTCAGCAATCCGCAGTTCACCTTCCAGTGGCAGGAGACCAACGGGGTCAGCTTCGTCAACATCGCCGGAGCCACCAGTAGCACGTTCACGCTTGGTCAGGCTCAGGTCGGCGATCAAGTGCGCGTGGTGGTCAGTTTCGTGGATGACTTCGGTGTGACCGAAAGCATCGCATCCGACGCCACGGCCCCGGTACTCGTCGGTACTGTGTTTGCCGGTACCGTCGGTGCCGACACATGGATCGGCACGGCGGGCAATGATGTGGCCAGCGGAGGTGACGGCAACGACTTCATGAACGGCCAGGGTGGCAACGACATCATCAATGGTGACGCGGGCGATGACATTCTCATCGGTGGTAACGGTAACGACACGATGGCCGGCGGTATCGGCAACGATATCTACGAAGTCACCTCGGTCGGGGACGTGGTGACCGAGCTCGCCGGTGGCGGCAGCGACACGATCTGGACCTCGCTCGCGACCTACACCCTGGGTGCCAACGTCGAGAATCTGTATTTCGGCGGTAGCGGTAATTTCAGGGGCACCGGTAACGCGCTCGCCAACACACTCGTGGGCGGTGCGGGTAACGACATTCTCATCGGAGGTAATGGTAACGACACGATGGCCGGCGGTATCGGCAACGATATCTACGAAGTCACTTCCGCTGGGGACGTGGTGACCGAGCTTGCCGGTGGCGGCAGCGATACAATCTGGACCTCGCTCGCGACCTACACCCTGGGTGCCAACGTCGAAAATCTGTATTTCGGCGCAAGCGGCAATTTCAGGGGCACCGGTAACGTGCTCGCCAACACGATTGTGGGTGGTGCGGGTAACGACATTCTCATCGGCGGTAACGGTAACGACACGATGGCCGGCGGTATTGGCAACGATGTCTACGAGGTTACCTCCGTTGGGGACGTAGTGACCGAGCTCGCCGGTGCCGGTAGCGACACGATCTGGACCTCGCTCGCGACCTACACCCTGGGTGCCAACGTCGAGAATCTGTATTTCGGCAGTAGCGGCAATTTCAGGGCCACCGGTAACGCGCTCGACAACACGCTCGTGGGCGGTGCGGGTAACGACACTCTCATCGGTGGTAACGGCAACGACACGATGGCCGGCGGTATCGGCAACGATGTCTACGAAGTCACCTCCGCTGGGGACGTGGTGACCGAGGCCGCCGGTGCCGGTAACGATACGGTCTGGACCTCGCTCTCGAGCTACACCCTGGGTGCCAATGTCGAGAGTCTGTTCTTCGGCGGCAGCGGCAACTTCGCGGGCACGGGTAACACGCTCAACAACACGATCGTGGGTGGTGCGGGTAACGACGTGCTCACCGGTGGTGGTGGTAACGACCTGTTGAGTAGCGGTATCGGCGGCAACGATACCTTCGTGTTTGCTGCCGCGGGTTTCGGCACCGATGCGATCTTTAACTTCGGAGCCAATCTGGTCGCAGGGCACGACTTGCTCAACATCACGGGGTTGGGGATCACCAGTGCGACGTTCGCGGCCAACGTGAGCATAACGGCTGACGGGGCGGACACGATGGTGGGGATCGGGGCGGACTCCATCCGCCTTGTGGGTGTCGCCAGCGCGGCCGTTGATCAGACGGACTTCATTCTGGCCACTTGAGGTCCTGGTCAGTACTGTCGCAGGGAGCATGGACAGCGCAGGGGAGGGCAATGGATGCCCTCCCTTTCTCCTTCCATTCGATTGCCCATTAGCTATCGGGGTGCCAGCAGCGTACTGGAACTCATCAAAGCAGGTTGGAACCGAACTGCGAAATCAAAGAAACAATGGAAAAAGGAAACCCGGCCTTGAACATTTCAGCCATCTGCCTCTTGAGCAGCCTATTGGTTTCGGTCGCGGCATCTGCCAGCGGGGTCACTCCGCTCTTCGACCTGGACTTCACCCGATCAGCCACGCAAACGCTCAAAGAAATGGGCATCAACGACGCCTGTATTATCGCCGTCTCAAGTCCTGCTGCGTTTACCTACTGCCGGGAAGGATCATCAACGCTCTGGAAGTACCAGGCGCTGGATCTGGAGCAACAGGCGGTGATTCAGATTGGCCAACAGCGGTCTTCGGCGGACTATCAGCGAATAACCGTTGTGGAAGTCGATAGCGTTGCTTGCGAACAGGATCACCTTGCGCCATTGGTTAAACCGGCTTTCAGGCATGCACTTTTCCTTGGCCTGATTACCCTGTTTCTGTTGGCCGGCCTGCGATATACCTACCGGGCGATCATGCATTACTGTTATGACCAGGCCGGATTTTCGAAGTTCGGCTTGCAGCGATTGGACGAATCCTGGTCGACGCAAAACTCAACGGTAATGGCGTTGGTCGCATGGGGTATCGTGGCAGCTACGGCATTTATCTACTTCGGGTTTTGAGCGTAACCACAACTGGCGGGTATTCCGTTTTAATGTACTTTCCATTCGATAGGGTTTGACTGTGCACAGTTTTATTCGCTGACAATTAACTGACCTGATTGGCATCCTGTCTGTTTCAGTTAATCCTGCGTTGCCGTCTACCTGAAAGGGTGGCTGGATCACGGTGAATCCGCAGTTGAAGTTTGCTCTGGATGAGAGTCGCTCGCTATAGCGCGAGTTGTGAGATGTATAACAACTAGCGGATCCAATTTTCAATTGTCGAAGTGCATCTAGTCAAGCAGGCCAGTTGTCGTGGGCAATAGCGCGGAAGTTTACTCATTGCTGAAGCGTCAGGCGAACTTGCGCTGTGCACCGTTTGTCGGTGGTTTGTGCGAAAAATGAACATTGCAGCGTCTGCGGCCTCTGATCCTTGAGCACGTCAGCCATGACTTGCCTCCGCGATTGCAAAAAAAGAAGTGGAAATGGAATCTCAAATGCAGTGAAAGCAAATGGGGATTTTTTATCTGAAACTCAGGGAGGCAATAAACCAACCGGTCATTGATTTTCCAAGTGCGTCAATGAGGTTGACAGTGCCGAGTCCATGATTTGGCTTATCTTTTAGAAGTAAGGTCGTACAGGGTTTTTAATAATTAAAGATTCTGTCAAGTGGTCGATCCGTACTCTCGAATAAGGTGGAGAAATTACCGTGGCGATAAATACCATTATGAGTCTGCTGGAAAATAAGGAATTCCTGGAGTTTTTGCGTCTGGGCGTTATTTACGTTCATTTGGTGGCGTGTTGTGTGGCCATCGGTTTGGTGCTGACCAGTGATGTTGCGATGGTCAGGGACCTTTTAAAACGGAAAGTATTTACTGAGCATGATAATGCTCACATGGAAAGTCTTCAGAAGTCTGTCATCGTTGCACTCATAGCGTTATGGGTAACGGGTGTCGCTGTCGTCGGTATCGATTACCTGGGTAAAGGAGCCGATTACTTTTTGAATCCAAAGCTTCAAGCCAAAGTCATTATTGTGGCGTTGCTTAGTTACAACGGCGTCCTGTTGCATCGCCTGGTACTGCCGGCCCTGAAAAAGGCAGGCTCCTTGCTCAATCTCGGATTCAGTGCACGGATGATGGCGTTGGCCTGCGGGTCGTTGTCGGCAGTGTCCTGGCTGTATGCCGCCATGCTGGGAGTCGGGCGCCCTTTGGCCTGGAAGTATTCCCTTTCCGAACTGTTGATGGCTTATCCGCTGCTGATTGCGCTCGGGTTCCTGACGATGCTGGTGTTGACCCAGCGAGCGAAACAACAGGACGACTACGTTGCGCCTGCGCGGGCAGTAGCAAGCGCATGCTAGGCCGGTACTGAGTTTCTGCTCATTTTGATCAATAAGTTGTAACTTACGGTCATTGAGCGATGGCGGTGCGACTCTTAGTCTGTCGAACATGACTGATGGGGGCCACAGAGCCCCTGCACTTTCCGTGATCGCTCGATGTGGAGTTACCGATGACCGCCGCTCAATACCCGCACCTGCTGGCTCCGCTGGACCTGGGGTTCACCACGCTGCGCAATCGCACCCTGATGGGGTCGATGCACACTGGCCTTGAAGAGAAACCGGGTGGCTTCGAGCGCATGGCGGCGTACTTCGCCGAGCGTGCCCGTGGCGGTGTCGGCCTGATGGTTACCGGCGGTATCGGCCCGAACGACGAGGGTGGCGTGTATTCCGGCGCGGCCAAGCTGACGACCGAAGAAGAGGCGCTCAAGCACCGTATCGTCACCCGTGCCGTGCATGACGCGGGCGGCAAGATCTGCATGCAGATCCTCCATGCCGGTCGTTATGCCTACAGCCCGAAACAGGTTGCGCCCAGCGCGATCCAGGCGCCGATCAACCCGTTCAAGCCCAAGGAACTGGACGAGGAAGGCATCGAGAAGCAGATCAGCGATTTCGTTACCTGCTCGGTACTGGCACAAACCGCCGAGTACGACGGCGTGGAAATCATGGGCTCCGAAGGTTATTTCATTAACCAGTTCCTCGCCGCCCACACCAACCACCGTACCGACCGCTGGGGCGGCAGCTACGAAAACCGCATGCGCTTGCCGGTGGAGATCGTGCGTCGCGTGCGTGAAGCGGTAGGTCCGAACTTCATCATCATTTTCCGCCTGTCGATGCTCGACCTGGTCGAAGGCGGCAGCACCTGGGGAGAGATCGTTCAACTGGCCAAGGCCATCGAGCAGGCCGGCGCGACCATCATCAACACCGGTATCGGTTGGCACGAAGCGCGGATTCCGACCATCGCCACCAAAGTTCCACGCGCGGCCTTCAGCAAGGTCACGGCCAAGCTGCGAGGTTCGGTCAATATTCCGCTGATCACCACCAACCGTATCAACACCCCGGAAGTGGCCGAGCAGATCCTGGCCGACGGCGATGCCGACATGGTGTCCATGGCGCGGCCGTTCCTCGCCGACCCGGATTTCGTCAACAAGGCCGCTGAAGGCCGTGCCGATGAAATCAACACCTGCATCGGTTGCAACCAGGCCTGCCTCGACCACACCTTCGGCGGCAAGCTGACCAGTTGCCTGGTCAACCCGCGTGCCTGCCACGAAACCGAGCTCAACTATCTGCCGGTGCAGCAGTTGAAGAAAATTGCCGTGGTCGGTGCCGGTCCGGCCGGTTTATCTGCAGCGACCGTGGCCGCCGAGCGTGGCCATCAGGTGACGCTGTTCGATTCGGCCAGCGAGATCGGCGGTCAGTTCAACATTGCCAAGCGCGTTCCGGGCAAGGAAGAGTTCTACGAAACCATTCGCTACTTCAACCGCAAGTTGCAGACCACCAATGTCGAGGTGTGCCTGAACACCCGCGTCGACGTGGCCGGGCTGGTCGAGGGCGGTTACGACGAGATCATTCTGGCCACCGGCATTGCGCCGCGCGTGCCGGCCATTCCAGGGGTGGAAAACGCCAAGGTGCTGAGCTACCTGGACGTGATCCTGGCGCGCAAACCTGTCGGTAAGCGTGTCGCGGTGATTGGTGCCGGTGGTATCGGTTTCGACGTCTCCGAGTTCCTGGTGCATGAAGGTGTCGCCACCAGTCAGGATCGCGCCGCGTTCTGGAAAGAATGGGGCATCGATACGCATCTTGAAGCGCGCGGCGGTGTCGCGGGTATCAAGGCGGCACCCCATGCGCCGGCCCGCGAGGTATTCCTGCTGCAACGCAAGACGTCCAAGGTCGGCGACGGCCTGGGCAAGACCACCGGCTGGATTCATCGCACGGGCCTTAAGAACAAGCAGGTGCAGATGCTCAACAGTGTCGAATACCTGAAGATCGACGACGCAGGCCTGCACATCCGCATCGGCGAAACCGGCGAGCCGCAGGTGCTGCCAGTGGACAACATCGTGATTTGCGCCGGGCAGGATCCGCTGCGCGAATTGCATGACGGTCTGGTGTCGGCGGGGCAGAGTGTGCACCTGATCGGCGGCGCGGATGTTGCGGCAGAACTGGATGCCAAGCGGGCGATCAATCAGGGTTCGCGGTTGGCGGCGCAGTTGTAATAGCAGGCTCAGCATACCAATGGCTATCGCGAGCAGGCTCGCTCCCACCTTCGATCTGCTGAACGACACAGATTCAGTGGGGGAGCGAGCCTGCTCGCGATGGCTGTCTTTGAGCGACTAGAATGTAAATTCTTTTTTAGCTCAATCAGGCGCCAATGCTTCTCCCTCTCTCCACCTGGCTACCCCAGGCTCCCCTCCAACGCCTTGATCTCGACTGGCTCACTCAAGCCGGCATCGAAGTAGCGGTACTGCGTCTGGACCAGATCGACCCGCTGATCAGTGGCAACAAATGGTTCAAGCTCATCGAACACCTGAAGACCGCCGAACGCCTGGGTGCCGAGGGCATCATCAGTCTCGGTGGTGCGCACTCCAATCACCTCCACGCATTGGCGGCGGCGGGCAAGCGCCTGGGCTTTGCCACTGTCGGCCTGTTGCGCGGGCATCCGCAGCAAACCCCGACGGTCAAGGACTTGCAGGCGTTCGGCATGGAGTTGCACTGGCTCGGTTACGCAGGCTATCGAGCCAGGCATGAAGAGGGTTTCTGGCAACCCTGGCAAACCCGCTACCCGACGTTGCATCCGGTGCCTGAAGGGGGAGGCGGTTTGCCTGGCGCCCTGGGCTGCATGCAACTGCGGGCCAGCGTTTGCGCGCAACTGGAGGGCTTGGGTTGGCGTGACTACGACGGCTGGTGGCTGGCCTGCGGAACCGGCACAACCCTGGCCGGCCTGGTGCTGGCCGAAGCGGGGGATCATCCGGTGTACGGTGCCCTGGCGGTGCCTGACGACCACGGGGTGGCGCAGCAGGTCGAGAGGATCGTGCAGGAAGCGGGGCTGATCGATGCAGTGTATGAGCTGTTCGAGGCCAGTCGCGGCGGGTTTGCCAAGGTTGATCCGCTGCTGCTCGACTTTATCGAACAGACAGAGCAGGCGGGAAGCATTCCATTGGAGCCGCTGTATACCGGCAAGGCACTCATGGCCCTCAAGCAACAAGTCGAGGCGGGGAAGTTCGCCCGGGGCACTCGGCTGATATTCGTCCACACGGGCGGCTTGCAAGGGCGGCGGGGGTTCAACTCACAAGTCTGAAAGTCACCGAAAACCAATGTGGGAGCGAGCCTGCTCGCGATGGAGGTGTATCAGTCGACAAATGCGCCGAATGCAACACCCTCATCGCGAGCAAGCTCGCTCCCACATTGGAGTTCATTGGTCTCAGGCGTCGCGGTTCACCCGCTTGGGCATCATCCGCAGCAAGGTGTTATCACCCACTACATAGTGGTGATACAGCCCGGCCGCGGCATGCAGGCCGATCAGCCAATAGCCGATAGTGCCGCCGAGCTCATGCCAGTCCTGGAGTTGTTTGGCCAGGTCCTTGTCTTCCGCTACCAGCATCGGCAGGTCGAAACCGTAGAACATCACCTGATTGCCTTTGGCGCTGGTGACCAGCCAGCCGAGAATCGGCGTGACGATCATGAAAATGTACAGCGCCCAGTGCATCAGCCTGGCCAGCGTCGTTTGCCAGTGCGGCGAGGCCGGGAAGATCTGCGGCGCCGGGCCGAGGCTGCGCGCGAACAATCGCAGCCAGACCAGAACGAATACGGTCAGGCCGAGCATGAAGTGTGATTCTACGATCAGCGTGCGCCCACCACTGCCCTTGGGAAAGAGCCCGCGAAACTCGATACAGGCGTAAACCAGCACCAGCAGGACCAGCATCAACCAATGCAGCGCGATCGATACGGTGCTGTAGCGCGACTTGGAGTTTTTCCACGGCATACGGTGTTCCTCAGAGGTCCGGTTTAAAGCCACCGTTCTTGTCCGACGGTGTGCTCTAACTGTAATCCTGTTTCACCGGGTTTGCCTGAGACGATTGGTCGCTGGATGCTCTTGCTCTGGTAGCAGGGAGAAAAAATCTGCCGATTCACAGCGACGAAAAAGGGGACTTGCGTCCCCTTGCGGTGTTGCCTTGTGCAGCCCTAAACCGTCAGTAGATGTCCTTCGACAACAAGGTGAACGGCGTCTTCACCAGAATCTTCAGGTCCAGCCACAACGACCAGTTGTTGATGTACTTGAGGTCGATCTCGACACGCTTCTGCATCTTGTCGATGGTGTCGGTCTCGCCACGGCAACCGTTGATCTGCGCCAGGCCAGTGATGCCCGGTTTGATTCGGTGGCGCGCCATGTAGGCGAGAATTTTCCCGGAGTAGTAGTTGTTGTGCGCGATGGCATGAGGGCGCGGGCCGACCAGCGCCATTTGTCCTTGCAGCACGTTGAACAGTTGCGGCAACTCGTCCAGCGAAGTGCGACGGATGAAGCGTCCGACGGCGGTGATACGCGAGTCGTTACGGCTGGCCTGCTTGACTTCATGGTCGTCGTGCACACGCATGGAGCGGAACTTCCAGACCTGAATCACCTTGCCGTTCCAGCCATGGCGGTCCTGCTTGAAGAACACCGGGCCGGGGGAGTTGAGCTTTACGGCCAGGGCAATGACCAGCAACACCGGGCTCAACAGGATAATGGCCAGCAGGGCCACGCTCTTTTCCACCAGGCTTTTACTGAGCGCGGCAGTGGGCCGGCTGGTCAGCGGACTTTCGTTCAAGTAGATCGCCGGCAGGCCGTCCACGACTTTCACCGAGTGATTGAGCAGCGTCAGGCTGTTCAAGTCCGGCACCCAGACCACGTCAACGTTGGCATCCAGCAAATCGACGTACAGGGCTTCGATTTTTGCCGCTTCCGACAGGGGCAGCGTGATGTACAAACGACGGATGTCATGGGTCTTGATCAGTTCCAGCAAGTCCTCCTGGGCACCGACGATGCGCGGTGCGCCCGGCTCCAGGGCAGGAAGGGCGCCGTTGCTGACCAGGCCCACCAACGGCAGGTTTTCGAGGTCGCTCAGCTTGTTCGCCAATCCCAGCGCCAGTTCACCGGTGCCGACGATCAGGGTTTTATGCTCGCTTTTACGTGACCGCTGGTAGAACTTCGAGAACGCATGCAGCGGCGCATACAGCAACGCCTGGCCGAGGAAGCCGTACACCGCCCAACCCAGGATGACTTGTCGGGAAAACAGCTCATCGGCCTTGCAGATAAACGCGATGCAGGCCAGTGCCGCCATCGTCATGGACCAGCCCATGAACAGGCGTCCCAGCCCTGACAGATAATTGTCTCTTTTGCGGTACACACCACTGAACGTATAAGCCGGAACCGAGGCCAGTACGGCGAGCGTTGCGCACATTCTGTAATAGAACTCGACCGTTCCAGTGTGCCGCTCGGCAAGTATGAACAACAGGGAAACTACAAAGCCCTGTGCCAGCGCCCATTGCCCCCAAAAGGTAAGTCCCTTGAGGCCGGTGTTTCGATTGATACCAAGAGTAAGATCCATACAATATCCCCAAAAGACGTCCATTCAGGTTTCGACAGTTGAAATCCGAGTTGTTAAACAGACTTATTATTGTTGTTAGAGCGAGTGTCCTGAGGCAACAACGTCGATATGCCGAACTGTCGTCAGTCAATAGACTAAGTTATTGGCGGAGATGCTGTCTGACGAGTTCTAACAAGATGGCAAAGTGCCAACTATCAGTATTTTAGAAAAAGCCGAGCGTTAGAAAAGGTCGAATGGAAGGGGGTGAATAATTAGAGTGGTCTTTGGTATTGTAGGAGGGGTGGGGATGAGGGCGGTCTGACTGGCGCGGAGGTTGAAACCAAACAGAGTGCTTTTTTATTGTTGTAATCGCACTGTTTCTGTTTGTTTTATTCGTTAAAGGTGGAGGTGTTTACGCCACGACTTCCTGGATCAGGCAATAGCCGCGATTTCTTACTGCACGAAACAGCCGTTCACCATTGCTGGCACTTTTGAATTTGTCTTGCAGACGACTCAGGCACATTTCCAGGCCGCGGTATTGTTCCGGCTCCCTGCCGATGCTGAGGATCAGTTCGTCTCGACTGACGACACGCTCTTCATGGTGCAGCATTTTCTTTACCAGTGCAGCTTCCAATCCGGTCAGGCTGATCTCGACGCCCTCTTTTACCAATACGCTTTGATCCTTGTCGAGTTGCCAGGCTTCGCTGTATGGCGTGTCGCCCTCGATTGTTTGCGCAATATCGTTGGCTGCCCCGGCTGTTGTCGGCATGCTGTGGAATGGATTCGTCGATTGCGCTGCCAGCCATTCGGACTCCAGGGTGGCCAATAGTCGCTGTGTATCATGCTCGATACTGCGCGCAACGTTTTTCCTTGAAACGCTTGGGTAGCGGAACTCCATCAGCACGGGAGCGGAAGAGGGCGACGCAGCACCTTCAATAAACATTTGTGCCTGGGAGGTGCCAAACGAGTTGAAGCGCTCACTGGACAGGATGGTTTCAAGTTCACGCTGCGACGTAGTGCTGTGGGTCACGACGACAAAGTATTTCCTTGGGAGGGTTGTACTAGTTTCCATGTCTCTCTCCTGAAGTACACACCAAATTTGGCGAAAAGATGATCGGCAGGGGAGCAATGACTCCCTGGGAAGTGGTCGAAAGGCAGGGTCTGGGCCCAAATTTGGCCCTCGATAGGTTCCACTCGATCTGCTGCTATAGAATAAACTTTTATTGTTATGGTTCGATGTTGCCACGGTCATGGAATCGATAAATGCCTTTGGTATGAAATACAAAAAAAACGATGAAGTCTAGACTTTTGTCGTTAAGGAAATCGCCTGATTAGTTGATACTAAAGCGCCATCTCTTCTGTGTATCAGGGGGTTGAGATCAGCCCCCTCATCAACCGGTAACCATGCCCTCGGATGCTCTGGATGGCGTTTGTGCCATACATGTCCTTGATTTTTCCACGAAGGCGGCTGATCGACTTTTCCAGTGCCCTGGGGTCATAAAAGTTGGTGTTGAGCCCCATGATGTTGGCGATTTCATCGTGACTTAGTATGTGGTTACTGGTTTGCGCGAAGGCTTCGAGGATCTTCATTTCTGCAAAGGAGATGTCCAGCTTCTTGTTGGTACCCAGTAGACAAATACGGGTCGGGTCCAATATCAAATTGATATCTCTTTGCCATTCTTCACTGTTGAAGAACTCGGTAAGCAACTCAGAGCTTTCATCGGAAAGGGTATTGAACTTGATGCAGTAGTCGGCCCCCGCAAGATAGTACTTGATCTTGTTGTAGGCGCCCCGGCCCGTGATGACCGCGCAAATGATGGGTTTCAAGTTGCCGGTGCGCAGGTTTTCCACTAGCGCGAGGCTTTCCTCGAGGGCCTGGGGGCTGTCGATGATGATGAAGATGGCGCGATACGAACCAGAGCGTTCATTCTTCTTGAATGAACTAGTGTAGGAGTTGGCCTCTAGTGCCATATCGGTCCGCACATGCCTTGCGACTAGCGCTCTAAAATGTTCAGCCACGCCACGGGTACGACCCAGAGTGAGAACTCCGGGTTCATCGTTTGTCTGGCGCTGGCTTCTAGTCGCTAAGTTCCCTGTAAGCATCATGCATTGACTCGAATAGGTGCTGACATCGGGATGTTAAAGCACCGGTTCTCATCTGTGACTGACAATTGGTAACATTTACGCGAATTTTAGACGTGGCTCCCGAGTTTTTTAACAATATTTAAGCTTTTCAAGCTTTTAGTTGATTTTCTCGGCGAGCTGAACTAGTGAAATATCATCGTTAGATGGTGGCAATATGGAATTGTGCCACTATTTTGAAACGATGGCGATTTGTTTTTTGTGTCCTTTTGCCACTGTTTGGCCCACTGCGTGCCACCATTCATGCCAAGGTGCTGAATCCAGTAAGACACATAATTAGTGTGAGAGCGATCACACTTTATTGAGTGGCGAGACTTTTTTCTACTAAATAGCTAAATATATTTCCGAGCTGTTCGTACCCGGACGATTATTAACATGGCTTGAGTGTGTCTTTTGATAAGACATATTCTCCCTTGCTACATCAGGTAATGGGTGTGGATGTCTCGAATGTTTTGCTTGAGCTACTCAATATCTGAGTGCAGTTGACGGATCGTTCCCGCAGAACGGTCTGACGGAGGATTGATGGATTTCTGGACCCTTTTCAAAGTGTTGATCCTGGGCGCGGTAGAGGGCCTGACTGAGTTTTTGCCGATCTCCAGTACGGGCCACCAGATTATTGTTGCGGACTTGCTGGAATTTGGCGGTGAACGCGCCATGGCGTTCAATATCATTATTCAGCTGGGCGCAATCCTTGCCGTTGTCTGGGAGTTTCGCCGCAAGATTACAGAGATCGTCAAAGGACTGCCGACCCAACGCAATGCACAACGATTCACCCTGAACTTGCTGATCGGTTTTCTTCCGGCCGTGGTTCTGGGTGTCTTGTTCGCCGACCAGATTCATCACTATCTGTTCAACCCGATCACCGTGGCAGTCGCATTGGTCGTGGGCGGTATTGTCATGTTGTGGGCGGAGCAGAGGGACCACGTGGTGCACGTGGACCATGTCGACGACATGCGCTGGTCGGATGCACTGAAGGTAGGCTTTGCGCAATGCCTGGCGATGATCCCGGGCACTTCCCGTTCCGGATCGACCATTATCGGCGGCTTGCTGTTTGGCCTGTCGCGCAAGGCAGCCACCGAGTACTCGTTCTTCCTGGCGATGCCCACCATGGTCGGTGCGGCGGTGTATTCAGGCTACAAGTACCGAGAGCTGTTCCAGGCTGGCGACCTGCCGGTTTTCGCCCTGGGCTTCGTCACGGCGTTCTTTTTCGCCATGATCGCCGTACGCGGCCTGCTCAAGTTCATTGCGAACCATAGTTATGCCGCCTTCGCGTGGTACCGGATCGTTTTCGGATTGTTGATCCTGGCAACCTGGGCATTCGGATGGGTGAACTGGACGGCGGCGACCGCCGGCTGACAGGCGAGCCAGGCGGATCAAACCGCCTGGCTGAAGTGACGAGAACAACCGGGCATTAGCGCCCTTCAAGCAGCTCCGCAGCTTGATCCAGCAAGGCCAGGGGCTCCTTGGCCTTGTGGATATCCACCGACAACAACTGCCGAAACTTGCGCGCCCCCGGGAACCCGGTGCCCAGCCCCAGCACATGGCGAGTGATGTGGTGCATCGAACCGCCAGCGTCGATGTGTGCAGCGATATACGGCCGCAGCTGCGCCAGTGCTTCGGCACGGGTGATCACCGGCACCGTGCTGCCGAACAGCTGCTGATCCACCTCGGCCATCACATAAGGGTTGTGATACGCCTCGCGGCCCAACATCACACCGTCGAACGTCTGCAAATGTTCGTGACAGGCCTCCAGCGTCTTGATCCCGCCGTTGAGAATGATCTCCAGCTCGGGAAAATCCACCTTCAGCCGCGCCGCCACGTCATAACGCAGGGGCGGGATGTCGCGGTTTTCCTTCGGCGACAACCCCTCCAGAATCGCAATCCGCGCGTGCACGGTAAAACTGGTGCACCCGGCATCGCGCACCGTGCCGACGAAATCACACAACTCCTCGTAACTGTCCCGCCCGTTGATCCCGATACGGTGCTTGACCGTCACCGGAATCGACACCGCATCCCGCATCGCCTTCACACAATCGGCCACCAACTGCGGATGCCCCATCAGGCACGCGCCGATCATATTGTTCTGCACCCGATCACTCGGGCATCCGACATTCAGGTTCACCTCGTCGTAACCATGCTCCTGCGCCATGCGCGCACATGCGGCCAGGTCCAGCGGGACACTGCCGCCGAGTTGCAGGGCCAGCGGGTGCTCGGCTTCGTCGTGCCGCAGAAAACGCTCGTGATCACCGTTGAGCAGGGCACCAGTGGTGACCATTTCGGTGTAGAGCAGGGCGTTTTTCGACAGCAGGCGCAGGAAGAAGCGGCAGTGGCGGTCGGTCCAATCCATCATGGGGGCAACGGAGAACCGCCTAGATAGCGCAGGGCTTGAGTTTACTGGGCTGGAGTGGGCGTTTAGTACCATTTTGCTCAACGTGTTTATAGCGTGTTTTTAGGCGTTTTCAGGCGTTTTTTCGAGAGCGCTGGTACAATGTACCAATCACTTTCGGAATTGTACCAGTCGACTATGGCAACGATCAGAGCACGAAAACGCACCGATGGCTCAGTCAGCTACACGGCACAAATACGCCTGTTCCGCGACGGAGCGCAAGTCTACCAAGAGAGCCAGACCTTCGCCCGGAAACAGGCTGCTCAAGCCTGGGTGCGGCGACGTGAGGCCGAGCTGGATCAACCTGGTGCAATTGAGCGAGCGAACCGCAAGGGTGTCACCGTCCAGGACATGATCAAGCAGTATCTGGATGAGATGGAGAAAGTTCGACCGTTGGGTAAAACCAAAGAAGCCACTCTCAATGCCATTGCAGCGTCGGAGTTTGGCCAAACCGTTGATTCCGATATCAGCAGCCAGCGGTTGGTTGACTTTGCGCTCTGGCGAATGAGCAAAGAGGGCGGTGGCGTTCAGCCACAGACCGCCGGCAATGATCTGGCCCATCTTGGGGCTGTCCTGTCGATTGCTCGGCCCGCTTGGGGATATGAGGTAGACCCCCACGCAATGGCGGATGCTCGAAAAGTCCTGAGGAAATTGGGCTACAACATGAAGAGCCGAGAGCGTGACCGGCGACCGACCAAGGACGAACTGGATAAGCTGCTGGAGTACTTCGTCGGCATGCAGCAGCGCCGCCCCAGTTCGATCAACATGCTTAAGGTCATCGGTTTCGCGTTATTTTCCACTCGTAGGCAGGATGAAATCAGCCGAGCTCTGTGGGTAGACGTCGATGACGAGCGTCAGCGGGTGATGGTGCGAGACATGAAGAACCCCGGCCAGAAAATCGGCAACGATGTTTGGTGCAATCTTCCGGATGAAGCCTGGCGAATTCTGCAGAGCATGCCAAAAGAACGTGCGGAAATTTTCCCGTACAACTCGTCATCAATCTCCACGGCTTGGGCGAAGGCATGCAAGTTTCTGGAGATAGAAGATCTCCACTTCCACGATCTGCGGCACGATGGCGTGAGTCGGTTATTTGAAATGGATTGGGATATCCCCCGAGTGGCCAGTGTTTCCGGACATCGGGATTGGAACTCGTTGCGTAGATACACACATCTACGTGGGAGGGGTGACCACTATGCCGAATGGCCGTGGTTAGAGAAAATCATTCAGGCGCCCGTAAAGCTGGGCGCCTGGGGCAAGCAGTAAGTTAACTGGCTCGGCGGTATCCGTTGAGTTGGTTGCATTCCTTGACTGCGGCTTCCCTTTGCAGATCGAGGTAGGCTGCAAGATCGGTGATGTGGATTCCCTTCGCGCTTTTCTGGCTCGATTCGAGGCGAGTGATTGGGATCTTGATCTGGCCGGCCATAACCTTGCGCTGGAACATATCAGTGGTTAGGTGTGTGAAGTAATCCTTGCACACCTGTTCCAGCGGGATGATCGCCCTGCCGTTGTATTGCGCCATCAGGATGAAGGCGGTGTTCATGAGTTGCCTCCTGCACGCCGTGTGATGCCTTCGGCCTGGCGCAATTTGCTGCATTGTTCATGGTTACCGTGCGCCCGCGACTTGTTGCACTTGTCGCAAATGGTTGGTAGATCGAGAGGCGGCATTTGCCCGCGGCGGATTCGAACGGTTCGGCGGAGTCTGGTCATGCTGCCACCTCCAGCAACTCATCTTCGTCCTGATCTGCGTTAGCGTTGATCAGGGCCATCATCGGCCATGGTGATACTGAGTTGCCAACCATTAGCACCTGGTCCTTCTTGCTGAATCTGACGCCATCGTGCCCATGGTCGATCACGTAGTTATCGGGGAAGCCTTGGGCGCGGTACAGCTCCCGAGGCGTGAGCATGCGCATACCGATGTCGACGATCACGTATGGCGTTCCCCGGATCATGACAGTCACAAGAGCCAGCCGATCCCGTGTGGTGATTGTTGCGGCCGGGTCACGCAAGTCATAGATATTGTCGCTGCCGTAGTAGCCCATAAGAAACGCGGCTACACGTAGAGCGCCTTCTTCAGCTTCCGGTGCGAGTGCATACTCGATCAGTGCGTGGTGCTCAGCACCCGCGCAAATGGTTGAGACCGGCTCGTTCATCGGAATGCCTACGCAATTTTTTCGCAAGGTCAGCAGGTTCGCGGTCACCAGCTGCTGTTGGCTGCCTGTGGTAGTGATGGCGGTCAGAGGTTGTTTCGGGTGTCGGCCCAGTGTTTCGTTGAACCCTCCGTTGTGCTGCGCGATGTAGGCCACCGCCAACGCGAAGTGCCCGCCTTTTACCTTGGCGCAGATGGTGCCCAGTGGTGCGTCGGCTGACATATTGCGTTGGGTGGTCGCATTGGCGTGTTCGGTGAGGAATGGTGCCAGTTGTGGCGTTACCAGAGCGAAGCCGTGTGAGCCAGTTATGGTCTTGGTCGGATCTTGAACCGACTGGCAGCGCGCCAAATCGTTAGCTGAATGGTTGACGCTCACAATGAACGGATCGGTGTGTTCAAGGACATAGCGGCGTGCGCCTTTACGCACACGCTCCATGGTCTTGGCCACCAGCGGGCGACGTACACCTGCATCACGGCCTTCTTCTTTGCTGAGAAAGATGCTCGGGCAAGGGATTGACCAGTCAATGCAACTGGCGGCTGTCCGCCAGCCCTTCTGGCCCTTGGCCGGGGTCTTGAAGTGAGTCGGCTCTGGCCAGCGAAGTGGTGTGCCGTCGCATCGAGCGATCATGTACAGTCGTTCGCGGGTGGTTGCGGCCCCGAAATCGCAAGCCTTGAGCTTTCCGTGCATCAGGTCGTAACCCATGCCTTTGAGGATCTGCAAGAAGCGGCGCCAGGTCTGACCCTTGCGCTTCGGATCGGGCACCAAATACTGGTCCTGTACCGGAACACGTTCGCCTGCGACTGCCACGCTTCCATCACGGCGGACCACGTGCCCTGTCACTTTGCATCGTTTGGCTATCAGCGGCCCCCATTGCAGGATCTGCCAGACATTCTCCATAGTTATCATGCGCGGCTTGACCTGTCCTGCCCATTTGACGATTACCCACGATAGCGAGCGGCTGGTGCTGCTACGTGCCTGGCCCCCTGCTGCAAGGCTGTGGTGGGTGCATTCGGGGCTTGCATGTAGATGTGCTACAGGGCGGTTGCGCGTGGCCTTACGTGGGCAAACTTCATACACGTCGGTGATGTAGTGCTCTGCGCTCGGGTGGTTGCGCTTGTGCATGCTGATGGCTTTGGGGTTGTGGTTGATCGCGATGTCGACCGTCTTGCCTGTTGCCATTTCCTGACCCATGGTTGCGCCTCCACCGCCTGCGAACAGGTCGACGCGGATCTCGCCGGCAAGATCAAGGCCGAACTGGGTGGTCACGGAGATGACGATTGGAGTGGGGGTGAAGATCGATGTCATGATTTGCTCCCTGCATGCGGGCTCACAGTCCAGTACCGCCGGCCAGCTTCCGATTCAGGCAAGGCATCCGCGTAGCCTGAAACGTGGATATACCCCACGACAGGCTGCGCGGGCGGGCGTTGCTGAGCGGTTAGCGTTGCATCAGCGAGCGCTGCCCCGCGCAGCTTTTCGTGGGGTATAAGTGCCTCGGCAGTGGCGCTGAAAGAGGCAATAATGCCTGCTGCTGCGCAGCAGAGACTGTTTGTGTCTGGTGCGTCGACTCCATTGGCGTTGCGGAGCAAAGCGGTCGATGTCTTGATGGTGTTCTGTTCCATCTTCATGCCGCTTTCCTCCGGTGTTCGATAGCGAGTTGGTCCATCAGGCGCTGGTGAAACGTGAGCCGGGCTTCGGTGGCTGACCATGGGCGGATCGTTTCGGCCGTGGGTTCGATGCCGATCAGGCAATCCCAGGTGGTCGGGTCGGCAGCCATCAGGTCGCGGCGCTCAGTTGCTAGGGCGACTAGGTCGGCGTGGCGGACAGAGGCTGGCAGTTCTGGGTCGAGGTTGAAGCGGGTGCAGATGCGCTCCCAGATCCATTGCTCGACGTCCTGGTATGCATGCATCCATTGCTTCAGCGGTTGCACCATGTCGCCGATATAGGCCTCGGCCGCGTCGTGGAGGAGGGCCGCCAGCTTGTCCTGTTCGGGCACCAGGTCTGCGACCATGCAACTGTGTTGCGCCACGCTGTAGAACTCACGAGTGTGGCCGTTGAAACGGCACAGGTGAGCCAGCGAATGGACGATGTCACGTGGGTCGATTAAGTCGGCATCTGGTTCGTACAGGTCAAAGCGCTTGCCGGTGGCGGTGAGAATCTGGCTCATGCGGCCTCCTTGACCAGGTCCGCCAATAGCAAAGCGTTCTTGGTGTCTTTGTTCAGTTTGCGCAGGGCGTCATGGCCGATCAGCGTGGACAGCTGTCGGTTGAACTCTTTTCGGAAGCGTGTCGCTTCACGAAGCTCAGTCGAGGCCTTGGTCAGCTGTTGTTCCAGTTCACCGGCCGCTTGAGGTGTGAGGCGTAGGAGGGGGCGGTTCATGCTGCGGCCTCCTGCTCTGTTGGTTCCAGCAAGGCGGCCATGGCTAGCGCTTGCTCACGTAGAGCAATAGCGTCTCGTTCCAGTTTTTTACCGGTGCGAAATGCAGCGAATGTCTCAGCGGCGATCCTGAGTTTTTCGGCGATGGCCAACAGGGTTTGCCGTTCTGATTCACCCAGTTTCGATGCGGCCAGCGCACGCTCATAATGGATGTACAGTTGCTTGTGGTGATCCCTTGCCTGGTCGAGCGAAAGCTCCAAGTTGCGGACGGTTTGCGAGTTGTCGGATTGCTGAATGGCCATACCTTCATCGATACCCTCGACGCGGCCGTCGATCAGGCCGCCGCGATAGCCGGCCCAGTAGGTGAGGCCAACGAGCAGGATAAGAATGATCAGTGCGCAGATCTGAATTGCAGTCATGTGGTGTGCTCCTAGTTGTTTCGCTTGGCTGGTGGTGGCAGCTCTTGAGGGTTGTCTATTCGTCGTCAGGATCGGGTGGGTCGGCCAACCCGCACATCAGCTTGGCCTGGTACTGCATGTAACCTTCATCGAGTAAGGCGTCGTAACGCCGGTAGTCGACCGCGAGGAAGCAGCACTCACCGCAAAGGCGGTTCGCTGTTTCCTCTGCTGATAGTGGCGCTCGGCAGTGTCGGCATTGGCTGAGAAGTGACATGTCACGCCTCCGGTTTGCTGGTTGATGGTCGCGGCATGTCTTCATCTGCCTTGTAGGCGCGGATGTCGATCAAGGCGGCAACGTGTTTGATATGCGCATACCTCAAAGCCTTCACGCTTTCGTCGATGGTCGTCACCGGGAGTTGAATCCGTCCGCTGTTGATGGCCTCCGAAAACGTCTTCTCGTTGAGGTTTCTGAAGTAACGTTCGCGCAGCTCTTCAAGAGGGATAAGCACATCGCCAAAGATTTGGTGCAGCATCTCGACGGTGGAGCTGTCCGGTGCGGGAAGTAGTCGCAGCGGTGTTTGGTTGGCATTACTCATGGGCTAGCTCGGCCTCCTTGCGTTTGAGTCGTGATGGGTGATTCCAGGCATTCAGGCAGTGGCGCTTGGTTAGCTCCCGCAGATGTTCAGGCACTTCGAGGAGCGCGGCGTTGCGCTCCTCGCGTGTGCGCATGGCGACGATCTGGCGGGCGTATTCCCTAGGCCACGTCACGGTTGTCGACCGGAATCGCGGGCAGTTCGAGGCCCAGTTGCTCGGCTAGCCAGCGCATGCCGGCTTGCCGGACCTTGGTCGACTGGCTGTATTGCATGCCAGCGGTTTCGTGGTACCAGGTGCCGTCCTTGATCCGCAGGTACTCGCGGTCGCGAACCGGGAATGCCGGCAGGCGGCGGTCGTTGAGAAGGCCTTTCTCGCGCATGAGCGCGATCAGTTTGGGTCGAGTGAGGCCGAAGTACTTCGCGGCTTTTTCCAGGCTACGTTCCATCTCGGCCTCCTAGGCTGCATGCGCGGCAGGCGTCGCCACGGCAGCCAAATGGTTGATGGATTCGGCTACTTGCTCGTAGATCTCGACATCGCTACCGCACACGGTGAAGCACTTCGTGCGCGGACGTTTTACGCCGATGCTCATGATGGTGGTAACGCCTGGGCGCGTTTGGGTGCGATGGATGGCGACGTGGATGGGGAGATCGAAACCCATGTCGAGACTCAATGCGCCGCCGGTACGCACAAGCTCGAACACCTGCTGCCGGTGCTCGACATCAAACTGTGCGTATTGGCGACTAGCGTGGGGGATACTCAGTAGGTCGGCGGTATCGCTGGGGTCGATAGGGCCGTTGGCAATCTCTTCGATAAAGTCGGCCAGCTTGAGGTGCATCTTTTTTTCGTTCTGCAAGGTCAGCGTGTGGCGCTCGCTGCCCAGTTCTACGGTGAAGAGGGTGTCAATTGTGCTGCGCTCAACCTTCAGGCGAAACACCAGTGCTTCGCGCTGTGGCGTCGACCGCAGAGTGTGATTGAACGTCTCGCTCAGATTGACCTGGGCGTTGAGCAGTTGCAGCGTGCGGTTGTCGAGTTTGAACTTGCTCATGCTGCGTGCCCTCCGCCGTTCGGATCAAACGGTGCAGGTGCGGCGCGGGCCGCCAGCTTGGGTTTGTGGGGAATGAACGCGCATCCCAGGTATTGCGCTAGGCGGCGGACTTCCATGATGCGGGATGGGCTAGCAGCGGCTGGATGGACGTGCAGGGTGGCTGTGGTGTGCATGGTGTTGCCTCGCTCTGTGGTGGAAGAGTGAGGCAAGTAAACAATTTGTTTGGTTTTTGGTCAACACATTTTGTTTGGTTTCAGATTAAAGATGGTCCCTTCAAAGGCCGGATGGATGACCACCAGAAAACTCGACCCAGAATTAACACTCGTTGAGCCATGATCTGATCGAAGTCGTAATCTTCGTCAGCATACTCGGTAGCATTGAAACTCTTCATTTTTAATCCAGTGGGGGTGCGCTGAAGAAATTTAATGCGGAAATGGCCGTCATGATCGATAGCGTAAATTTCCCCGTCAATGATCCTTGTCATGCCTGTATCGATACCGACGGTTGCGCCCGAAAGAATCAGCGGGTGGTTGCTGTTGCCGCTATTGGTTGCGAACACGGCATTTGAAGGGTCCACTCCGCAGGTCCTCATGGTGGCCCTCGAAAAACGGAGCTTTGGTCCCGTGATCTCCTGGACTTCTGTGCGCGCAACCTTCCCTGGTCCGGAGGACAGTTCGACTTCCTTGTAAAGCCTCAACTCGACCTCGTCGTCATCTAATGGTGTGTCGGAGTCCCAAGGGGCCAGCGGCTCGAGGACGTAAAGGGGGGAGCCATTGGCGGTGCGCGGCGGGCTGGAACGTTCCGTGGTGGCGGTCCTCATAGGAACATCTTTTCCTTCCAGCCATTCTCGTTCCACGACCAAAGTAAGCGCGACTTCGCCCACCATATATGCAGGTACGCCCCTAGCTTTCCAGTTTGTGATGTTCTGGTCGTTTTCCAGGTCAAGCACTCGGGCGAGTTCCGCGCCGGAGAGTCCGGAATCATCCAGTGCCTGACGGAAACGCTGCCCTTTTAGGAGTTGCGATTGTTTGCTCATAAACAGAATGTTACAGCCCTTGCATAAAAATGATAACAAACGTATTGTTTGGTTGTGTCATTCATTTTGTTTGTGTAGGTGACGTCATGAGTACGCCTGATCAGGTGTTCGATTTGATAGTGCGGGTCGCAGAGGGGACCGGTAAAAGTCCATCGCAATTAGCCCGAGAATGTGGGGTTAGCCCTCAGCGCTTTTTTAATTGGCGACGTAGGGGAGTACCGGTTGCTCAGGTTCGTCCACTTGCGAAAGCGCTTTTAGGGGCTCTTCTGCCTCATGAGTTGCGGCCGGATTTGCCAGAGATATTCCCGGCTCCTGAAAACATTAGTGTTGTACAAGCTGCTTAGAAAAAAGGCGACCCAAGGGCCGCCCAGTTCCTCCCGGCACGCACCACCACAGCGCTGTCGGGTCGCGATAAAGATAGACGGGCACACCACATGCAAACCGTCGATTTTTACCGCGCTTTCCAAGGCTCGGAAGCCTTGGTGTTGCTGCCTTTTCCACCACAGATTGGGCAGCTGTTGCGCCAGGGGTGAACAACGGATTGTTCGCCCCGGCACGGTGCCGGTATTGATCCTGAAGATCTAGCCGGCGTTTGGGCCCTTTCAAGCCACGCGGCAAATGTATCACCACTGCATGTCGCGCGGCACTGGCAACTTTCAAGGATTAATGCCATGAGCCGAATCGCTCTGAGTTCAGTAGACCGGGCACAGCGGGAAATATTGCCGCTCGATCTAGCGCTTTACCATGCTGCTCGGGACTATCCCGGCGGCGCCGCTGCAATTGCCGCCACCACCGGCAGAAACGCCACCACGCTGCAGCACAAGCTATCTCCCACGCATCCCAGCCACTCCGTGAACATTCAGGAGTTCGGCGAGATCCTGGAGCTGACCAAGGACCGCCGTATTCTCGATGCCGTGCATGCGCTGGTCGGCGACACGGTCTGGCAGGAATTGGCCGAAGCCTACACCAACGATATGCCCGAGACCTTGACCACTGGTATCGCTGTATACCTTCGCCAAGTGGCCGATCTGACTGTGGTTTGGGCCAAAAGCATTGGCGACGGCAAGGTGGATGATGGTGAGTTGGCCGAGATACGTCAGCAGGTATTTCGCGGCATCCAAGGGCTTCTAGGAATGTTCAACCGCGCCGCGTACGTCAATCAGAAAACGCGGGGTGCAGACCTTGGCTGATATCGCTGATTTTGCCAATGACCTGGTGCAGGAGCGTCTTGATCAGGCCCTTGCTGCACGTAACGCCGCCAAGCCTGCCTTGGCGGCGCATTCGTTTCTGTTCTGCGAGAGCTGCGACGAGCCTATTCCTGAGCCACGCCGGTTGGCTCAACTGGGTTGCACTCAGTGCTTGAGCTGTCAGTCCATCGACGAAGCGCGGGAGGCCCGCCATGCTCGATGAGGTATTGGGGCAATTCGCAGACTACGGCCTCGAACCTGAGCAACCGTTGGTATTCGGCAAACTGACCCGCTGCAAAACCTCCCAGGACAAGGGCAAGGAAAAAAACGGTTGGTATGTGGTCCATGAGCACCGCACCGAAAAGAACGAAACACTGATCTTCGGCAGTTTCGGCGACTGGCGCTCCGGAGAGACCCAGAAAATCAAGGTCAAGGCCGGTCGTATGAGTCCCGAAGAGCGCGAGGTTATGCGCGCGCGTCAGGAAGAGGCCAAGCGTAAGGCCTCTGAGATCGCGGCCAACGCTGCACGTCGAGCGGCCAACCGTGCAGCAGGCCTGTTCAAGCGCATGCCAGAAAAGGGCAAAAGTGCTTACCTAGATCGAAAGCAGATCGTCGGCTTCAAAGTTCGCTATGCGCCCCGTACTGGCGCATTTTTAGTGCCTATGTGCAACGTGCGGGATCAGATCGTTGGCCTGCAGGTAATCTTCCCGGAAAAGCAAGAAGACACCGGGCGCGACAAGGCCTATTGGCCCGCTGGTATGTCGAAGGAGGGCGCATTCCATCTGATCGGCCCGCACCCTGAACCGGGGGAGCCGGTGCTGGTATGTGAGGGCTACGCCACGGGCGCTAGCCTGCACATGGCGACGTCGCTGACAGTCGCTATCGCCTTCGATGCGGGCAACCTGCTACCGGTCTCCAAGGCCATGCGTGAGCGTTTCCCCGGTTGTCCGTTGATCCTCTGCCGGGACGATGACTGGAAAACCAAACGCCCCAATGGCGAGCCTTGGAACCCAGGTGAAGAAAAGGCCAACAACGCGGCGTTGATCGTCGGAGGCCAGGTGGTCGGGCCCGTCTTCTCGGGCGAGCGTGAGATCAAGTGGACCGACTTTAACGACCTGCACATTGCCGAAGGTTTGGAGGCTGTCCGCCGTCAGGTGTTGGCGGTGGTCAAACCTCCTGCAGCTGGTGGTTGGAAGGATCAACTGGCTCGCACTGAAAACGGCTCCCTGATCGCACACATGCAGAATGTCGAGCTGATCTTAGGCAATGACGAGCGCTGGGCCGGTGTGATCGGTTACAGCGTGTTCAGCTCCAAGATCGTCAAACTGCGGTCAGCCCCTTTTGGAGGCGGTGCCGGCGATTGGGCAGACATCGATGACATGCGGGTGATGAAGTGGCTCGCGCAGCAATACAACCTGCGGGTCAAGGCGTCCCATGTGATCGAAGCGGTCAGCGTGGTTGCCCACGACCATTCGTTTCACCCGGTGCGCGAGTATTTGGAGAAGCTGGAGTGGGACCGCGTGCCTCGGTTGGAAAGCTGGTTGACCGATGTGCTGGGGGTCCAAGCCAGTGAATATTCAGCCAAGGTTGGTAAGCGTTGGCCGATCTCGGCAGTGGCTCGGGTCATGCGCCCAGGCTGCAAGGCCGACTCGGTGATGATCCTCGAAGGCGGACAGGGTGAGGGTAAGTCCACCGCCATGGGCATTCTCGGTGGCGAGTGGTTTATGGACACGCCGTTTGCCCTTGGCGACAAGGACAGTTTCCAGGCGATACGCGGTAAGTGGATCGTCGAACTGGGGGAGCTGGACAGCTTCAACAAAGCCGAAAGCACCAAGGCCAAGCAGTTCTTCTCGGCCTCCACCGACACCTACCGAGAGAGCTACGGCCGCAGAACGAACGACGTGCCACGCCAGTGTGTATTCGTGGGTACCACCAACCAAGAGGAATACCTCAAGGACGCCACGGGCAACCGGCGTTACTGGCCGGTGTTCTGCAACAAGGTCGATCTGGAAAAGCTGCGTGAGATCCGCGATCAGCTGTGGGCAGAGGCGGTGTTCTGTTTCGAGGCCGGCGATATCTGGTGGGTGACCAAGGACGAGTCGTGGATGTTCGCCGAGGCACAGGACGAGCGCTTTGTGGTGGACGAGTGGGAAGGGCCAATTCTGACCTGGTTGGAAGAGTCGCAGCTCGGCGAGACCGCTACCGGCAACGAGATCCTAACGCAGGCCCTCAAACTGGACTTCGGCCATTGGGGTAAGCCTGAACAGATGCGAGTCGGCGCGATTATGCACCGGCTGGGCTGGCGCAAGAAGCGTATGCCTGCGTTGGCAAAAAGCGGTGTCCGCCAGTGGGCCTATCAGAAGCCCGCAACGTGGGGGCGAGCGTCCGCATTGCAGCAGGCGGTGGTAGAGGAGCCTTGCTTTGATTAAGCGAATTGATGAGATGCTCAAGCTTTGGGCGCAGGATCTGCATTCGCCAATTCCTGAAACCTATGGTGGGGCGAGTGGCGGCAACATGATTGCCATGTTGATGGAGTGCAAGGGCGAGCTGATACGTGGCACGCGGGGGAGTCGGGTGCTGCTGGACGAGTCGGCGGATATTGAGCTGATCGTCAACAAGCATCTGCCGGCGCAGCTGTCGGTGGTGGTGTGGGAGCATTACTGCAACCACGAAAGCTTTCTGTCACAGAAGTACACCCACTGTGGTTGCAGTCGCGATACCTATTATCAGCGTCTGCATGAAGCGCATCTGCATATCGCTGGTCTGTTGATGGGGAAGGCTGCATGACCCCTGGCGTTGCTCCGTGTGCCTTTGTCCTACTGTCCGGCCTTGTCCGACTGCCATTTAAGGCAGTTGGACAGGTGCAGACCGCGCCGTTGTTGGGCTGTCCTACTGTCCAACCTTTGCCCGCACCATGCACACGTAAGCATAGCGGGCACGTAGCCGCGCCCATGGCGCGCATGCGTGCTTTTAGCTTTCTCTCTATACACAAGGAAAAGTTAAATAAGGTAGGACAGTAGGGCAGAGCCCCGAATTTAGGCGCTTGTAGCTGTCCTACTTCGACTTAAGATAGTGGGACAAGTAGGACCGGGCACCAGAAGCAATAGCCGAATGAATGCGTTGTCCCTCCGTTGTACCCGCGTTATACCCGTGTTGTACCCATATTGATCCATGGCATTAAAACTCGCTTGCTGCCACCGGAATCCACCTGTAAAAAGTACCCATCTTCGATAGGTGCGACCGCAAAGAGCGGCAGGCACCTCACACCAAACCCGGCCATTGCGCCGGGTTTTTGCGTTTATGGAGTAGGGCGATGACGAACGAGCAGCAAGCGCTGGCAGAGATGCCAATCTGGTTAGTGATCGTCCTGGCTTTGGTCGGCGGCGTGTCGGGCGAGATGTGGCGGGCGGACAAGGATGGGGCGCGGGGCTGGGTATTGTTGCGACGCCTGGCGCTGCGGTCCGGTGCCTGCATTGCCTGCGGGGTGTCGGCGATGATGTTGATGATCGCTGCCGGCATGTCAATCTGGGCGGCGGGCAGCTTGGGTTGCCTGACCGCGATGGCCGGCGCCGATGTCGCCATCGGGTTGTACGAACGCTGGGCGGCCAAGCGGCTGGGGGTCTGCGAGGTGCCGCCAGCGGGTGGCGAACAGGGGTGAGGTTTCCCGCCCGGGTCGCCCGAAAGTCACCGGGGACCCTGGGGTTATCCGGCGGGTACGGGGTCGGAAACCCGCGGGAAAGTGTTAGCGGCAGGGTTGCCAGCTTACTGAAATTCAATCCATTGAAATTGAAAGGTTTGCATTGAAAAGCCGTTGAAAAGGAGGGCTTATGACAGAACCAATTTACCTGTCAAAGAGCGCCTTCGCGGCTCGGATCGGCAGGGCACCCAGCTACATCACCTGGTTGAAAAACAACAACCGTCTGGTGCTCACCGCCGACGGTAAACAGGTCGATGTCACGGCCAGCGAAGCGTTGATTCGCGACACCGCTGACCCCAGCAAGGCCGCCGTTGCTGATCGGCACCACCAGGATCGGCTGCAGCGTGACGTGTACAGTCAGCTGTCCAGCCAGGTCGAACCAACTTCAATGGCTGCGCCGCCAGTGATTACCCCGTCCGGGCAGTTGCCGGACTTCCAGAAAGCGCGTGCCCTGCGCGAACACAACCTGGCCCAGCTCGCCGAGATCGAGTTGCACAAGGCCAAAGGCTCACTGGTGTTCGCGACGGCGGTCCAGACGGGCGCCTACAACGCTGGCCGCATGCTGCGCGATCAATTGCTGGGCATGCCGCCGCAGCTGGCTCCCGAACTGGCGTCCATGACAGACCCTTGGGAAATCGAAAAGCACCTGACGGCGGCGATCCGTCGCTCGCTGGAGGATGCCGAGCGCATGTCCTCAGCGGACCTTGAACACGCACTGACTACGAGTTGACCTATGCCCACGGACATTCCGGACGGTGCAGAGGTGTACCGCGAGGCGTATTTCCGTGGGCTGCGGCCCGACCCGGATGTTTGGATCGATCAGTGGGCCGATGAGTACATGCGGATCCCGCGTGACACCGGCGCCGCTGAGCCCGGCCAGTACCGGACCTCGCGCACACCGTATGCCCGCGAACCCATGCGTTGCCTGTCGCCGGCTCACCCGTGCAAGCGCGTGATCACCATGGTCGCGTCGCAACTGATGAAAACCCAGATTGGTCTGAACTGGATCGGTGGCCTGATGCACATGGCGCCGTCGAACATCCTGGCGCTGTTGCCCAGTCTGGGCCTGGCCAAGCGGGTGTCGTCTCGGATCGGCAAAACAATCAAGGCAACACCGGTATTGCGCGAGCGTGTCGCGGCTAACCGCTCCCGCGACTCGCGCAACACCATGGACACCAAGGAGTTCGAGGGCGGGACGTTGTACGTCACCACCGCCGGCTCGGCGGCCAACTTGTCGGAGCTGTCGGCGCGCTACGTGTACGGCGACGAGATCGACCGTTGGGAAGTGGACATTGGCGAGGAGGGCGATCCCATCGAGCTGGCCGAAACCCGGGGCAGTACCTTCGGTCGCAACGCCAAGTTCTACTTTTCCAGCTCACCCACGATCAAGGGTGCGTCGCGAATTTCCGACCTGTTCGATGGCAGTGACCAGCGTCACTACTACGTGCCGTGTCCGAGCTGCGGCCACATGCAAACCCTGGAATGGGAGCGCCTGCATTACTCGAAGGATTTCAGCGTGGTGCACTACCAGTGCGTCGGTCCTGATTGCGACGTGCTGATTGAGGAGTTCCACAAGGGCGAAATGCTCGCCAACGGCGAGTGGCGTGGCCATGCCGAAGGCGACGGCGAGACGGTAGGCTTCCACCTCAACGCGCTGTATTCGCCCCTCGGTTGGATGGACTGGAAGTCGCTGGCCAAGCAGTTTGAAAAGGCGAAAAAGGCCCAGGCCAAAGGCGATCTGGAACCCATGCAGGTGTTCTATAACACCCGTCTGGCCAAAGTGTGGGACAGCGCGCAGGAGCAAACCAAGGCCGACACCTTGCGCAAACGGGCACGGTTGGAACTCTTCGGACTGGGGTCGATGCCGGCGGCGGTGCTGATGATCACCGGTGCCGTCGACGTGCAGGCCAATCGCCTGGAGTTCATGGCGATGGGCTGGGGCGTCGGCATGGAGCGCTGGGTCATCGACTACCAGATTGTCTCGGGCGACCCCGCCGATGAGCGCACCTGGGCCGCACTGGATGAACTACTCAAGGCCAAGTACCGCCATCCATGCGGTGTCGGTCTCGGCATTCTCGCCGTGGCGGTCGACTCCGGTGGCCACCACACTGACGAGGTGTACCAGTTTTGCCGCGTGCGCCGCTGGCGCAATGTGTTCGCCATCAAGGGGGCGAGCAAACCCGGCAAACCGGTCATTGCTCAGCGCCCGTCCATGGTCGACGTGACCTGGAAGGGCCAGACCGAACGCAACGGCGCCGAGCTGTGGTTCGTCGGTACCGACACGGCAAAGGACTGGATCTACAACCGCTATCCATTCGAAGCCGGCCCGGGTGCCTTGCACTTCGCCAATGACCTGCCCGACGACTTCTTCGATCAGTGCGTCGCGGAGCGCAAGGTGGCGCGCTACATCCGTGGCCACAAACGTATCGAATGGGTCAAAGGCAAGGCCGAGCGCAACGAAGCGCTCGACCTGATGGTGTATTGCCTGGCGATGGCGCATTACCTGGGCCTCAATCGGTACAAGGAACACGACTGGGAGCGGGTGCGTCAGTCCCTGGCGCAGTCCGGTCTGTTCGATGAGGCCATGGGTATTAAGCCCGTTCAGGGCGAGCGCCTCAGCAATACCGGGCAGACGACACCCGCTGTCGTACCACAACCGGCTCCGCAACCCGCTGCTCCCGTCGTGCCATCACGACCTGCAGCATCGCCACCTCAACGCCGCAGTTCCAGCAGCGGTTACCTGAAGAGACGCTGATATGTCATTTACCCAAAAGCACCTCGATGCGGTTGAGGCAGCCATCGCGCGCGGTGAAAAAACCGTGCGTTACACCGACCGTACCGTGGAATACCGCTCTGTCGACGAGCTGCTCAAAGCGCGCGACGAGATCCGCACTTCACTGGTGAACTCCGTCGGGCCGCGCTCTCGCGTCGTTCGGCTTTGCCACGGAGGCAAAGGACTCTAATGGCCCGCTATCCGACGCTCACCCGTAACGGATTCGTGTTGCCGTCGAACATCAAGGCCAGTTACGAAGGCGCCGGAGAGGGCCGCCGCTCCACTGGCTGGGATGCGCCGGACAACGGGATCAATAGCATCAATACCCCGGCGCTGCGCAATCTGCGCTCACGGTCGCGGGCAGCGGTTCGCAATGACCCGTATGCCTACAACGTGATCGACAAGCGTGTCAGCAACTTGATCGGTACCGGTATCACACCGCGACCGAAAACCGACAACGAAGCCCTGCGCAAATTGCTGCAGGAACTCTGGGACGACTGGGTCGATGAGTCGGATGCCGATGAGCGCACTGACTTCAACGGTCAGCAGGCGTTGGTGGCCCGCACGGTGGAAACCTCGGGCGAGTGTTTTGTTCGGTTGCGTCCGCGTGGCCTAGACGAAGGCCTCGCGGTGCCGTTGCAGCTGCAAATCCTGGCCCCGGAATTTGTTCCGCATGACAAGTTCGAGACCACCCGTGACGGCAACTTCATCCGGGCCGGCATCGAATTCACGCCCGGAGGCAAGCGCGTGGCGTACTGGATGTACCTGGCGCATCCACGCGATGCCTCGTCGCTGAACGCCGGCTACAACCAACTTGTGCGAGTGCCGGCGGCGCAGGTGCTGCACATCTTTGAACCGGTCGAACCGGGCCAGTTGCGCGGCGTACCGCGCTTGTCGCCGGTGTTGAAGCGCCTGCGCAGCCTCGACAACTACGACGACGCGGTGCTGTTTCGTCAGGAGGTGGCCAACCTGTTTGCCGGTTTTATCAGCCGGCCAGCCCCGGACTCCGGCCCCGTGCCAAGGGACCCGGTCACCGGCCAGCCGCTGAGCCTGGACCGCGACGGCTTCACGCCGATGGTCGCGTTGGAGCCCGGCACCATGCAGGAACTGGGGCCGGGTGAAGAGGTCGAGTTCTCCAAACCACCGGACGCCGGCAACAACTATCCCGACTTCATGCGTCAGCAGCTGATGGCAGCTGCAGCAGGGACCGGGACGCCATACGAAATCCTCACTGGCGACATGCGCGAGGTCAACGACCGGGCGCTGCGGGTGGTACTCAACGAGTTTCGCCGTCGTTTGGAGCAGCTGCAGTTCAGCGTGTACGTGCATCAGCTGTGCCGTCCGGTCCGGGCGGCGTGGATGGACATGGCGGTGCTGTCAGGTGTCCTCCAGCTGGATGACTACGCCCAGCGGCGCCGTGAATACCTGCGCACCCGTTGGGTACCGCAAGGCTGGGCCTACATCCAACCGGTGCAGGACGTACAGGCGCGCCGAATGGAAGTGCAGGCCGGCTTCGCTTCGCGCAGTGAGATGGTCTTGCGCACCGGTTATGACGCTGAAACGGTCGACGCCGAAAACGCCGCCGATCTGGCCAGGGCTACAGCCCTTGGCCTCAATTACACCACTCTTGAAGCGTTCGTCCCCGTCGACGACAAGGAGCAACCATGAGCAAAAAGGCGCGGCCACGCGTTTATAACCGGGCGGGCAAACGCGTGCAGGTGCAGGACAAGACCTGGTACGCGCTGCAGGCCAGCGGCGAGGCTACCGAGCGGGTGATCGAGGTCTTCGTCTACGGCGAGATCGGCGCCTGGGGCATTACCGCCAATCAATTTGTGCAAGACCTGCGCGCCATGGACGACGGCGTTTCGCCGGTGATCGCTGCGTTCAACAGCATCGGCGGCGACCTGTTCGACGGGCTGGCGATGCACAACGCGTTGTCGCGTTTGGGCGAGCGCTGCACCGGTCGCATCGACGCGTTGGCGGCCAGTGCCGCCAGCGTGGCGGTGTGCGGTGCGCACCGCGTGGTGATCGCATCCAACGCCATGCTGATGATTCACAACCCGTGGACCTACGCCGCCGGCGATGCCGAAGACTTCCGCAAGGTGGCCGACGTCCTCGATCAGACGATGGAAGCCATCATTGCGGCCTACAAAGCCAAGGCGCCGGACATCGATGAGGAGGAGTTGCGGCGCCTGGTCGCTGCCGAAACCTGGTTGACCGCCAATGAAGCGGTGGCCCTGGGGTTGGCCGATGAAGTCGGTGACGGTGTCAAGGTAAAGGCTTGCCTCGGCCAAGGGGCCGTGCTGCAGCGTTACCAGCATGCGCCAGCCGAATTGCTCGCCCAGTTGGACGAGCCGCCCGAACCGGATCCCGAGTTGGAGCCCGCCGATCCGCCCTTGGTACCGCCGGTGGTCGACTCGGCCAAGCTGGCCCTGATGATCACCCAGCGATGCACCGAGTCGGGTATCAGCAACCTGGTCGAGCCGCTGCTCAGCTCCACCCGGCTTGAAAGCGAAGAAATCGTCCAGGCCGGCCTGACGCGGGCCAAGGCTGTGAACGACCTTTGTGTGGCTGCACGCTTACCCGAGTTCAGTGTCGAGTATGTCGCGGCGGGCCTGGACGTGGCGGCGGTCCGAGCGCGTCTGTTCGACAAAATCGTCAGCAGCGGCAAGGGCTTTGAAATTGACAACAGCTTGCCGCTGGACAATGACCCTGCACCTAAAGTGCAGGCCAAACAACTTGATCAACCTTCCATCTGGTCCGCGCGCCAAGCCGCGCAGGCCGGTCAATCCCGACCCGCAACAGGAGCAAGACGATGAGTATCCAACGAGAGCCGATGCATGCAGGCGAATTTCTCCTGTCCGAAGCGGCGGGCACCATTTCCCGCGAAGCCATCAATGTCGCTGCCGGTCCTGCATTGGAACCGGGGCAGATCCTCGGCCTGGTCAGCTTGACCGGCGAGTTCGCTCCCTACAACCCGACCGCGGAAGACGGCAGTGAAAACGCGATCGCCATTCTCTACGGCCCGTTGGGCGAGTCGGATGTGGTCCGACGCGGGCGGGCAGTGGTGCGGCTGGCTGAAGTCAGCGAAGCCCATCTGACGGGGCTGGATCCTGCTGCTGAAAAGGCGTTGGCCACTCACTTCCTGATCGTTCGTTAAGACGGTCAACCTGATGACCCAACCCGCCGAGTGCGGGTTTTTGCATTCTGGAGATTGCTTCATGGCTGACATTGAAATCTTTAACGACGATGCGTTTTCGGTCTCCTCGCTGACCGCCGCCATCAACGAACAGGAATATCTGCCGGGCCGCATCAGCAGCTTGGGCCTGTTCCAGGAGGAGGGCATCACCACCCTGACGGTACAGATCGAAAAAGACGGCGACACCCTGGCTTTGGTGCCAGCCGGTGAACGCGGCACCTCCGGCCTGGTGGTCAGCGGAACCAAGCGCAACCTGATTCCGTTCAACACCGTGCACCTGCCGCAGCGCTTTGCGATCAAGGCCGACGAGATCCAGGGCATTCGAGCCTTCGGTACCCGTTCTGAATTGCAGGCAGTGCAGGACGTGGTCAACAAGCGCCTGGCCAAAGCGCGTCGACAGCTCGATGCCACGCACGAATTCCAGCGTATGGGTGCGCTGAACGGCCAAATCCTCGACGCGGACGGCACCACCGTCTTGCTCGACATCTACAAAACCTTTGGTGTGACCCGCAAGAAAATGTCCATGGGGCTGAACAGTCCGGACACCGAACTTCGCGTCAAGTGTGGTGATGCGCTGGACCTGCAGGAGGAAGCCCTGGGCAGTATCACCAGCACGGGCTCGCGTGCGCTGTGCGGCAAGAATTTTTGGAACAAGCTGCTGGTCCACAAGTCGGTCAAAGAGACTTACCTCAACAGTCAGCAGGCCGCTGCTTTGCGTGGCGATGCCCGCGAAAGTTTCGAGTTCGGCGGCATCGTCTGGGAGCGCTATCGCGGCAAGATCGCCGGTGTGACCTTCATCCACGACGACAAGGCGCTGCTGATTCCCGAAGGTGTGCCGGACCTGTACATCTCGGTGTTTGCGCCGGCGGACTACATGGAAACGGTCAACACAGAAGGCGTGCCGTACTACAGCAAGATCGAGCCGCTGCCGTTCAACAAAGGCATGGCCGGTGAAGCTCAGTCCAACCCGCTGCACCTGTGCACGCGCCCGCTCGCGCAGATCCTCCTGGAACTCTGACCGTGGCCTTTCGCGACCTGGTCGCCGAGGTCGACGCGGTGGTGTTCGAAACGTTGGGCGACAGTGCGCGGATCGAAGGCCGGGATGAGCCGGTGCTTGGCATGTTCGCGGCGCCCTGGCTGCAGCCGAAGTTCGGCAAGCTCAACACCGGGTTGCGTGAGCCTCGGTTTGAAATCAGGGTCAGCGATTCCCTCGGCCTGGAGCCGGGCCTGTTGGTCAGTATCGACCTACCGGCCCTGGACGGTGGTGGTGACTACGACCTGCTGCAGCTGGAACCGAGCGGTGACGGTTTGGTCGCTTTGATCCTGAGGATGCGTGCATGAGCATTGGTAGCTATTACAAGTCGTCGTCCGGCGGTGGAATGGTCACCCTTCAGTCTTCGTCGACGGATCTGAAAGCGTTCCAGGACTTCGCCAAAGTGGTGCCCAAGGCGGCCGCCGCCGCACATCGTCGAGCGATCAACAAGACGCTGGGTTGGTTGCGTACGCATATCGCCCGGGCAGTCAGTCGGCAGGAGCGCATCGCTGTCGCGGCGGTGCGTCAACGGTTGCGCAGCTACCCGGTCACCGGCGGGGCCATGAGCGGCAAGCTGTGGTTTGGCTTGAACGCCATCGAGTCCAGCCGGATCGGCCGCGCGCGGCAGACCAGCAGCGGTGTGTCAGTGGCCGGGCGCCGTTACCAGGGTGCGTTCCTCAAACAGGTCTACGGCAACAAACCTGACATCTGGATCCGCACGGCGAGCAAACACTTCGATGCGGACGACTATCCCGACAGTACGGTGTCCTCAGGGCGCGGGCCGAGTTCGGGGTGGGTCGCTGAAAATGGCAGCCGGTTTCCATTGGCCAAGGCCAAGGTGTCCCTGGAGCAGGCGCGTCCCCATTTCGAAAGCTGGGTGCGCAAGGCGGACGAACGATTGCTGCAGATCCTGCAGCAGGAACTCAATTTCGAGCTGCAAAAGTACCTGAGGAGTTAGCGCCGTGTCGGAAGAGCCTTTTAGCCTGGATCAGCTTTACCGGGCCATTGAGCAACAACTGCTGGCGAGGTTACCGGGAGTGTGTGCGGTGACAGCCTGGCCGAACATTAAAGATCGTGTGGCGTTGCCGGCGGTGTTTCTGGAGATGGCCGAGATTGAACCGGGCGTCGATATCGGCACCGGGGAAACGACCTTGGTGTGCAGGTTCGAGGCACGCATCGTCGTCGATCCAATCAAGCTGCTCCATCATCAGCAGGCCGTGCAACTGGCAACCCAGCTTGCGGTGATTTTGCGGGCGCAGACCTGGGGGCTTGCGGTTGAACCGGCGGTGTTCATTCAGGGCGGGCAGGATTGGACCCGGCCCGAACTGGACGGCTACACCGTTTGGTTGGTGGAATGGAGTCAGCAGATTTACCTCGGCCCGCAGCAGTGGCCGTGGCCCGATGAGCAACCGGGTTCACTGTGGTTTGGTCTGAATAACGACACCAAAGAGCAGTTCTTTCCCGCGGATGACGTGCCATGAGTTTCGCTCTTGCTGAACATGACCGCATGATTGCCGCCATGCTGATGCCTTGCGTGGTGGTCGGTGTGGATTTGGCGACCGCCACTGTTCGGGTGCAGTCCGGTGATTGGGTCAGCGCTTGGGTGCGCTGGCATAGTCTGGCGGCCGGCAAGGCACGGCATTGGCGGGCACCGAGCCTGAACGAGCAGGGGGTGCTGTTCAACCCAAGCGGCCAGGCCGGCATGGGCACCTTCATTCCTGGGCTCTACGGCGATGCCGGTGGCCAGCCGGACAACCGCGATCACGTGGCAGTCTGGCGCTTTGATGATGGCGGTTCGCTGATCTACGACTGGGCGGCCAAGAGTTACAGCATCACCCTGCCGAGCGGCACGGTGACCATCAAAGTCGCCAGCACGGAGGTGGTCGTCACGGACAACGCCGTCAACGTGACCGCCGGGAACATCAACCTGAAGGCAGCAGTGTTGATCGACGGCGCGTTACACGTCACGAAGGGCATCACCAGTGCCGGCGCAATCATCGACGCCACCGGCAACAGCAACCACCACACGCATTAATTTCAACCCACGACAGCCCGCCCGTGCGGGCTTTTTTACGCCTGGAGCAAACACATGGCCAAGAGCGATACACCTTTAACCGATTTACCAGCGAGCCCTGATCCGTTGCCGCAGCCGGCATCGGTACCGGTTTCGACGTCGATGAAGTTTCGCGACAAAGTTTATACCTCCCGTCAATTGATCCTGTCGGAGAGCCAGCGCAGCCTGCCGGTGACGAAGGGCCTGGTCGAGATCCCGGGCTCCGACATCGAGGCGATCAAGTTTCTGAAAGCCCATGACGATTTCGAACTGCTGAAGGAGTAACGCGATGATCGGAATGGATCGCCACACCGGCCAGCCCATTTCCGGCATCGAGCATTTGCGGCAGTCCATCGGCGACATTCTGGGCACGCCACTGGGCAGCCGGCGGCATCGGCCAGAGTACGGCAGCACGCTCCCGCGCTTTGTCGACCTGCCGGTTAACGCAGGCTGGAAAAGCTCCGTGCAGGCGGAAGCCGCCAGGGCCTTGGGGCGCTGGGAGCCGCGTTTGAAGCTGGACCAGGTGCGGGTCATTTCGGTGATCGGCGGGAAAATCAATCTGAGAATCGCCGGCAAGTATCAAGGCGACGGCGTGCTGTTGGAGGTGGGCGTATGAGCATCGTTGATCTGTCGTCGCTACCTGCGCCGAGCGTGCTGGAACCGTTGGATTTCGAAACAATGTATGAGGAAGGCCTGGGGGTCTTTCGCGGCTACATGGGCGACAACTGGAGTGCTGCGCTGGAAAGCGATCCGGTCATCAAGGTGCTGGAGGTGGCGGCTTACCAGAAGGTCGGCAACCGCGCCCGGGTCAACGATGGGGCGAAGGCCTTACTGTTGGCACATGCCATTGGCGGCGACCTCGATCAGCTCGGGGCCAATTACAACCTGAAGCGCCTGGTTATTCAGACCGAGGATCTGCTGGCCGTGCCGCCAGTGCCGGAAATCAAGGAGCAGGACGACCCGTTTCGCGAGCGCATTCAATTGGCCTTCGAGGGGCTGACTACCGCCGGCCCGCGTGCCAGCTACATCTTGCACGCGCGCAATGCGTCTGGCCTGGTGGCTGATGCCTCGGCGGAAAGCCCAGCGCCGTGCAACGTTACGGTAACGGTGCTGAGTTCCGAGGGCAAAGGCGTGGCCAGTCCTGAGCTGTTGGACACGGTCACGGCGGAGTTGAGTGACGAGGACGTCAGGCCGTTGGGCGATCGTCTGACCGTGCAAAGCGCGCAGATTATCGACTATCGCATTGATGCCATTTTGCACATGAGCAGTGTCGGGCCTGAGGCGGACGCCAGTCTGGCGGAGGCCAAAAGTCGCGTTAACGCCTGGATCAATCCGCGCAAGCGCCTGGGGGTCGAGGTGGCGCGTTCGGCGGTGGACGCGCAACTGCATATCGCCGGCGTGTCTCGGGTTGAGCTGGTTGGCTGGGTGGACCTGGCCCCGACCAAGGCCCAGGCGGCGTACTGCACTGAAGTCACCGTAAATCTGGCGGTCTGACATGAACAGCCTACTGCCGAGCAATAGCACGCAACTGGAGCGCGCCCTGGAGGCGGCGTTCTACGAAAAAACGATTGTCCCGCTGCGCACGCTCTACAACGCCGACACCTGCCCGGTGCATTTGCTGCCGTATTTGGCGTGGGCCTGGTCGGTCGATCGCTGGGATTACCGGTGGCGCGAGGCGACCAAACGCGCGGCCATCAAGGCGTCTTATTACATCCATGCCCACAAGGGCACCATCGGCGCGATGCGCCGGGTTGTCGAGCCCCTGGGCTACCTGATCGAGATTATCGAGTGGTTCAACATGGTGCCGGAGGGGGTGCCGGGCACCTTCGCGCTCAAGGTCGGCGTGCTGGACACCGGGATCACCGAGGAAATGTATCAGGAGCTGGAACGCCTGATTGACGACGCCAAGCCGGTGACCCGCCATCTGACGGGCTTGGCGATCAGCCTCGAAAGCCAAGGCGTTTTGAACGTCGCGGTCAGCGTTTACGAAGGCGACGAAATCGACGTTTACCCACCGGTTGCGCATGACATCGAGGTCAGCGGCACCCTCGGCATGGTTGGCCGCGAACACTCCATAGACACCCTGGACGTTTATTATGATTGATGCGAATTCGCAGTTTTTCGCCACCCTCACGAATGTGGGGATGGCCAAGCAGGCGAATGCCGACGCGCTCGGCGTTGCCTGGACGTTTGCTCAAATGGGCGTGGGGGATGCCAACAATACGGACCCTATCCCCAGCGCGGCGCAAACCAGCCTGATCAATGAGCGCCGGCGCCGGCCGCTGAATCAGGTGCGCGTCGATCCAAACAATGCGGCGGTGATCATCGCCGAGCAGATTATCCCGGCTGATGAGGGCGGGTGGTGGATTCGCGAAATCGGCCTTTACGACGCGGACGGTGATCTGGTGGCGGTGGCCAACTGTGCGCCGAGCTTCAAGCCGGTGCTCTCGCAAGGCTCGGGTCGCACGCAAGTGGTGCGGATGAATTTCATCGTGGCCAGCACCGGCAACATCACGCTGAAGATTGACCCGGCGGTGGTGTTGGCGACCCGCGACTACGTCGACACGCGGATCATGGAAGAGCTGAATAAGCTCGACAGCAAGCAATCGGTGCGCGTGGCCACCACGGCCAACATCGTGCTGTCGGGGCTTCAGACCGTCGACGGCGTGGCCCTAGCGGCCGGTGATCGCGTGCTGGTGAAAAACCAGGTCGTGGCCAAGGATAATGGCATTTGGCTGGTGGCGGGCCTAGCGTGGAAGCGCGCTTCTGATGCCGACAGCAACGCCGAAGTGACCTCGGCGCTGCTGACGTCGGTCGAGCAGGGCACCACGCAAGCTGACACCCGTTGGCAGTTGACCACCGATGGCGCGATTGTGGTCGGCACCACGTCGCTGACCTTTCAGAACGTGACGCAAGGCTTTGCGCCGATCAACGCGCCGGCCCTGATCAGTCCCACGGCGACGAGCACGCCAGCGCAGTTCGATAGCAGCAAGTTGCTCGCCACCACGGAGTTTGTGCAGCGCGCGCTGGGCAGCTATAGCGGTTTTGGCGCGATAGCGGCTTCTCGCTCCGCCACGGCTGCGGATGCCGGAAATCTTTTGTTTGTTACGGGTGTCGGGATGACATTCACGCTTCCGACGCCAGCGAGCCTGGGCATTAGAAACGGCACAGCGATTGGAGTTTTCGCAGCAAGTAACCCTATGACGATAGCGCCGGGCGCTGGCGCAACACTTAACCACGTTGCAACCGGGAACGTTGGTTCTGTCGCACTTCTTCAGGGGCAAAGCCTGACGCTGGTGGCGATCTCCAGCCTTATCTGGCAGGTCACATTGTCAACATGTGGTCTTGGGCAAAACGCCGATTTCATCTATCTCCTTGGGGCGACGTTTTCAAGCCAACAACTCCCAGGTCTGTCGATCAAAGTTGGCAGTGTCAGCAACGCCTCGACGGCGACTTCAATTCCTTTGACGCTTCCCACCGCCTTCCCGGTGGCCTGTGTCGCCCTGATCTTTACCGGGTCGAGTGGGATGGCAGCGACTTACTCCCATCAGGGGAAAGATCGGACGGGTGCGCAGGTTATAAGAGGCACCAATGCAAACTATCAGTTCGATTATGTGGCTGTGGGGTATTAATCAATGACTTGGTTCTACTGTCGCGTCAACGAAACGCGGGGCGGTTTTTTTGATACTAATTCTCACGGTGAAATCGGCAGCCCTGATTGCACCATTCCGGAGGGCGCAAAAGAGCTTACGGATGAGCGGTATGCTGAGTTAACGGCACCCCGAGCTGATAGCAAGCTGGTCTACCCTGACGCCGATGGGTACCCGGTGCTGATCGATCCGCCGCCGCCGTCGCTGGAGGAACAGGCCGCCACCGAGCGCACCTGGCGTGACGGGCTGCTGTCGGAGACGGATGGCGTCGCGACCCGGCACCGTGACGAGATCGAGGAAGGACTGGCGACCACCCTCACGGCCGAGCAGTACAGCGAGCTGTTGACGTATCGCCGACAGTTGCGCGACTGGCCGCAAGGCACCGAGTTCCCCATGGTGGATCATCGCCCGATCGCGCCGCCCTGGCTGGTCGAGCAAACCCAATAAACGCCCCGCACTGACGGGGCGTTTTCTTTTCCGTTACGCGACACACGATCACCCCTAACAGCCTCGCTCATGCGGGGCTTTTTCGTATCTGGAGATTGACTATGAGTGGTTCCTTTTTTCACGGCGTCACGACTTCGCTGATCGACACGGGGGCGCGCACTATCTCGCTGCCGTCGTCCTCGATCATTGGCCTGTGCGACACCTTCACCCCGGGCGTGCTCGGCGGCGGCACGGCCAAGGCCGGCGACCTGGTGTTGATCACCACCGAGCGCGAAGCCATTGCCGCCTTCGGTGCCGGCTCGGCGATCGCCAAGGCGGCAGCGGCCATCTACGTGCGCGCCAAGGCGGTGATCGTCGCGGTGGGCGTACCCAAGCTTGAAGACGAAGCGCTGCAAACGTCGGCCATCATCGGTGGCGTGTTGGCCTCCGGTCAGCGGACTGGTTTGCAGGCGCTGCTCGACGGCAAGAGCGTGCACAACGCCCAGCCCAAGTTGCTGATTGCTCCGGGGCATTCCGCCACCCAGGCGGTGGCGACTGCCATGGATGCCCTGGCCGGCAAGCTGCGCGCAATCGCCATCGTGGATGGCCCGAACACCACCGATGAGGCGGCGATGGAATATGCCGAGAACTTCGGCAGCAAGCGTATTTACATGGTCGATCCGGGTGTGCAGTTCTGGGACGCGATCGTGAGTGCGACAGTCGATGCCCCGGGCTCGGCCTGGGTCGCTGGGTTGTTCGCCTGGACCGATGCCAACTACGGCTACTGGGCGTCGCCGTCGAACAAGGAGTTTGTCGGCATCACCGGCACCACGCGGCCGATCGAATACTTGGACGGCGACGAGACGTGCCGGGCCAACCTGCTGAACAACGCATTCATCGCGACGATCATTCGCGACGGCGGTTATCGCCTGTGGGGCAACCGTACGCTGTCCAGCGACCCGAAATGGTCGTTTGTCACCCGAGTGCGCACCTGCGACATCCTCATGGATGCAATCCAGGCAGGGCACAAATGGGCGGTCGACCGCTCGATCACCAAGACCTACGTCAAGGAAGTGACCGAAGGTCTGGACGCGTTTATGCGCGATCAGAAAAACGCCGGCGCCATCATCAACTTCGAAGTGTTCGCCGACACCGAACTCAACACCGCCAGCCAGATCGAGCAGGGCAAGGTGTATTGGCGCATTCGCTTCACCGACGTGCCGCCGGCGGAAAACCCGAACTTCCTGATCGAAGTCACCAACCAGTGGCTGACCGAAGTCCTCGACGCTTAAGGAGCGCGCTAGATGATTCCTCAAACCTTGTTCAACACCAACCTGTTCGTCGACGGCGTGAACTTTGCCGGTGACGTGCCGAGCCTGACCCTGCCCAAGCTGACGGTGAAAACCGACGAGTACCGGGCCGGCGGTATGGCCGGTGCCATCGAGATGGCTCAGGGCCTGGAAAAGATGGAAGCGACCTTTGTCACCAAGGGCGTGCGCCGAGAGTCGCTGAAGCACTTCGGTCTGGCCGATGGCTCGGCGTTCAACGCGTCGTTCCGTGGTGCCTTTCGTGGCCACAAGGGCGCAGTCACGGCGGTCGTGGCGACCCTGCGTGGTCTGCTGAAAGAGGTCGACCTCGGTGACTGGAAAGCCGGTGATCCGGCGGAGATCAAACACGCCATCGCGCCGGTGTATTACAAGCTCGAAATCGACGGCCGCGTGATGTACGAAATCGACATGATCGCCGGTATTCAGGTGATCGACGGCATAGACCAGCTCGCCGAAGTGCGCTCCGCACTCGGCCTCTAAGGGAATAGAACCGGATGACCATGCAAACTGCAAATAAGCTGCCGGCCTGGCTGTCGATCACCACGGATCGCGCGGTGATTACCCTCTCGCGGCCGAGCGAGGTCAATGGGGTCAAGGTCGATACGTTGACTCTGCGCGCGCCGCTGGTGCGTGAAGTCCGTGCCGCCGACCGAGCCGCCGGTGACGATGACGAACTGCGCGAGCTGCAGCTGTTCGCCAGCCTGGCCGAGGCGGGCCTCAAGGATCTGGAGGGTTTGAAGGTGGTGGACTATCGCCGCCTGCAGGCTGCCTATTCGAACCTGGTGCCGCACGCCGACTATTCGAAAGCGCTCCCCACTTGGTTGTCGGTCACCGCCGAAAACGCCGTGGTCAGCCTGTCCTGCCCGAGCGAGATCAACGGCGTGCAGATCGACAAGCTGACCCTACGTTCTCCGACGGTGCGCGAAGTGCGGGCGGCGGATCGGGCGGCAGGCGGTGACGACGAGCAGCGCGAACTGGTGCTGTTCGCCGAACTGGCCGGTGCGGCTATCGCCGATCTGGAGGGCCTGAAGGTGGTGGACTACAACCGCCTGCAGGCCGGCTATTTTCGCCTGGAGCAAGACGACGGGGTTTGATCCAGGGGTGATGAAGATGGTCGCGAAACGTCTCGCAGCGGACACCGGATTTTCCGCCGCCGAGATTCAGTCGATGCCGTTCTCCGAGATGGTCTGGTGGCTCACGGATTGAGCCGCTTCCGGTAATGTTGTGCACAGGGGAGCCATGACATGGCGAACAAACTCTCCCTCGGGTTGGTGATCGGCGGGGCCGTCAGTCCTACGGTCGGCGCCGCGTTCAATGAGGTCACCGGGCGCATCAAGCGCCTGGAAGCGGAAGGCAACAAAGCGCGGGTGCTGCAGCGCACCATTGGTGACACCATTCGCCTGCGCGATGAATGGAAAAAGGCCCACGACAGCGGTGCCGCTGGGGCATCCAAACTGTTGGGTCGCCTGAATTCCAACCTCGACAGCCTGAAGAAACAGGGCATCGAGGTCGGTCGTCTAGAAAAGGCCTACCGCTCTTTGGGGCAATCCGCGAACAAGGCGGAACTCAAGGCCAAGGGTTACCAGCAGATCGATGCCGGCAAGGCCGGGATGAAAAGCACGGTCGGTCAGGCCGTGGCCGGCGTGGCGACGGTGGGCATTGCGACCAAGGTCAGTGCCGACTTCGGGGCCATTGTCCGTGACATCGCGATCAAAGCCGGGATTGCCAACGATCCGAAAGAAAAGCAGGTGTCGCAGAAGATCATCGAGACTTCGCGCGACACCGGCATGGCGCGCAATGACGTTGCCGACGTGGTCAACCAGTTGGTCGGGGCCGGTATGGACCTGGCCAAGGCGCTGGAATATGCACCGGTCGCGGCCAAGTTTGCCGTGGGCCAGGGCTCGAACGGCGCCGACACGGCGAAGATGATCAACGCCCTGGGGCAGAACGCCAAGATCACCGACGCCAAACAGATGCAGCAGGCGCTCGAAGCCATTGCCTTTCAGGGACAGGCCGGCAGCTTCGAGGCGGTCGATATGGCCCGCTGGTTCCCCGAGCTGTTGTCGAACATGGGCAACCTGAACATCACGGGCATGGACGCTGTGACGCAGCTGGGCGCCATGCTGCAGGTGCAGATGAAAACCGCCGGCGGTGCCGATGAGGCGGCGAACAACCTCAAAAACTGGATGGGCAAGATCGGTTCGACCGACACCGTGGAGGCCTACAAAAAGGCCGGCATCGACTACAAGGGCTCGATGCAGACCGGTTTGCAAAACGGCATGTCGACGCTGGAATCGAGCATGGCGTTGGCGCAGAAGTACATTCAGGCCACCGACCCGAAACGGGCGGCATTGATGGCTGAAGCGACGTCGAAGATCAGCCAGGAGGCGGATCCGGAAAAGGCCAAGGCCATGATGGCGTCGCTGGAGGAGGCCTTGCGCACCGGCGACCTGTTCGCCGACATGCAGGTCAAGGCCGCGCTGTCGGCCTACCTGCAGAACAAGGCGCTGTACAGCCAGCTGAAAAGCGATTCGCGCGAAGCCTCGGGCATCCTCGACAAAAACCTCGCCGAGCGGCGTGAATCGTCGTCACAGAAGTGGGCGGAAATGGCGCAGTCGATGGACGATGCCATGCGCAGCGTGGGCGACGCCTTGCGGCCGGTGACGGATACCGTGGCGGAAGCGCTGACCAAAGTTACCAGGGGCATCACCGCGCTGGCGGACAGTTCGCCCGGTGTGGTCACCGGTATTGCAGCGGTCGGGGGTGGATTGCTCGCGCTGCAGACGGCTGTCAGCTCGTTCAAGATCGGCAAGGGATTGCTCAACCTGGCGCGAGGGACACTGGGCAAAGGCAAGTCCGGCGAGGTGCAAAAGGTCTTTGTCACCAACTCGTTGGACGGCAACCAAGTCGCCACAGGGAAGGAGCCCAAGGGCAAAGCGGCTAAGGCCCTGTCCCTGGTCGAGACGGGGTTAAAGGCGGTCGCGGCCTTCAAGGGGGCGCCTGAGGTCAGTGACACCGCTGACGGACAAGAGGGCAAGAAAACCGGTGGTCTCGATCTGGTAGCGACCGGGCTCAAGGTGGTGTCACTTGCCAAGGAGGCCACCGGCGACGGTGGGGTGCAAGCCGGTCTGGAAGACGGCACCATCAGGAAAGTGTTTGTAGTGAACGCGGCGGCCATGGGCGACGGTGGCGGGGGGGCGATTGAGACTCGGCGCCGGGCTCGCGGGGCTCCTCGCACTGCCTCGCGGCGGCGTCGGGTTGCCACGCCGCCAAGGCCGAGCAGTCCGTCCCGTCCACCGGTACCGGTGCCACGACCGGCCACACCGGTACCGCGACCGCCAATGTCCGTGCCCAGGCCGTTCGCGCCGGTACCTGTGCCACGGCCACCGGTGCCTGTGCCTCCAGCGTCGGTGTCATTGCCGCGACCTGCGGTACCCGTTCAGCCATCGTCGGTGCCGTTGCCTCGGCCGGCTGTTCCCTTGCCGCGTCCTCCTGTACCGCTGCCGCCAACCGGCGGGGTGCTGGCCAAAGTGGCGGCGGTGGCCGGAACGGTGGGGAAGGTCGGCAAGGTGGGCAAAGTGATCCCGGGCGGCTCGTTATTGGAGGCGGGAAGCATGGCCGTCGACACCTACCTGAATGCCGAGACGAAGGATCAAAAAGCCGAAGGTTACGGTGCGGCAGCGGGTTCACTGGCGGGCACCATGGCTGGCGCCGCTGCCGGGGCGGCCATCGGTTCGGTGGTACCCATTATTGGTACCGCGATTGGTGGCTTGGTCGGTGCGTACTTGGGCAGCATGGGCGGCACCGCATTGGGTGGGGTCGTAGGCAAGTCGTGGTTTGGTGGCGAGGACGAAAAGCCTGCAGCACCGACAACGCCATTGTTGATGGCGCCAAGGCCCGGACCAGTGGTGCCGAGCTTGGCCAGCATGGGACGATCTTTCAATGGGGCGAACGAGCCCGGCGCGCTACTGATGGCGCCCAGTTCCGCACCTCCCACTCCGGCCTTGGGTGACGTCGCCCGCGCACTGGCGACGCCGGCGCCGATCAAACCAGCGGCGATGACGATCCAGCCCAAAGAGCCAGAGAAACCGGCACCCACCAAAGTGGATCAGCAGTTCCAGTACTCCCTGAGCATGCCAGTCACGGTGCAAGGCGACGTCAAGGATCCACAGCGTCTGGCTCAGGACCTGATGCCGCACATGCAGCGAATGATGGCCGACGCCGCGAAACAGAACGCGTCGAGCCAGTTGTTCGATGAACCGCACTTGTAAGGAGAACCCATGGCTTACATGGAGCAATTGCAGGCTGGCCTCAAGTACCTAGTCGAAGCCGGGGAGTCCGGACGCCGCAGTGCGGACGGCATGCTCGGCCCGATCAATGGTGCGATCAGTGAAATTACCGGTGCCGCATCCGAGCTGGAGAGTATTCCGTTCGTGGGGCCGGCAATCGGCGCCAAGCTGCAGCGGGTGATGCGTGGCGTGAATGCGGCGCAAGCCAAAGTTGGGCAGGTGGTGGCCACCTACGGGCGGGCTACCCGGGCCGCCGCGGAAGTGCAGGAACGCATGGGCACGCTGAAGGAGCAGGCGGGCAAGGCGGCAACGGCGATTAACAAGATCGCCGGCAAGGTCAGCCCGTCGCTGGCCAACATCGTGCCCACCAGTACGTTTGCCACCGATGCCACGCCGGCGCCGGAAGCAGTAAAACCGTTTCCGCACTTGCTGATCATTCAGCCGCAGGATCCCAAAGCGCAACCGTACTACTTCAACCTGGACACGGCGGCCTTCGACGAGCTGTCGCGGTCGACCGACTTTCGTTGGGCCTCGCAAGAGCGGCTGTCGCGTCGGCCGGCGCAGCAGGCGGTGGGCATCGGTGAAGAGAAAATCACCCTGAAGGGCACGATTTATCCGGGCTTCAAGGGGGGGCTGAAGCAGCTCGACACCTTGCGCAGCATTGGCGCGCAATTGAAGCCGTTAACCCTGACCACGGGCTATGGCGATGTCATGGGTACCTGGTGCCTGAAGACCATCTCGGAAGAGCAGGGGGCGCTGATGCACGGCGGGATTCCGCGTAAACAAGGGTTCACTCTGGAGTTTGTACGCTATGGCGACGACATGCAGAACGTCTGACGGGGATCTGCTGGACACCATCTGCCATAACTTTTATGGCCATCTGACCGGCAGTGTTGAGGCGGTGCTGGATGCCAATCAGGGCTTGGCCGATGAGCCGCAACCCTATCGCGCCGGCGTGGTGATCACCCTGCCGGAATTGGCTACACCTGTGCAGGATCAGGTCACGCTATGGGATTGATGGTCTACACTCCGGCCGCTTGATAACTCAAGCTCCTTACTTTCATACCCGCCCTGTGCGGGTTTTTTTTTGGAAAAATTCCATGACCCCCAGGTTTCGCATCGTCGCCAATGGCGCCGACATCACGGCCTTGATCAATGACCGGCTGATCCAGCTGCGCACTCTGGACAAGCCCGGGATGGAATCCGACGAGTTCGAACTGCGCATCGATGATCGCGATGGCCAGGTGACGTTGCCGTCACGCGGCAGCGCCATCGAGGTCTACCTCGGCTACGCCGAAACGGCGCTGGCCCGTCTAGGGCGTTACGTGGTCGACGAGATCGAGATCTCAGGACCGCCGGACACGCTGGTGATTAAGGGCAAGGCCAGTGACATGCGCGGCACCGGAAAGACCATCCGCAGTGGCAGTTGGGAGAACGTGCCGCTGTCGACCATCGTGACCGACATTGCTGCGCGCAACGGCTGGCAGCCGGGGTGTCCGGTGTCGACCAAAGTGGTCCGGGCGGATCAGCTCAACGAGTCCGATTTTAACTTCCTCACCCGCCTTGCCAAACAGTACGACTGTACCGCCAAGGTGGCCGAGGGCAAGCTGCTGGTGATGCCACGCCAAGGTGGCCAGAGTGCCAGCGGCAAGGCCTTCGGCGCCATCACCCTGACGCGCAGCGATGTCAGCCGCTGGCAGTTTCGGTTGGGGGATCGCAATGCACACAAAGCGGTGGCGACCAAACATCAGGACAAAAAAAACGGAAAGCTGGTGGTGGTCTCGCTGGACAACGACGACGTGCCCAACGGCCTGCCGGCGGTGCACACCGACCGGCATATCTACCCCAACAAAACCGCTGCCGAGGCGGCGGCCAAGGCCCGCTTGGCCGCGTTCAATCGCTCCGGCGCCGGTGTGCGTCTGGAGATGCCCGGGCGTACGGACATCTTCGCCGAACGGTCGATCAATGCCCAGGGCTTCAAGGACGGGCTCGACGGCGAGTACCTGACGGATTCGGTCGAGCAGGTTTACACCCAGTCCGGCTGGTCGACCACGGTGGAGTGCAATGGCGGCAAGCAGGGCAAAGCCAAGGCCAAGGGCAACAAGAAAAAACCACCACAAGACCTGAAGGTCGTGCAACTGGATCAATAGCAGTGTTCTCCGTCACAGAAACAGGAGCAAGCGAATGCCGTTAACTGAACAACAACTCCAACGCATCATGCCCAACGCCCGCCGCCAAGCGGGCGTTTTTGTATCCGCGCTAAATGCCGCCATGATCCACCGGCAAATCAACACGCCGAAACGTCAGGCGGCGTTTCTCGCGCAGGTCGGGCACGAATCCGGTCAACTGCAGTACGTGCGTGAACTGGGTGGCGATCAGTACCTGAGCAAATACGACACCGGCAATCTGGCCGTCAGGCTGGGCAACACCCCGGAAGCCGACGGCGATGGCCAGCGCTATCGCGGTCGCGGCCTGATCCAGATCACCGGCCACAGCAACTACCTGCGCTGCAGCTTGGCGCTGTTCGGTGATGAACGCCTACTGCGCACCCCTGAGCTGCTGGAACTGCCGCAATGGGCGGCCGAGTCAGCCGCGTGGTTCTGGTGGATACGTGAACTGAGTACGCTGGCGGATCGGGACGAGTTCGAGGCAATCACCCGCAAGATCAACGGCGGCCTCAATGGCCTGGCGGATCGACAGCAGTTGTGGGAGCGGGCGAGGGCGGTGTTATGCGTCTCGTCGACCTGATCCCGGCACCGTATCGAGTGTTGGTAGTCGGCAGCGTCCTGGTTGCAGTCGCGGGTGGCGCTGCCGCGTCGGCCTGGCAGGTCCAGGCTTGGCGCTATGGTAAGCAACTCGCCGAACAGGCCCGGCTGCACACCGAGACCCTCAACCAATTGACCCTGGCCTCGACCGCGCAACAGCGTGCCGAGCAGGACAAGCGTCTGGCCCTGGAGCAGCGACTTTCCGCCAGTGAACAAACCCATTACCGAGTCTTGAGTGATGCCCAACGTGATCAAAGTCGCCTGCGCGACCGCCTTGCCACTGCTGATCTGCGCCTGTCAGTCCTACTCGACGCCACCGATTCAGCCAGCGGCTGCGCAATGTCAGCCACCCCCGCCATCGGCGGCGTGGTTCATGGCCCCACAAGAGCCCAACTTGACCCAGCGCATGCTCAACGAATTATCGGCATCACCGATGCCGGCGACCAAGGATTGATCGCCCTGGCAGCCTGTCAGGCCTATGCCAAAGAAGTCTCAGCACCGAAGTGAAAAGAGCGACCGGTCTGGATGCGTCAACATCCAGCCCGGTCGCCGTCCCTGCAGATCGTCCCTGCAAGTCCAGCCAAGGCTCTTACTCCGTGCACGAAGCGCGGCGAGCCTAGCGCCTGTTTATCCATACAGTAAAGGTCTTGCTCTCTATGTCCACACCCATCATCCCTTGGATGGGCGGCAAACGTCGCCTGGCCGACCGCCTCATTCCGCTTTTCCCACCACACGAATGCTACGTCGAAGTCTTTGCCGGTGGTGCCGCGCTGTACTTCATGCGACCCCAGGCCGCGCCCGTTGAAGTGCTGAACGACATCAACGGCGACCTGGTCTCGCTGTACCGCGTCGTGCAGAACCACCTCGAAGAGTTCGTGCGCCAATTCAAATGGGCGCTTAGTTCGCGCCAGGTGTTCGAGTGGCAGAAGATGACCCGCCCCGAAACCCTTACCGACATACAGCGCGCCGCCCGATTCTTCTACCTGCAGCACCATGCTTTTGCCGGCAAGGTCACCGGGCAGACCTTCGGTACCGCGACTACCGGGCCAGCTATCAACTTGCTGCGCATCGAGGAAAATCTCTCGGCTGCTTGGCAGCGCCTGTCCGGCACCTATGTGGAAAACCTGCCCTGGCTCGAATGCGCCGAACGCTACGATCGGGCGCACACTTTCCACTACATGGACCCGCCGTATTGGCAGACCGCCGGCTATGGCGTGGATTTCCCATTCGAGAACTACGAGCGGATGGCTGACTTCATGCGCCGCTGCAAAGGCAAGGTGATGGTCAGCATCAACGACCACCCGGACATCCGGCGGGTGTTCGAGGGCTTTTATTTTGAAACGCTGGACATCCGCTACTGCAACACCAATCAGCGGCAAGGGAAAGCTGAGGTGAGCGGGGAACTGGTAATCATGAACTGGGAGCCGGCGGCGTTGGGTGGTTTGTTCTGAGTGTCCCTTGGTATTTTCCTAGAACGCTAGAGCCAAGCTCGCAATGATATCACTATGAGGTCAGATAATACTGGCCCTTTGTCCATGCCCGCGATAAAATGGAGCCCATTTTTTGCTCGGAATGGCTCCGCTTTCTATTTTAACAGGGCAAGATTTTAAGTAATCCATTTTAAGAGTACAGACATGCCCTTGTTTCCCTGTTTTTTGTCTGCCGTGTTTGTAGTACGAAACCAGTCAGCAAGTATTGAAAGTATCCTGTCTAATGCGGTGGCTGTCATTGCGGGCATCGTCGATGATTATGAATTGATTGTGGTGGATAACGCCTCAGATGACGACAGCATTTTAGTGTTGAAGCGGCTGACCGCTGAAAACGGATTGGCCAATTTACAAGTGTATGCCCTGACCAAAGAGGTAGATGCGGATACCGCCTCGTGGGTTGGGCTGGAGAATGCGCTTGGTGATTTCGTTGTCGTTGTCGATCCGTTGGCCGATGACATTAGCTTTGTCCCTAATATGCTAGATGAAGCGGTCAGGGGGGCTGATGTGGTTTTTGCTAATAATGCGCAAAAGCCCGCGCAGAGCCTTGCTTATCGTGGGGCTAACGCCGTGTTTCATAGCCTCTACAATCGCTTCAATGGTGTCCATCTGGCCAAAGAAGCGCCGCAATACCGCATTCTAAGCAAGCGGGTGATCAATTTCATCCTGCAGCATCCACAACCGGCGATGACTTATAGGCACCTTCCCGCAACGGGTGGATTCGCGCGTGCTTACCTGAACTACAGTTCCACGCCGCAGGCATCTCGGCCCAAGCGATTGGGCGAGAGCATCGACCGTGGCATGCGCTTGCTGGTCTCGACTACGCGTGCGCCGATGCGTTTGGTGACCTCGCTCTCCCTGTTTGGAGCCGTTGCCAACCTGGTGTACTGCATTTATGTACTCGCGGTTGGCATATTAAAAACCGATGTTGCGCCAGGCTGGATCAGCTTTTCGCTGCAACACTCGGGCATGTTCTTTCTGATCTCGCTCGTTCTGCTGGTATTAGGTGAATACATTCTGAACATGGCCAGCCTGTCGAATGAGGGCCCGCTTTATCATGTAGGCCAAGAGTTCACCAGTGCCCGCATGACCCGGCTTGAAAAGCTGAACATCGAAGAAGTTGTGTCAGATTCAGCAAAGGCGATACCCCCGACCATTGAACGTGTTTCCTGATGTTACGCCTCGATCCAAGCCAATCCAGTCAGGATGCAGTGATAATTGGGGGAGGGTTCTACGGTGCGGCTATCGCTGTGTATTTGGCCAAGCAACGTGGCCTTAAGCGCATCCTGCTGATTGAACGAGAACCGGCGCTGCTGATGCGTGCCTCTTACAACAATCAGGCGCGTGTGCATAACGGCTATCACTACCCGCGCAGTTTCACGACCGCTTATCGAAGTCGGGTAAACCTACCAAAATTTGTACGGGACTGGCCGCTCGCTGTGAAGCAAGACTTCACCAAGCTCTACGCTATTGCCCGGCGAAACTCGAAAGTCACGGCCAAACAGTTCGAACGTTTTTGTCGGGAAATTGGGGCGGATTTCGAGCCAGCAGATCCTGTGTTGCGGTCCTTATTTGAACCCCGTCTTATCGAAGATGTGTACCTGGTCAGAGAATATGCATTTGACACCACACAGCTAGCGAGCTGGGCAGAGCGCGAGCTGAAAGAAAGCGGGGTGCAGATCCGCTATCAAACACGGGTGACCGCGATCTTGAAAGGGGCACAACTGCCGTTGCAGGTTGTGGCCGAGATGAAACAGGGGGACCAGGAAGTAATCAACTGTCGCTATGTATTCAACTGCACCTATAGCGGCCTTAATCAGATTAGGGGCGATTTCCCCGGTGTTAGTACCGGTCTCAAGCAAGAAATTACAGAAATGGCCCTGATGCAGATGCCCGAATCACTCAGTGGGTTGGGTATCACTGTGATGGATGGCCCGTTCTTCTCAATGATGCCTTTCCCCGCGCGTGGACTGCATACCTTGTCCCATGTTCGCTATACGCCGCACATGCACTGGAATGACCAGCCAGGTGTTGACCCTTACGAAAAACTGCACCATTACGAACGCGATACCCGCGTGGATCGGATGGTTAGAGACGTTGGACGGTATATTCCTGAAGTATTGAAAGCCAAGCACATCGACTCGTTATTCGAAATTAAAACCGTTTTGATCAAGAACGAGGGCGATGACGGAAGGCCGATCCTTTTTGAGAAGCACGCAGAGTTGCAAGGCTGTTATTCGGTGCTTGGCGGTAAAATTGACAATATTTATGACGTTCTTGAAACGCTTGAAGCTGAAAATATTATCGGTATCAGTGATCAAGAAAAACCTACATTTGGAGGGGTGAGTGTTTAATTCGCTTATTGGTTATTCGGGTTACGTGGGCGGTACCCTTCTTAAACAGGAAACTTTCACATCGCTTTATCGCTCAACCAATATTGGCGATATCGATAATCAATCATTTGATACGGTAGTGTGTGCCGGTGCTCCCGCGCAAAAGTGGATCGCCAACCGGGAGCCAGAAGCAGATCGACAAAAAATTGAGGAGCTGATCGCGCACCTCAAAACTATCCAGTGCAAAACTTTTATTTTGATCAGTACGGTGGATGTCTTTAAGAATCCCATAGGCGTTAACGAGGACACCCCCGTCGATGAGTCGGGCCTGCATGCCTATGGTCTGCATCGTCGATTGCTGGAGACATTCGTTGAAGAGCATTTTCCGAACCACCTGATTGTTCGTCTGCCAGGGTTGGTTGGCCCAGGTCTGCGCAAGAACGTCATCTTCGATTTTCTGAATGACAACAACCTTCAGGCAATTGATAGCCGGGGGGTGTTCCAGTTCTACCCGATGGTTAACCTTTGGTTTGACATTCAAACGGCACTCAATGCTGGTTTGAAATTGGTTCACCTCACCGCAGAGCCCGTTAGTGTAGAGGACATTTCCCAACAGGGGTTCGGTAAATCCTTCACCCTTACCTTGGCCAACCCCGCTGCGACCTATGACCTGCAGACCAAACACGCCCAAGTATTTGGTGCGTCGGGCGGCTATCAATACAGCGCCCGCGAAACGATCCTGGCGGTTAGGGCCTACGCGCAGTCTGAGCCGCTCACGATTAAAGCCAATGTGGGGATAAGTGCATGAGGTTGGCGATTTCCAATATTGCGTGGGACACCGCCGAAGATGAAGCGGTCGCTACGCTGCTTCAGCGGTTTGCGGTTGATGCTATAGATATCGCGCCTGGTAAGTATTTTCCAGAACCTGCCAAAGCTACGAATGGGGATATTGCTGAAGTCAAAGATTGGTGGGCTGAGCGCGGTATTGAGATCACCGGCATGCAGGCGCTGTTGTTCGGCACCACGGGGCTAAATGTTTTTGGCTCCGCAGAAAGCCAGGCGGCACTACTAAAGCATCTGGAGGCGGTATGCCGTATCGGCGCTGGCCTGGGGGCAACTCGGGTAGTCTTTGGCTCACCGAAGAATCGTGATCGCAGTGGGTTGAATGATCAAGAGGCTTTGGACATTGCGATTCCTTTTTTCCGGCAGTTAGGGGATATCGCTCAGGATTCCGGGGTGACTATCTGTCTTGAGCCCAACCCCACCTGTTACGGCGCAAATTTTATGACCACCAGTGCGGAGACTGCTCAGGTGGTGAGGTGCGTTGCGCATCCAGCCATTCAGATGCAATTAGATACCGGAGCACTCACTATTAACCGCGAAGATCCTCTAATGGTCTTGCACGGCAGCGTCGCGTTGATTGGGCATATACATGCCAGCGAGCCAGATTTGGTGCCTTTGGGCGATGGTTGCACCGAGCACAGACTGATGGCTGCCGCGCTGTCTCAGTACCTGCCCTCTCATATTGTATCTATTGAAATGGTGGCGACTAAGGATGAGTCGCACGTGGTATCGATTGAACGAGCCCTTCGGATAGCGACACAGCATTACCGCAGGACCGACGTTGAGGTGGGCGTATGAGCGTGAAGTGGCTGATCCTCATTCTCGGCATTCTCTCCAATGCTTCCGCCAGCGTTCTGGTGAAGATGGCCATGATGCCCCCGCGCAAGTTTCCCTCCCTCAACGACCCCATGACGGCGTTGAGTAATTGGCCATTTTGGCTAGGGCTTGGGCTTTACGGTGCGGCCTTTTTGCTCTATGCCGCTGCCTTGGCGCGTCTGCCGTTGAATGTGGCACACCCGGTTCTGACCGCCGGAGCTGTGGCGACTGTTGCTCTGTTTTCGGTCGTTTTTTTTCGTGAATCCTTCCACTGGACTACAGGGGCAGGGATCGTATTGGTAATCGCCGGCGTAGGGCTGATTACAGCTCGCGTGGCTTGACGGTAAACATAATGACCTCTCCTGATATTGCTTCTGCGGCCCGTGAAACTTGGCAAGTACCCTCCTTTGACACTCGACTCTGGCTTGGCCGTCAGCACTCCTGGTGCGTAGTGATCCCTGTCATCAATGAGGGTGACCGAATCAAGAGCCTACTGGCTAGAATGGAGGCGCTCAAAATAGCAAGTATTGCCGACATCATCATTGTTGATGGCGGCACCACGGATGGCTCGCTGGAGTTGCAAGCATTACAACTGGTCGGTGTACGGGGGTTGCTGGTCAAGACGGCCCCCGGAAAACTGAGTGCCCAGCTTCGCTGCGCTTATGCCTTTGCGCTCGACCAGGGCTATGAGGGCATTGTTACTATTGATGGTAACGACAAGGATGATCCTGAGGCTATATCACGCTTTATTGACGCGCTGAAACAGGGCGTTGATTTTGTGCAGGCCTCGCGCTTCGTCGCGGGAGGTGTGGCCGAGAACACCCCTAAATCGCGAGACTTCGCGATTCGTTTTATCCATGCTCCAATGTTGAGTATCTCGTCTGGTTTTAAATGGACGGACACCACACAGGGTTTTCGCGCCTATAGTCGTAAACTGTTGCTGGACCCAAAAATCGCACTGTTTCGTGATGTGTTTATGACTTACGAGCTGCTGGCTTATCTGTCTTATCGTGCACCCAAGCTGGGCTATAACTGTATAGAACTTGCGACAGTTCGACGTTACCCAAAAGGTGAAGTGCCGACTAAGATAAGTGGTGTGAAGGGTAACTTTCAAGTTCTTGCCGTTTTATTGAAAGCATGTTTTGGGTTTTATAATGAAAACTGATTCGGTTATTGTAGCGCAGTCGGGGCAGCGGTTAAGCTATTTATTTGTCTTGGTGCTGGGGTTTTTTTACGCTGTTTTTTTGCACTACACACTTGGGATGGATGGCTTCTTTGATACAATTAACTATCACTATTTTATAGGTTGGGCCGCTTTAAATTTTTCATCATATGATTTTGGGGCGGTGGCCCAGTTCCATACATATTTAAATCCACTTATAGATATTGTAAACTACAAGGCTTTTTCGGTGCATCCATATGTGGGCGCTACCTTTCATGCTGTCTTGTTTTCTCTAGCGATCCTTTTTTGCTATTTGCTAGCCAGCTTTTCGTTTGAGGTAGATAGATATAAATTAAGTGCCATTGCAGCTGTTGCCATTGGTGCCACAGGCGCAATGACCGTTTCTTTGTTTGGATTATTTTCAAATGAGCATGTAACAGCTTTATTAGTATTGGTTGCTCTTTTTCTTGTCGTGAAAAATATTGAGGTTGGGGGTGGCTGGGCTTTTTTTGCCGCAGGGATTTTTATTGGTTTTGCTGCCGGCTTAAAGCTTACCGCTTTTTCATATGTAATTGGGCTCTTGGTAACAATATTTGTATGTGGCAAGTTTAATTTAAGAATTATAATTTTTGCATGTGTAGGCGCTGGGTTTGGTTTTTTACTTGCAGATGGCCTGTTCATGATCTTGCGTTTTGAATCAGTTGGAAATCCAATATTTCCATTGGCAAACAATATTTTTAAATCACCATATTACGCTAGCGAATGGAAGTCTTTTGGTTCTTTTGAGTTTAAACAAATTCCTTATTATTTATCGCTTCCATATGTTTGGCTAACTGCTAGTGATTTCTCTGAAGCCAAAGAACTTCGGGATGGAAGATTCTTGTTGGCATACATTGGCCTTGCATTAATTGTTGCAGCCTCGCTTCGAAAGAGATTTCTCACAAGAAAACAATGTTCCATAGTGCTTTTTTTCTTGGTGACATGGTTTACATGGATTTTGATTTTTCGGATATACCGATATCTTGTTGTTCTTGAGATGCTGTCTGGAGTGATTTTTCTAATTGGGGTTTCAGTTTTTTTTGGACAAAAAAACTTTTCTCTAAAACTATTGTCGATAGTGGCGGCGGCGTGGTTATTGTATTGCGTCACGGAGTACCCATATTGGGGTAGGCGAGCATGGCAAGATGATTTTTACAAGAGTGACTTAATCGATGTGATTGGTGAAGATAGCGTGGATATTGTTTTCTATGTAGATCCTCAGCTTTCTTATCTTTCTCCGCAATTGAAATCGTCAAATATTCGTTTCGCGAGTTTGTACTCTCAGCCATGGTATGTAATAAGGCCATATGCAATCCCAGTTGATCCTAAGGTGGTTGAAATATCGGATAAATCAAAGGTGTATTTTTTACAGTATTCTAAAGTAGATCCTCGAGACTCTAAGGTAGATCCTCGAGCTAAAATCAGTTATCTAAATAGTTTGTTTTATGGTGATATCTACAGCTGTAAAGAGGTGCATACTAATATTAAATATAGTCCTTATCTTTGTTCTTTTAAAAAGTTGTCCGATATAAAGCTATCAACGGTTTTCATTGGCGAGAGCTATCGTTATGATACCGATAAGGTTTTATTTTCAAGTGGGTGGTCAGTGCGGGGGGAAGGGCGCTTATGGACCGAAGGGTATAAATCAAACATTATTTTTAAAATAGACAGTATCCCTGAAAACTGTAATCCATTTGTTAAAATTAGCGGAATGGCTTTAGGTGAGCAGCTAGTTACAGCTTATATAAATGGGGTCGAGGCAAATAAAGAGAAGCTAAGTGGTCAGTTTGAAAGTGTAATTAACATTGGAAGGTTGATTGCTAGCGATAAAAATACTATCAGATTGGATCTTGATCTGCCAAACGCAACTACCGCCAATAGTAGCGATCGCAGACTGCTGGCAATTGCTTTGAGTTCTTTGAGTTTTGGTTGCAGTCGCTAGTGTCAAAAGTTACGCGAATACTCACTCGCGTCTTGTGGCAACAGCTTTGCGGTCTCGCGGGAATCTGTCGCAGGTGTTCAATTATCAGCGACATATAATGCGACAGATGTGGGATTGAGACGGAGGAGGTTTGAATCCTGTACGCTTGGGTACGTTCTTATGGCAAGGATCTGTACCTGAAGCGAGTCGCGTTGGCGATTCTATGTCCGCTACAAATGACCGGAGATAGCCGATTTCTGTCCTCCACGACCGGCTAAAATCGACCCATAACTGCCGTTGGCCAAAGGCAGAAGTTGGCCGATTTTTGCCTGTTGGGAACACCTGCCTTGATGCTAAACGGCAAGTCGTAAGCTTTACGGGGCCAAGGTCGCTACGAGTCCATCCCCGCAGCTGGATACTGCTGACATCTGCCATGCTGATAGAATCGGACAGGTTGCACAAATCAACGCTCTGAGACACAGCATGAATAAAGAACTGACGGAAGATGAAATGCGCCGAGCGCTGTTCGGTAATGCCGAGGTATCTATGCCGGCTAGTAACTCCGGTGTGCAAGAAATCCACTCGGATGTCGTGATTGTGTCGCCAGCAAAGGCGGTGACGAAAAAGAGGGTTTCGAAAGCATTCACACCGAGGCTAAGGGTCACCCTAAAGGTGGGAAATGTATTTGAAGGTGAAACACACGAGATTATCCATGAGGCCGATACGCTTAGCACCCTCCTGGCGGAGCAAGAAGCTTTAAAGGTGGCGAGGAAAAAATTCAGATATGTGGAAGTGATATCTGTTAAGTCTATGTGATAGCAAAGTCACCTAGCTCGCGCCACGATGTTGAACCGCCCTGGCACCGCACGGCTTAGCCAGGGCAAATCTCAGGTCTGTGATGTCGAATGCCTTTACTCCGGTGTCATTATCACTGCGAGCGTCATCTTGATGAACTACTCATTGCGGTCGATAGCATCCAGGGCGCTACGAACGTTTTCGGCGACATCTGCGGCTCCCTGGTGCTCGACCCAGTTTGTGAGTTCCATGATGGCAGCTTCTAGAGCGAGTTGATTTTCGTTGATCTTGAGCTGAAGAGGAGGGAGTAGGTCAGAGTTGGGCATCGGGAGTCCTCCATGGTGATTTCAGCGTAACAGCAGAAATTGAGAGGAACCTGGGCTTGCAGATTGGCAGAACGATCTGGAGATAGTTGGACAATTGCGTAGTACTCAATGCTTGTTAGGCTTTGATCATCGAGCAAGTGGAAGGTGACGAGGTGCTGCTCTCAAAAATTCTATGGGGCAAAAATGGGGCAAATCGTACGCCAACCAATGCCATCTAATGCCAAATGAACAATAATCGCGATATGTCAAAAAAGCTCTACAGCCCTTTATTCTAGGGGCTGTAGGGCTTTTTTTCGTTAGTACTCCAACACAATCGGGGTGATAACCAGCCTGGGAGATTCAGGCCTCCTTGCCCACTCTAGTTGCACACCAAGCGTTGGCAGTCATCTTTGAAACAATTGCTAACAGAATCGAAATGACTGGGGTTATTGCTGCAGCGGCAATTCCTAATGTGCCAGCAATAAGGCCGCTAATGAACGTTACTGCAAGTGCGGCTGTTGGCTTTCCGTATTCCATTAGCTTCTCTCGGTCGCTTTTGTATTTCTTATCTCCGCAGATGAATAGCTGGAATTCATACGAGAGGCTATCCCAGAAGGGGCGAGAGTCTAACCGTTCGCCACCAAACTTCTCCGTGCCACTGACGCCACTGGCGGCAAGCCATTGTTGTGCTGCGCCTTCTTCTCCATACTTCTCTATCAGCTGTTCTATTGTATTTTTCTGGTATGGTTTGAGAGTTGCAAGAGTTTCATCAAGGCTAAACGAAACCTCTACTAGCTCGCTCATAGCATATCTCTTATGTAATGGGCTGAAATGATGTGTGTTGTTTGATGTATTGCAGATGGATTAACGTTTCCAATTATAACGGCGCCGCCACCTGGGATGTATGCGCCAATCAGAATGCCGCTTATGCGTCCAGTCTCTCTCGATAGAACCATGGAGCCCGATTGACCTGGCCGCGCCTGAACGTTAAGAACCGCATGTTTTGATTTTATGCTGCTAGATTCTAATAGTATTTTTGCTCCGAGTGTTGTCGCTTGGAAGGTTAAAACGTTCCTTCCATCTGGGCAGTGTGGGAAACCATATATTTCAAGGTTTTCTCCTATTTTTATTTCATCTAGAGAACCGATTGGTGTAACGAATTTGGTGGATGCATCCCTTATCTTTAGTATTGCAATGTCACGAGTGGGGTCTACTTCTACAATATCTAAAGGTACCACTTCAAATCGGTTGTTTGTAGTATCCTGATAGTCGTTAAAACTGTTGATTTTCGGAAGTGCGATTACGAGGTTTTGAGCGTTATTGCCAAGTACATGGTTTGCAGTTGCAAGTCTACCATCCGTAGCCACGGTGAAGCACGTGCCTAAAAATTGGATTCCCTGTGGTTGAATTCGGCCAAGTGCAAAAACTTGGTGGATTATTTCGTCCATGGTGACACGCCTCTTGGTTCAGTAGCTGTGATTTATAAGATGTCCCGTACCGTCGCGGTTTACTCTGGCGTCATCAACACCGCAAGCGTCAACTTGATGAACTCTTCATTGCGGTCGATTGCCGCCAAAGCCCCGCGGACATTGTCGGCGACCTCGGTCGAGCCACGCTCCTCAACCCAATTTGAAAGCTCCAAAATGGCAGCTTCCAAGGCGAGCTGATTTTCATTGATTTTGTACAGTAGGGAAGGGAGCAAGTCTGTGTCCGGCATAGCGCTTCTTCTGTGAAAAAGGAAAGCGTAGCAGCTTGAAGGCTTCACGGAACGGATGGGTTGACGGAAGCTGGTTCCAAATGCAAGCAGGGCACTGGACAGCAGCGACAGTGCTCATGATTGGAGCCGAAAACGGTTGCTTAAAAATTGCTACGGGTGATGAGGGAGGAAGCGGAATTCAATGGTGTGCAAATACTGTTGGTACGAAACTGGTACGAAGGTTTTTTGTGGTCATTACGGGTCTTTATTTTCTAGCGCTTGGCAATAAATCGGTCCAATCCATCATCGGCGCGACGGAGAAACGGCGGGAGAGCGGGGCGGGTGTGGCGGTGGTTACGGACATGGGGGATATGGAATCGGTGAGGCTGGGAGGTGGGGAGTTTATCAGGAATGGGGCGGCGGGACTTGGGCGTGCCTCAGGACGATTGAGCCGGTGATGGGTATTGCGTTGAAAACATCACGAAAAAGTAGGAGATTTCCCTCAAATCGCGTCCACATTGCCCATATTGCCCTCACTCTGATCACCCAGTTAACCTCCCTCCGTCGCTGCAAATTCAGCGACAAGGGTGTGGAAGCCCTTCACAAGATCTAGGCGCACAGGCGCCACCTGAATTTAGGCAGGCGCTTTTTTCATGTCTGCTGTTAAATTATGGCGGCTGTGCGCGGGGCACTTTCGGGTGCGCCGGGTTCCTAGATCCCCGGTCTTCCACACCTGCGCACAGCTGCCACCCCATCATGTGGAAGTGATGCTGGCAGTTCCTTTGGTTAATTCTAGGAACTCACACGATGAAAAAGATCACGCCTGATCCTCCGGAAACCGCAACGGCTTCCGGTTCTCTCGATCTTGGTCAACTCTCCGCTGATTCTCAGCGGGTGGTCAGCAAACGTCTGCGAAACCCGAATCACGCTGATCCCGTCTGCCATGTGTTCACCATTCTGCCCAACGTCGATACTGAAACGCTCCTGTGTCACGCCTGCGAAACCCTGGCATCGTTGAACGTCTTGACCACTGACCTGGCTTGCAAGCTCGAAGGTTCAACACGCAGTCTGGCGCTGTCGATTCAGCAACTGGCGGTGGTGGGGGAGTTGTTGGTGAATCGGGCGCTGGATAATGTTGACTCGACCGGTAGTGAGTGAAGACAAATCGGGAAAAGAGCGTTGGTAGAGGGTCTTGGATTCCACAATGTTGGCTAGCGCATCTGAGCGGAGGCGTAATGCGCCGTCTGGCTGCACTGCCACTGATCCCGCCCTCGGCGGTGTAGTCAGGTGTTCCCCAGTTGGCGGCTTGGTTCATGCCCCCACAAGCACCCAACTTGACCCAGCGCATGCTCAACGAATTATCGGAATCACCGACAACGGAGATCAAGAGTTGATTGCCCAGGCGGCCTGTCAGGCTTGCGCGAATGAAGTATCGTCGTCACGAAAAACTCGATAGCTGATGTTTCGGCTATCGAGTTCACTAAAGCGTGGAGTTAAACAGCTGGAGCGATTTTGTTGCCAGCGAGCTCCACGCGCATACGAGAATCGCCCACAACCGTCCCGGACAAAGAAATTGTCCCGTTTTCGTAATTGATCTCGCCTGTCGCATCTAGGATAAAATTATCGTGTCCAGTGACATTGGTATTTCCTGGTTTCCAAAGTGATACTTTGAATTGCTCCGAAAATTTTCCTGACGCAGTCGGAACATTCCCTTGGTAAAGGTAATTGGCGTCTCCGCCGTTTACCGATCCATCCTTGATTACGACTAGACCGCCCCCACTATCAGGGCGATTTGATTTGAATCTGACTTCGTATATTCCGTTCGACATTACTGAACTCCTGTGTGATGGCTGATTGATGTTAGGTCACTAGCAGCAAATCGCAAGGAAATGGAGAACGGAAAACCTCTATTTGAATGTTTGAAAAAGAGCGGCCAATCCGAATGCGCCAACATGCGGATCGGACGCCGTCCCTGTAGATTGTCCCTGAAAGTCCAGCCAAGGCTCTTACTCCGTGCACGAAGCGCGGCGAGCCTAGCGCCTGTTTATTCATACAGTAAAAATCTTGCTCTCTATGTCTACTCCCATCATTCCTTGGATTGACGGTAAACGCCGTCTGGCCGACCGCCTCATTCCACTTTTTCCGCCACGCGAAAGCTACGTCGAAGTCTTTGCCGGCGGGGCAGCGCTGTACTTCATGCGGCCCCAAGCGGCACCCGTTGAGGTCCTCAACGACATCAATGGCGACCTAGTGACGTTGTATCGTGTCGTGCAGAACCATCTCGAAGAGTTCGTGCGCCAATTTAAATGGGCACTCAGTTCGCGCCAGGTGTTCGAGTGGCAGAAGGTGACCCGCCCCGAAACCCTTACCGACATTCAGCGCGCCGCGCGATTTTTCTATCTGCAGCACCATGCCTTCGCTGGCAAGGTCACAGGCAGACCTTCGGAACCACGACCAATGGTCCGGCTATCAACCTGCTACGGATCGAAGAAAACCTCTCGGCCGCCTGGCAGCGCCTATCTGGCACGTACGTGGAAAACCTACCTTGGCTCGAGTGCGTCGAACGCTACGACCGCGCTCATACCTTTCACTACATGGACCCGCCGTATTGGAAGACTGCTGGCTACGGGGTGGATTTTTCGTTTGAGAACTACGAGCGGATGGCCGATTTCATGCGTCGCAGCAAGGGCAAGGTGATGGTCAGCATCAACAACCACCCGGATATTCGGCGGGTGTTTGCGGGCTTTCACCTTGAAACCGTGGATATTCGGTATACCACAGCAAACCAGCGGCAATCCCAATCTGAGGTAAGTTTTGAACTGGTGATCATGAACTGGGAACCTGCCACTTTAGGCGGATTGTTTTGATCAAATTTGAGCAGGCTTAAGGGATGTACTGCGCTTCCTGTCAAGAAATGATCTGCGGAATTTAGCGTTATTTCATTTGCTATTGCTAGAAAGTCGCAAAGGTGGGTTTCAAAAGTTCATTGCTTTATGAGAGTATCTGTCGCAGGTACTAACTGACATATTGGATCATTGCATGTTTAGCTCGAAAATCGAGAGGGGTATAGTGTTGGTGCTCCTGACAGCTGTTGGAGCTGCGTTTAAGTTAGGGCTTGAGACACAGCGTAGGTGGCTCGTAGATAGTAAGGAAGAAGTGGTAGCAAAGGGCTCGTACATAAAATTGACGGAGCTTGAGGGTGGCTATTTTTCGAAGAAATATGTAGAGGATAACTATCTGCCAAAAAAAGTTGTAATGGATGATTATATTCAAAAAAATCAATTTTCTCTGATTGAAAAAGAGCTTGCAGAACTTAATTCAAAAGTGCGGGTTGCTAATTCAGCTCTGAAATCCGATAAGCAACTGCTTTCTTATAGAGAGGTATGGCACCCTAAAAATCCAGAATTCGCTGTGAAGTTCGAAGATTACATGGTGAATGTTAATGGCGTTTTTAGTGGTACGGTATCAACCAAACTGCCTGATGCGGAAATCAGCTCTTACACAATTTCACCTTTAAGTAACTCTCGTGTTTACAAATTTAGGTATGAGGGGCAGAGTTATAACCTTAAGCTATCTTTCAAAAAAATCACAGAGGATTTCTTTTTGGAAGCTGTTCTGACCCAAAATCCGTGATTATTGCAAACCGTCCGCCAATCAATGCTAAATGAACGAGATTTTCGAATTGTCAATTGAGCCTTATAGCTTTTTATTTTCCGAGCTTTAGAGAAAAATTAGGGAAAATTCAGGACCGCAATAGACCGTAGTACGCCAGATACGAAGCTTGGAAACACAGTTTTTATTAGTCTGGAGCGGCCCTGATGGACTCGAGAAGGGGATCGGACCCCTGTCTATGCCATATCTGCTGACACAGTTGCTAGCGACCGCAATCGACCGAGGCTGTGTGAGAACGTTTTAGAACACGTTTGAAAGTCAGAACCGGTACGAAAATCGAACTCCTGCGCAAATTCAGGTCCGCTGGTTAGCCAAGTGATGGCATATTTTACGTAGCAACCCATACTTCAAAACAGTGCATGCGTTTTCATACAGCCTGGACCCATTGCAGCCTCTCCGGTCCAGAGAGATAGACCACAGCAGGCGCTACCCCTCGGATCAGGATTTAGAGAAGGCGAAATAAAATCTGCCGCTATTCTACTAGGTCACAAATTTATTTCGCATCTTACTGAAATAATTTGAGTCTTTCCTGACTGAATCGGATCATATTTTAGGCTCTTTACTTCAGATGCAATGCCATTAAGGCCTGGGTAAATAAACGAGGCGGATACACCCATTTTTTTGAGGCGCTCCCTTAATTTTGGCTTGAGATTCTTATCAAAAACTATCTGAGTTACTCCTTCTAGATGCAATGGAGTATACGGGTCTTGAGGGCATGAAAACACGGATCTTTGATTTTGGTATCGGCGATCTTTATATTTAGGTCTGATGAAAATAACCTCTCCTTGGTTCGATTGGATCGCAATTAGGCTGGATGGTTCTTTTTTTCTGTCTTTAGTATAATTGGCAGTTCTAAAATCAAAAAGATCATACTGATCTGTAACCATTTGCTGAATCATGTAAATTGCGCCATCTTTGTCATCTTCTTTCTCAACGGCAAAAAATAAAGCTACGAGAGGGTTTGTTGACCAATCGAGAAGTCGTGTGGGTAAACCGTAGTGTTGGGCCAGGAATAACCATTCAAAGTCACTATTAGGGGTTGCTTCTAACTCAGGAATAGCTAACCTTTTGAACTCCGTCATTAGGTCATCTTCGAGATTTAGAATATCGTTCCCTGTATTTTTCCGCGCATGACGTCCAATGGAAGGTACGAGAGCGTGATCTTTATCTGTAACACCACGAAAAATTATCTCTGGTCCACCTCCATTTGTATTGAAGGATGAAGTTAAATAGTGCGTCCAGAACTGTTCAAGGTCATGGTAAATATGCATTTTTTATCTCAAAAATTTCCGTAAAATTTACCGTCCGCTTCGGAAAGTCCCGTCGGTCCTACCTTCCGTAGTCGATATCTGCCTGCTTCGATAGAAGACTCACGAGTGCCGCGTGGGGATGACCGCCCTAATGTCGGCATTCGAAAATTGCTCACGGCTTATAGTCGCTTATCTCAAGCTTCTTGCCTTCTGCAGCCATTTTTCGAATTTCAGCAGGTGAGAATCCATCTGCCTGCATAAAATGAATCAAGAAATTTATCCATGAATCCTGATAAACATAATCATTATGCGGGATAGCTCCCATGCTCTTTTCTCTCCATCAATAAAATCGAATCGGCCATTTTTATTCTTGTAATAGTACTTGTCCTCAATCGTGGCATTGAAATGAGCATGAAATAGCCGCGTCCATGCCATGATTATCATGGTTATAAACCCTTCACTGCGAAAGGTTGTTCTAGGTTTATTATAAATTTCGACGGCAAGCAACGCTGAATCAATTGATGCATAAAGTATAGATTTCGTCTTGCCTTTCCTTAGCTTCAAGATCGTCCCTCTTTATCTAATTTTTACGATTTATAACGATAGCTAATTTTTCGCCGACATGCGGTCTACTGACCGCACTTTGCCGTTATTTGCCTGTCAGGGCCGCAGCTGACTGCTGCTGGCTGATAGCGTCACTCCGGGGTCATCATTACCGCGAGAGCCATCTTGATGAATTCCTCATTTTGGTCGATCGCATCCAAGGCGCTGCGCACGTTATCAGCGACGTGGCAGCTGCTCAACCCAACTAGAAAGCTCTAGAATGGCGGCTTCGAGGGCGAGCTGGTTTTCGCAGATCTTGAATAGTAGGGAGGGGATAAGGTCTGCATGTGGCATCGCGAATCTTCGGTATTGAGGTCAGCGTAGCAGGGAGTTTTAGGTCGCGGAACGAAGGAGATGGATGTTCCGGATACTGATCGGGTATGTCAACCCGCAACGGCTTCCGATTCTCTCGATCTTGGTCAGCTCTCCGCTGAGTCTCAGCGGGTGGTCAGCAAACGTCTGCGAAACCCGAATCACGCTGATCCCGTCTGCCATGTGTGCACCATTCTGCCCAACGTCGATACTGAAACGCTCCTGTGCCACGCCTGCGAAACCCTGGCATCGTTGAACGTCTTGACCACTGACCTCGCTTGCAAGCTCGAAGGTTCAACACGCAGTTTGGCGCTGTCGATTCAGCAACTGGCGGTGGTGGGGGAGTTGTTGGTGAATCGAGCTTTGGACAATGTCGATCCCCAAGGCAGTTGGGATGACAGATCTCCAGGTGATCACGGTTCCTGAACCAACGCTGACTTGCCGAAAAGTTTCACGATGTTTCGTTGAGGTGAGGCATAGCATGTCCACCAAAGATCATGCCCCCCCGCGCCTCAACCCACAGGAATCAAAAAATGATCGCAAACCTCGTCAAAGTCTCGCTGATGGCCGGTGCTTTGTTGTTGAGTGCCTGTTCGGGTGTGAGCTCCCACAACGATTATTCGACCGACTCGGTGCAACCTGCCGGCTTCGGCCCGGGACCGACCAGCCGTACTCCCGACAAGATGAATTTCCACGGCAGCGCGCTCGGCAACAGCTTTGGCGAATACGGTTCAGGTTTGCTGCACGACGACTGATACGCGGTCCGCAATGAAGAAGGGCGCTCCTTTGGGGGCGCCCTTCTATGTGCGAAAAAAAGATCCGTTACTTGGCGTCAGGCACCGCCAGCCACTGGCGCAGGATCTTCTGGTAGGTGCCTGTCGCCTTGGCCAAGTGCAACCACTGATCGATGTACAGCTTCCAGGTGATGTCGTCGCGGGGCAGCAGGTAGGCTTTTTCGCCGTACTGCATGTAGTGCGTGGGGTTGACCGCGCACAGGCCCGGTTTGAGTTTCTGCTGGTACAGCGCTTCCGAGGCGTCGGTGATCATCACGTCGGCTTTTTTATCCAGCAGTTCCTGAAAGATGCTCACGTTGTCGTGCAGTCGCAAGTGCGCCTTGGGCAGGTAGGCGTGGACGAAGGCTTCGTTGGTGCCGCCGGCGGGTTCGACCAGGCGAACCGTTGGCTGGTTGATCTGTTCGACGGTCTGGTACCGCGCCTGGTCTTCGCAGCGCACCAGGGGGATTTTGCCGTCGACGTCGAGGATGCTGCTGAAGAAGGCTTTTTTCTGCCGTTCCAGGGTAACCGAAATGCCGCCCATGGCGATGTCGCACTTGCCAGCGAGCATGTCGGGCATCAGGGTTTTCCAGGTGGTGGGCACCCATTCGACCTTGACGCCAAGGCTGTCGGCCAGTGCGCGGGCCATGGCGATGTCGATGCCGGAATATTCGCCGTCCGCTGCTTTGAGGGTGTAGGGCTTGTAGTCGCCGGTGGTGCACACGCGCAGCTGTCCCTGTTGCATGACGCTATCCAGATGCGAAGGTTCTGCCTGAGCGCCAAGGGTGAGTGCGAGCAAGCCGCCGAGCATCATTGCTCTTTTGATTTTCGTCATTGTTATCGGGCTTTTGTGCTGGAGTGGTTTTGAAGGGAGAGTGTAGTGAAACTTTCACCGGTGGGAAAAATCAACGCCCCCTGAAGATGCCTCATTCCACTTCCGGACTCAACGTCCCCAACCACGCCACTAGCCCCACAATCAATACCGCCGCGGCCATTTCCACCACCACACTGCGCCGAAGTGCATGGGCTGCCGCGCGATATTGGCCGTCGCGCAACGACTGCTCCAGCAAGGGGCCAAGATGGAAGCGGTTCAACGCCGCCAACGCCAGCATCCCGGCAAACAGCAGCACTTTGATCGCCAGCAGAATTCCGTAGTGGCTGAGTAAAACCTCATCGAGCTTCGGCCCGACGATGTACAGGTAGTTCACCAAGCCCGTCACGGTGATGATCACAACGATCAGCGCACCGACAAGTTCGAATCGCTTGACCGCGTCGGCCAGCAAGCGAATGTGTGCTTCGGTTTGCAGGGCCCGGGGTTGAGCCATCAGGGCAAACGCGAGCAACGCGCCGAACCAGACGCCGGCCACCAACAGGTGCAGGATGTCTGCCGTAAAGTGCCAGTAGCGGTGACTGCCTTCGTCCATGGCGCCATGCCCGCTCCAGGCCACGCTGGCGAGGGCGATGCCGCCGGCCGTGGCAGCGATCACCAGGCTGATACCGGGGGCGCGTGGGTTCAGTATCAACGCCAGCCCCACGACCGCTAATGCAATCATCCGTACAGCCCAGGCCAACCCGACGTCTGTCTCGAACAGCATCATCTCGATGTGAGGACGCAACTCGGCAACGTCTGATTCGCCGCTCATGTTGCTCGCCATCAGCACCATGCCGGCGCTCGACAACAATGCCCCGAGTCCGACAAAACCCGCCAATAACCCGCGAAAGGGCAGCACGGTCCCCGAACGCCGGTCCCGTCCTTTGAGGCTATACAGCCCGAACAGTGCCACACCAAACAACAGCATCAGATCCGCATACAACACAAACCGCAGCACGACGTTGGCCGAGTCGCTCATCGATCATTTCACTTTGAAGGTGACGTTGCCGGTGATCGGGTGGGTGTCCGACGACACCGCGCGCCATTCGACCTTGTAGGTGCCGGCAGTCAGGGGTGCTGCCGGGATGATGAACATGGTCTTCGGGTCACTGCCGCCACTGACTTTGGCCTTGACCGGCATCGGGGCGTGGGCCATGCCGGCCATTTCGGTCATCAGCAGTTTGGCGCCGGAAAACTGGGTGACGAGGTTTTCGGAAAAGTGCAGTTCGATCTTGTCCGGCGATGCACCTTCTACGCCTTGCGCCGGGGTGGAAGAGAGTAGTTTGGGGTGCGCTTGAGCGAGGGTGCTGACAAGCAGGCCGCTGAGCAACGCGACTGCGATAGCGGTGGGTTTGATGAGGCGCATGCAAGGTCCTTTACCGCTTGAAGCGGTTGTTGTTGGTTTTGGGTGAGTCTGTTCAGAACCACAGCCGAACACCGAGCACCAGGCGGGTTTCGCTGCGGTCCTCGCCTTCGTCGTTGGCAAAGTCGGCGGTGTTGCCGTAGGTGCGGTTCCAGGTTACGCCGACGTAAGGCGCGAATTCCCGGCGGATTTCGTAGCGCAGACGCAAACCCGCCTCGGTGTTGGACAGCCCCGAGCCGATGCCCCGTTGTGGATCGTTTTTGCCGTAGGCGTTGAGTTCGACGGTCGGCTGCAGGATCAGCCGGTTGGTCAGCAGGATGTCGTAGTCGCCTTCCAGCCGCACGGCGCTCTGGCCGCCTTCGCCGATGAAGGCCGTGGCTTCGGCCTCGAAGTTGTACAGCGCCATGCCCTGCACGCCGAACGCGGCCCAGGTTTGCGGGGCGCCGGGTTTGAAGTCCTGGCGCACGCCGCTGACGACGTCCCACCACGGGGAAATGGCGTGGCCCCACAGGGCCTGGATTTCCGCGTCTTCGGTCACGCCGTTGGTGCGTTCACCTTCGGAGCGCAGCCACAGGCGATCGATGTCACCGCCGACCCAACCGGACAAATCCCAGGCCAGGGTGCTGCCGTCATCGGCGTCCTGCCACTCCAGTTTGTCGGCGAGGAAGAATGAATTGAGCGTGCTGTCGTGTACGTGGTGGCCGGCGGGATCGCTATACACAGCAGCGCGATCGGCATCGGTGAGCACCGGGATCGGTGTGCGACTTTCGCTGGGCGCGGCGGGCTGCATCTGGCCGTCGTCCATGCCTTGCATCTGGGTGTGGTCCATCTGACTGTGGTCCATGCCTTGCATCTGACCATGGTCCATCTGGCTGTGATCCATGCCTTGCATGTCATCGCTGGCGGCCATCGCCGTCGAGGTCGCGAGTGCCAAAAAAAACGGGGTGAATCGAATCATGGGGTGCACCTCATTCTTCCACGCGAACTTCACGGAACATGCCCATTTCCATGTGGTACAGGAGATGGCAGTGATAGGCCCAGCGGCCGAGCGCATCGGCGGTGACCCGATAGCTGCGCCGGGAGCCCGGCGGCATGTCGATGGTGTGTTTGCGCACCATGAACTGGCCATTCTCGTCTTCGAGGTCGCTCCACATTCCGTGCAGGTGGATGGGGTGCATCATCATCGTGTCGTTGACCAGCACGATCCGCAGCCGCTCGCCGTACTTGAGGCGCAGGGGCTCTGCATCAGAGAACTTCACGCCGTTGAACGACCAGGCGAATTTTTCCATGTGGCCGGTCAGGTGCAACTCGATGCTGCGGCCTGGCTCGCGGCCGTCCGGGTCTTCGAAGGTGCTGCGCAGGTCGGAATAGGTGAGCACGCGGCGACCGTTGTTGCGCAGGCCCATACCGGGGTCGTCGAGTTTCGGTGAGGTGGACATGGCTTGCATGTCCACCAGCGGGTTGTCGGTTTCCGAGGCCGGGTGGGACTGCATGCCGGGCATGTCGCCCATGTCCATGTTGCTGTGATCCATGCCCGCCATGCTGCCGTGGTCCATGCCGCCCATGCCCATGTCTTCCATGGTCACCAGCGGGCGCGGGTCCAGTGGCGGCAGTGGTGCAACCTGTCCCGCCTTCACCGCCAGGGTGCCCCGTGCGTAGCCGGTGCGATCCATCGCCTGGGCGAACAGGGTGTAGACCGCTTCGGTCGGCTCGACGATAACGTCGAAGGTCTCCGCCACGGCAATGCGAAATTCGTCGACGCTCACCGGTTTGACGTGCAGGCCGTCGGCAGCGACCACGGTCATTTTCAGGCCGGGGATGCGCACGTCGAAGTAGGTCATGGACGAGCCGTTGATGAAGCGCAGCCGCAGCTTTTCCCCCGGGCGGAACACCCCGGTCCAGTTCGAATCGGGCGCCTGGCCGTTCAACAGGTAGGTGTAGGTAGCGCCGCCGACGTCCGCCAGGTCGGTGGGGTTCATCTTCATCTCGGCCCACATCTTGCGATCGGCGACGGCCGGCCCCCAGCCTTTTTCGCTGACGTCGTGGATGAAGTCGCCCACGGTGCGTTTGTTGAAGTTGTAGTAATCGGACTGCTTTTTCAGGGTCTTCATCAGGCCGACCGGGTCTTCGTCGGTCCAGTCGCTGAGCATCACCACGTAATCGCGGTCGTACTGGAACGGCTCCGGGTCTTTGGCGTCGATCACCAGCGGGCCGTAGACGCCGGATTGTTCCTGGAACCCTGAGTGGCTGTGATACCAGTAGGTGCCGTTCTGCCGCACGGTGAACTGGTAGACGTACAGGCCGCCGGGCTCGATGCCCTTGAAGCTCAGCCCCGGCACGCCGTCCATGTTGGCTGGCAGCAAGATGCCGTGCCAGTGAATGGAGGTGCTGTCCTTGAGTCTGTTGCGCACCCGCAGCGTCACCGTATCGCCTTCACGCCAGCGCAGCAGCGGGCCGGGAATGCCGCCGTTGATGGTCATGGCGGTGCGCGGGTTGCCGGTGAAGTTGACCGGGGATTCGCCGACGAACAGGTCGAAGTCGCTACCCGCCAACACCTGCGGTTCGCCGGGGCTGCTGATCGCCCAGACCGGCGTGCGCCATAACCCGAGGCCGCCGAAGAGCCCGCCGATGGCCAGGCCTTTGACGAAGGTGCGTCTTGAAGTGTGGGAGTGCATGCCGTGTGTTCCGCCCGTCAGCCTGTTGAACTTGCCGATGAGTCTAGCGGGCGGTGCTTTCAGCAGGCTGAGGCGAAGATTACATTTTTGACAGGTTGGGGCATTGCTTACTGGCGTGAAGTGGGTTTTTCCCTTGAGGCCACGGTGTCGCCGCCGCAGTTGATATAGGACGACGACTTCAGCCAGCGTTGGTCCGGGTAGTAGGAAAACAACAATTGCCCGTCCTTCATCGAATCAATCAACCGATGGGCAATCGCCGGTCTGACGGCCGGGCAACCGAGGCTGCGGCCGATGCGGCCATTGGCGCGAGCCAGCACCGGGCTGACATAGGGCGCGCCGTGAATGACGATGGCCCGGTCAAAGGCGTTATCGTTGAAGCCGGGCTCCAGGCCTTCCATGCGCAACGAGTAACCGTTCTGGCCGAGGTAGCTTTGCTGGGTGCGGAACAGGCCGAGGCTGGTGGCGTGGCTTTCATTGCGGTTGGAGAACAGCGTGGCCATGTTTTCACCGCTGTTGCGGCCATGGGCGACCAGCTCGTGAAACAGCAACTTGCGCCGCTTGAGATCAAAGACCCACAGGCGTTGTTCGGTCGAGGGCAGGGAGTAATCGATCACCGCCAGTCTTTGGGCGGGGGCAACGCCTTGGGCGCGGATGCATTGGGTGGCCCGAACGGCCAGGGCAATCACTTTGGCGTCGGCGCCGGGGGCTGCTTTGACCAGCGCGTTTTCAAGCGAATCGGCGTAGGCTGACGTTACTGAAAGGCACGTCAGTAAAATGGCAAATAAAAGGCCAAAGCGGTTTAGCGCCATAGTCGGGTCTCATCATGATAATTTCGAGTCTAGCTGGCGGCGAGTGGAAAGCTAGCCGTTTGAAACGGGGGATTAAGGATTATCCATGGTGCAATTAACAAGGTCATTCGTCATAAGCCGCATGTTTTTTATGGGCTTTCTGATCAGCGGTGCGGCGGTTGGGCAAATTTCGCCGATTGAGCCGGTATCGGTGGCGAGCAGCACAATCGATGCCGCCGTGCCCGGCGATGCGGTCGGCCATGTGATTCAGGCGACGCTGGAACCGCTGCGGTCGGCTTTTCCGCCGTTGCTCACCTCCAGGCGCCATCAGCGGGTGGATGTCAGCCGGGTGGTGCTCGATTTCTATATGCATCGCAACTATCGCGCCGCGTGGACGGATGATCGTGACGTGGCGCAATTACTCAAGAGCCTCGAAGACACCCGGATCGACGGCCTGAACCCGGCGGATTTTCGCATCACCGAACTGGCCCAGGCCCATGAGTCGCTGGCGGCGGCCATGCCTTCCACGGCGCAACGGGCAATGTTCGACATGGCGGCGACCCGCACCTTCATCACCGCGCTGTTGCAATTGCGGCGCGGCAAAGTCGATCCGTCGCGGCTGGACATTCACTGGAATTTCGAACCTGCCGGCGGCAATGCCCGCGAGGACATGAACAATCTGTTCGCCGCCCTCGATGACCATGACGTGGCGCGTGCCTTTGCCGAGGCACCTCCTCAGGAAGAAATTTACCGCAACTTGCGTGAGGGCCTGGCCCGGTTGCGCCAGGTCCGTGATGCGGGCGGCTGGCCGAAAGTCGCCGAAGGTCAATCGCTCAAGCCGGGCATGGACGGGGTGGCGGTCGCACAATTGCGTGCGCGTCTGGTGGCGGGCGGTTACCTGGACCCGCACTTGTCGAAAAAAGCCGGTTATGACGACAAGGTCATTGCCGCGGTGAAGAAATATCAGGCCGAGCAATACCTGGGGGCCGATGGTGTGGCGGGGGCGACGACGCTGGCGGCCCTGAACGTGCCTGTCGAGGCGCGGATCGATCAGGTGCGGGTCAACATGGAGCGTGCCCGCTGGCTGTTGTACAAGCTTCAGGGCACGTTTGTGATCGTCGATATCGCCGGCTACAAGGTGGCGATGTATCGCGACGGTCTGCCGATCTGGCATTCGCGGGTGCAAGTCGGTAAACCGGTGCGCAGTACGCCGGTGTTCCAGGCCGAAATCACCTACATCACCTTCAACCCGACCTGGACCGTGCCGCCGACCATCCTCAAGCAGGACGTGATTCCGAAAGTCCAGAACGATCCGGGCTACCTGGCGGCGAACCGGATTCGTGTGCTTGATCGCGAAGGCAATGTGCTCGACCCGTCGGACGTTGACTGGAGCAATCCGCGAGGCATCCATCTGCGTCAGGATGCCGGCCCCGACAGTTCGCTGGGGCAGGTGGTGATCCGTTTCCCCAACGACTATGCGATTTACCTGCACGACACACCGCACCGCGAGCTGTTCGCCAAAACGGTCCGGGCCACCAGCTCAGGCTGCATCCGTGTGGAAAACCCGCTGCAACTGGTCGAACTGTTGTTCAACGACCCGGTGCGCTGGAACAGCGCCGGCATCCAGAAGCAGTTGGCCAATGGCCGGACCGAGAACGTCCTGCTACCGGTGAAAGTGCCGGTGTTGTTGGCTTACTGGACCGTGGACCTGAGCAAGGACGGGCGGGTGACGTTCAAGCCTGACATTTATGATTACGATGCCAGGGTGTTGCAGGGCTTGAGTCAGCCTGTGAAATTACCCGCCCTGGACTTGCGTCTTGCAGAGGTGCCGCTGGTGGTGACGGGGCAGGGCAAACAGTAATGAATCACACCCCGGACCTTGTGGGAGCGAGCCTGCTCGCGATGGACTCAAGAACGCCGCGTTTAGCCAGTAAGTACGCGTTATCGTTAACGACCATCGCGAGCAGGCTCGCTCCTACAGGGTTTGTGGCATTCAACAAACTGGTATTCAGCCAATCCCCTAAAGCGCCAACCCTTGTTGCACCACCACAAGCAGATCGGTTTCCGTCAGCGCCACCGCATCCGGCTGCGCGGTGGCCTGTTCGATCGTCTGCAGCCACCAGTGTGTTTCACCGTGCTCGTCCACGGTGCGCAACAGGGCGAGTTCGTTGCCTGTCGTGTGGATCTCGACCCGTCCCTCGCCATCGGCGGTGAAGCGTGCAACCGGGTCAAAGGTAATGCTGTGCTCGTTGCCGGAGATGACCAACTGGTCGATGGCGTAGTCGTAAGCGTCGCCATTGGGGTGGCTCTCGAACACGTGGGTGGGGTTGCGCCGCAGGACCAGGCCCGCTTCGGTCAAGGGCAGCAGCCAGGTCTCTATGCGTTGATACAGTTCGTAGACCTGGCCCGGCCAGCCATCGATCGCCTGATCCGCACTGGTCAGCCGTGCCTGTTTCAATTTTGCGGCGAGCTCGTCTGCTTTGCTCATGTCGATTCCCTTTATTGAAGTCAGTCTAATCGTAGCTCGTTGACGCACAGGCAGCGCTTGCCCTGGGTCATGTTTGCAGCTTAGGCCGGACAGGTGTGATACCGCCGGGCAAGTGGCCACCCATTTGTCCTGGATAACCCCGTAAACTACGCCCCACAAAGACTGAGGGCTTTGGGTTGTTGCCCATGCCTTGCCCCCCCGACAGGATGAATTTTTGCCCACGCGCTTTAACGACCCGGACCACGCCCCTGGCGTCGCATTGAAACGCATACCGCTGCGCAAGGCCGCGGTATTGTTCATTGCCACGGTGTGCCTGTGCCTGTGTGGTTTGCTTTATCTGCAACTGGAACAGTCCCGTCGCCATGACCTGAGCCTGGCGCAAGTGGCGTCTTCGAACCTGACGCGGGCCATGGCGCAGCAAGCCGAAGACACCTTCATGAAGGCCGACCTGGTGTTGACCAGCCTGGTGGACTGGATTCAGGTCGACGGTTTCGGCCCGGATCAACGGCCACGCTTGCAGCAAACCTTCGCCCGGCGAGTGCTGGCGCTGGATCAGTTGCACGGCATCCTGCTGTTCGATCAGAAGGGCCAGTGGGTGGTGACCTCGTTTGAAAATCTGCCCCGGGGTGCCGGTGTCGCGGATCGCGAGTACTTCAAGTATCACCAGCAAAACGTATCGTCGGTGGCGCATATCGGCCCGGCCATCCGCAGCCGGGAAAACGGTGAGTGGATCATTCCGATATCCAGGCGGATCAACGACAGGAACGGGCATTTCCAGGGCGTGTTGCTGGCCGGCATCAAGATGTCGTACTTCGACCAGTTTTTCAAAAGCTTCAGCCTCGACGACAACGGCTCGATGTTTCTCGGCCTGACCGATGGCACCTTGTTGGCGCGTCGACCTTTTGTAGAGGCGCAGATCGGCGTGTCGCTGGCCCAGAGCGAGATCTTCCAGAAGTTCCTGCCGCTGGCCACCTCCGGCAATGCGATGTTCACGTCCATCATCGACGGTGTGACACGCATGTACGGTTACCGACAGCTGGAGGGGTATCCGCTGGTGGTCGCCGCGGCGTCGTCCACGGAGTCCATTCTCGCGGGCTGGTACGACACGGCGTTTCGCTCCAGTCTCATCGTTGCCCTGGTGCTGGTGGGCGTGGGGCTGTTCGGGTGGGTGTTCCTGCATCAGGTGCGTGTCGGCGAGCGAGTCGAGTCGGATTTGCGCAGGGCCCAGCAAGCGCTGGAGCTGATCGCCACCCACGACAGCCTGACCGGGCTGGCCAACCGACGATTATTCGAGCGGGCGCTGGACATCGAGTTCGGGCGCGGCGCCAGGCAGGCGAACCCCTTGAGCCTGATCATGCTCGATATCGATTACTTCAAGCGCTACAACGACACCTACGGGCACGTGGTGGGCGATCACTGCCTGGCCGAGGTGGCACGGGCACTGAAGGGTTGCTGCCAACGCAAGGCCGATCTGGCGGTGCGTTACGGCGGCGAAGAGTTTGCGGTGTTGCTGCCGGACACCGACATCCACGGCGCCATGACGATTGCCGAGCAGATCCGCCGCAGCGTCATCGACAGGCACATCAGTCACACCGGCTCGCCCAACGGTTACGTGACGGTCAGTCTGGGTTGCTATGCGTTTGTGCCGTCGGGGCGTGACAGCATGGACGTGTTCGTCGAGCGGGCGGATGCGGCGTTGTATCAGGCCAAGCATTCGGGGCGAAACCGCGTGGCAACGTTGTCGATGGCCGGTGGCGTCGAGGCATTGATGCGCTCTGACCGCTGACGCGCTTTTGTTGCCGGTGGTCCGTCTCCCGGGCCTGGCTGGATTGATCGTCTAGAGTTCCGTTAGCGCTGCCGAACCCGGCAGGCTCCCCCTCGCACGGACGATCGCCAACATGTTGATACTCCAAACGTTGACAGCCGTTGCTCTGACCGTCGCAGCCGCTGCCATCTTCCCGCTGGCCAGCCACGCGCAATCGAAAATCACCGCCGAAGAAGCTCACTCGATCGGCGTGGATGCCTACATCTATTTTTACCCGCTGCTGAGCATGGACATCACCCGCAAGCAATTCACCAACATCGAGCCGGGCAAGGAGTTCGGCAAAGGCCCGATGAACATGTTTGTGAGCGTGCCGCAGTACCCGCCCGCCAATTTCAAAGGGGTGGTGCGCTCCAATTTCGACACCTTGTATTCGATTGCCTGGCTGGACTTGACCAAGGAACCGCTGGTGATCGCCGCGCCGGATACCGACGGGCGTTTCTACCTGTTGCCGATGCTGGATATGTGGACTGACGTGTTCGCTTCGCCGGGCTGGCGCACCACGGGCACCGAGGCCGGGCAATTTCTGGTGACGCCGCCGGGGTGGAGCGGCACGGTGCCCGTCGGGATGAGTCACCTGCCGGCGCCAACTCCCTTTGTCTGGGTCATCGGCCGCACCAAGACCGACGGTGCGGCGGATTACGCTGCGGTGCACAAGATCCAGGCCGGCTACACGGTGACGCCGTTGTCCCGGTTGGGCAAGGAACCTGAAGCCGTCACCGTGAAGGTCGACCCGGCGGTGGACATGAAAACGCCGCCGAAGATTCAGGTCGATTCCATGTCGGCCGCCAATTACTTCACTTACGCTGCCGAACTGCTGAAGGTGAACCCGCCGCACAGCACCGACCAGCCCATGTTGGCGCAGATCAAACGGATCGGCATCGAAGCCGGCAAGCCGTTCAGCATGGACACGCTGGATCCGCAAATCCAGGCAGCGCTACAAAGGGTGCCCCAGGATGCGCAGGCCTTGATGACCTGGAAAGTGCCGACCCTGGCGCGGGAGGTCAACGGCTGGTCGATGAACACCGACACCATGGGCGTCTACGGCAATTACTACCTCAAACGCGCCATCGTTACTCAGGTGGGGCTCGGTGCCAACCTGCCCGAGGACGCGATTTATCCATTGAACATCGGCGACAGCAACGGCAAGCCGCTCGAGGGTGCAAACAAGTACATGCTGCATTTCAACAAGGGCGAGGCGCCGCCGGTGAACGCCTTCTGGTCGATCACCCTGTATGACCCGGAAGGGTTCCAGGTCGCCAACTCACTCGATCGTTTTGCGGTCAGTAGCTGGATGCCGTTCAAGGACAACGCCGATGGCTCGCTGGACCTCTATGTCCAGAACGAAAGCCCCGGCAAGGATCTGGAGGCCAACTGGCTGCCGGCACCCAAAGGGCCGTTCAACCTGACCATGCGTCTGTACGGCCCGAAAACCGAGGCGTTGAATGGCAAATGGAACCCGCCGGCGGTCAAGCCGATGTAAGTCTCAGGTGATCTGAAGCCGCCAATGACGGCAGGTCATTGGCGGCCTTGGCCTGTCCAGCTACCTGTCCCGCCGCCAGCACCGCCGGTTCCGCCACCGGGCGCACCGGTGCCGCCGCCCGCGCCACTGCCCGGACCATTGACGCCGGTGCTGCCGCTTGACGAGCTGGGGCGCTGACCGCGGCTGTTGTTGCCCGAGGGATCGCTGGGGCGGTTGTTGTCTGGCAGCAGGTTTGAGTTGCGGGTTGCGCCGGGTGCCGTACCGGGCGCGCCAGGGCCATCGCCGGACGCCGCAAAGGTGGCCAGGGACGCTGCCGACAACCATCCGGCCATGAGCAGCGAAGTCATTTTGATGTTCATCATGGTCGTCTCCCGGGATGAGTCGTTACCTGATGTTGGTGTGAAGGGGCACGCGGTGGGTGCCATTCGGTTGAGGAGTGGCTGTCTCAACGCCGGCCATCATCGTCCAGTTTACGCTCAAGGTACTACCGCACCCGAGATTGCTGACGCAACCTGCGAAACGTGCTGGTGTCACAAGTCAGGCACCTCGTCCTCAGGAGTGTCCATTCATGAAGAAACTGCGGATCGCCACGTTCAACGTCAATGGCCTGCGCGCACGGCTGCCGAATCTGCTGGCCTGGCTTGAGCGGGAAAAACCGGATATCGCCTGCCTGCAGGAATTGAAGGCGGTGGACAGCGCATTCCCGGCTGCCGAGCTTGAAGCGGCCGGCTACGGCGCCATCTGGCAGGGGCAGGCTTCCTGGAACGGCGTGGCGATCCTGGCGCGGGATGCGCAGCCACTGGAAAGCCGACGCGGGTTGCCCGGCGATGACAGCGATAACCACAGTCGTTATCTGGAAGCCGCTGTCCACGGGGTTCTGGTGGGTTGTTTGTATCTGCCCAACGGCAATCCGCAACCGGGGCCGAAATTCGATTACAAGCTGGCGTGGTTCGAACGGCTTATCCGTCATGCGCAGACACTTCAAGGCAGCGAACATCCGGTGGTGTTGGCGGGAGACTACAACGTGGTGCCCACCGACCTGGACATCTACAACCCGCGTTCCTGGCTCAAGGACGCCTTGCTGCAACCGGAAAGTCGCGAGTGTTACCAGCGATTGCTGGATCAGGGCTGGACCGATTCATTGCGGCACTTGCATCCGCAGAATCGGCTCTACACGTTTTGGGATTATTTCCGTCAGCACTGGCAGAAAAACTCCGGGCTGCGCATTGATCATTTGTTGCTCAACCCGGCCCTGAGTCCGTATCTGCAAGACGCCGGGGTGGATGCCTGGGTGCGTAACGAGCCTCATGCCAGCGACCACGCGCCGACCTGGATTCAATTGGGCCCGCACAAGCGGCGTTGAGTTTTTCATGCCGGTTGATTGGCTAAATCAATTGTCGGCGACAGTGCTTGATCCCGTATACATAACGGCCACTGGCGGAGCAATCCGCCGCTTGCGTGCAAAAGGATTGAACGATGAGCGAGCCACGCCTGACCGACCTAGCTTTGTATCTGCGACGCCTGGGCTTCGATGCACCTGCGGCACCGACCCTGGAAACCTTGCGCCAACTGCAACTGCGCCATACCGGCGTTTTCCCGTTTGAGAACCTCACCACTTTATCCGGCGAGCCGGTGCTGATCGACCTGCCGTCCATCGAGCAGAAGGTCTTGCACGAGGGTCGTGGCGGTTACTGCTACGAACTCAACAACCTGTTCCTGGCCTTGCTTCAGGATTTGGGTTTCGACGCCCGTGCCATCAGCGGCCGGGTGGTGATGGGCCAGCCGGAGGGTGCATGGACGGCCCGAACCCACCGCCTGAGCCTGGTCATCATCGATGACGTGCGCTACATCACCGACGTCGGCTTCGGCGGCATGGTGCCGACCGCGCCCCTGTTACTCGATACTCGCGCCGAACAACTCACCCCGCACGAGCCGTATCGCATCGACCTGAACGTCGACGGCTTTACCCTGCGCGCCAACGTTGCGGGCGAGTGGCGAGCGATGTACATCTTCGACCTGCAACGCCAGGAAGATATCGATTTTGCTGTGGGCAACTGGTACGTCTCGACCCACCCCGAGTCGTCTTTCGTCAAGCAGTTGATGGTGGCGCGTACCGGAGAGGGGTGGCGGCGCACGCTCAACAACGGCAGTTTCGCGATTCACCGGATTGGCCATGACAGCGAACGGCGGGAGGTGACGGATGTGCTGGAACTGATTGGCCTGCTGGGCAGCGAGTTCGGCATTCGCGTGCCGGAACAGGCGCAATTGGCGCGGACGCTGGAGCGATTGATCGCAGCGCCGCAATAGCCGGCTGATCACAGGCATCACAATGGGCTGATCCGATTGATTGGCCTTTTGTGTTTCAGGGCCGGACTCCCGGCTCCATCACCCGCTGGATTTCGCGCAAGGCCTCTGCCAGTTTCTGCTCCAGGTCCTTGAGTTCGGCAGGGGTGAGGGGGTGTTTCAAGTGCGCGGTTCTGCCTTCGTTGAGCAGGGCTCGGCGCAACGTATTGTTGATCGCCGTCTGGTAGCCGTACCCCTCGTGTTCTGCCAGTGCGCGGGCCGCTTCGATGACCGCGTCATCGAGCATGATGGTAATGCGGGTCTTGCCTTTGGCGGGCACCACGGCCCCGCGCCTGGCGTTGCTGAAATCGTATTCGTCTTTCATCGGTCATGCCTCCAGGTACTGACGGCGCTCGCTTTTGGTGGCGATGCGGAACTGCATTTCGAATGACTTAATTATGCATATTTTATATGTATAAAAAAGGCAACCCTTACCGATGGTCGCCCGGAATTCGAAAGACTGGTCAGCACCAGGGGTTGGACAGGGAGGGGTGTATTTCAAGGTTTTTTGGCAGGGCCAGGAGGATGGGTAGCAGGGTGAAATGGACATGTATCCATTTTGTGACCGATAAGTTGTATACAACTCTATAGACATTTGTCCTGACTATTGAATACAGTGTGCGAATAACAAAAACCAGGGAACCCCCTACCATGAAAACGCCCCATGTTTCACACCAACGGCCCGAGGACGAAAATCTTGGGATCGGCGCGAATATGGCTTATGGCCTGCAACATGTTCTGACCATGTATGGCGGTATCGTCGCTGTGCCACTGATCATCGGCCAAGCGGCCGGGCTCTCGCCGGCGGACATCGGTTTGTTGATTGCTGCTTCATTGTTTGCAGGGGGGCTGGCAACGTTGCTGCAAACCCTGGGCTTACCGTTTTTTGGTTGTCAGTTGCCGCTGGTGCAGGGCGTGTCCTTCTCCGGCGTCGCGACCATGGTGGCGATTGTCAGTAGTGGCGGGGAGGGCGGGTTTCAATCGGTATTGGGCGCGGTCATAGCGGCATCCCTGATCGGTTTGCTGATAACCCCGGTGTTCTCACGCATCACCAGGTTCTTCCCGCCGCTGGTGACCGGCATCGTGATTACCACCATCGGCCTGACGCTGATGCCGGTCGCCGCGCGCTGGGCAATGGGCGGCAACAGCCATGCGCCGGACTTCGGCAGCATGGCGAACATCGGTCTGGCGGCGGTAACGCTGGTGCTGGTGCTGCTGCTGAGCAAAATCGGCAGTGCGACCATCTCCCGCCTGTCGATTCTGCTGGCCATGGTCATCGGGACGATCATCGCGGTGTTCCTCGGCATGGCGGACTTCTCGTCCGTAACCCAGGGCCCGATGTTCGGCTTCCCGACGCCGTTCCACTTCGGCATGCCGACCTTCCACTTCGCGGCGATCCTGTCGATGTGCATCGTGGTGATGGTGACGCTGGTGGAGACCTCGGCGGACATTCTGGCTGTCGGTGAAATCATCGGTACCAAGGTTGACTCCAAACGCCTGGGCAACGGCCTGCGCGCCGACATGCTGTCGAGCATGTTCGCGCCGATCTTCGGTTCCTTCACCCAGAGCGCCTTTGCCCAGAACGTCGGGCTGGTGGCGGTCACCGGCATCAAGAGCCGCTATGTAGTGGCCACTGGCGGCCTGTTCCTGGTGATCCTCGGTCTGCTGCCCTTCATGGGCCGGGTCATCGCCGCCGTGCCGACCTCGGTACTGGGTGGCGCCGGCATCGTGCTGTTCGGTACCGTCGCCGCCAGCGGTATTCGCACCTTGTCCAAGGTCGACTACCGCAACAACGTCAACCTGATCATCGTTGCCACCTCGATTGGCTTCGGCATGATCCCGATCGCGGCACCAAGCTTCTACGATCACTTCCCAAGCTGGTTCGCGACCATTTTCCATTCGGGCATCAGTTCCTCGGCGATCATGGCCATCGTGCTGAACCTGACCTTCAACCACCTCACCGCCGGTAACTCCGACCAGCAATCGGTGTTTGCGGCCGGTACCGAGCGAGTGCTGCGTTATCAGGATCTGGCGGCGCTGCGTGAGGGGGACTACTTCAGCGACGGAAAGCTTCACGACTGCGATGGCAAGGAAATTCCGGTGGTTGAGGTGGACCACGGACATGGCGAGCCACATGCAGTGCATGCGAAAAGCAGTGAGCATGTCTGACGTTCGCGGCGACTGAAAAGGGCCGATCTGTCGAATAGACAGATCGGCTTTGTGACTATAAAACTAATCGGTCACAAGTTGTCAGTCTTCGATTGGGTGAGTAAGCTGTACTCATGAATCAGCCATCAATATCTTCATCTTCGCCCAGCCCCCGTGGCCCAGCCGATCACGACATTCGAGACCAGATTGTCGCGGCGGCCAATGAGCATTTCAGTCAGTACGGCTACGGCAAAACCACGGTTTCCGACCTGGCCAAGGCCATCGGATTTTCAAAGGCCTACATCTACAAATTTTTTGATTCCAAGCAGGCGATCGGTGAAGCCATCTGCGCAAATTGTCTGGCAGAAATCGTCGCGGCTGTGGAGCAGGCTATCAATGTAGAAGACTTGTCGCCGACGGAGCGCTTTCGACGCTTGGTCAAAACGGTGATCGCCACAGGTGTGAATCTGTTCTTCAACGACCGAAAACTCTATGACATTGCAGCGTTCGCGGCGTCGGAAAGCTGGCCCAGTACGCAGGCTTATGACGCACAGATCAAACGCTTCGTGGCGCAAATAGTGCGAGAGGGGCGAGAGATTGGCGAATTTGAACGCAAGACTCCGCTGGACGAGACAGTAGAAGCGATACATCTCGCGCTACGGCCATTCGTCAATCCTTTGCTGCTGCAGTACAACCTCGATTTCATCGAGGAGGCGCCCACGCTCACCTCCAATCTCATCTTGCGTAGCCTCATGCCTTGACCTTCGGCTAAAGGTATTACGGAATACGCTAATGCCAGTCAGTTAAGGGATCGACCAGCGCTGACTAACCTGTGGCGAGGGAGCAAGCTCCCTCGCCACGGGTTCAGTGTCTCGGCTTAACTGATCGGCATTACGGCATACCCGGGTCAGCACCAGATCATCAAAACGGCTTCTCACTTTGCCCTTCTTCCCATCCGTCGAAGGGCATTTTATTTATCTGCTTTGTGACTATTGACTGAATTGGTCACATGAATAAATATGGGACTGCGTCGCTTCTACTGCTTCATCTCCGTGATACCCATAGAGTTCAAACAATGAAAACAATATTGCTCAAGAGCCCATTAGGCCTTGCTGTCGTGCTCGCATCCTCAAACGTTTTTGCAAGCGGCTTCGCTCTCAATGAACAAAGCATCAGTGGGATGGGATCCGGGTTTGCCGGTCGCTCCTCCTCTGCTGAAGATGCGAGCACGGTCTTCGGTAATCCCGCGGGGATGTCTCGCTTGAAAAGGGAGCAGGTCAGCGGGGGGGCGGCGACGCTTTTCGCGAAGTCCGACATAAGCCAGACCCGCAGTACATTCGGAGGTCAGGAAGATGGTGACATGGTGCCCACGACCACGGTGCCGATGGGTTACTACGTCAAACCCATCGATGAGCATTGGGCGTTTGGTGTGGGTTTTTATGTACCTTTCGGTCTGATGACGGACTATGGCAGCGGTTATGCCGGGCGTTACTACGCCAATAAAAGCGAGGTCACGACACTTACGTTCCAGCCCACCATCAGCTATGCCTTCAACGACAAAGTTTCGATCGGGTTCGGTCCCACCATCAACCGTATCGGCGGTGAGATATCCGGGATGGTGCCCAACCCACTCAGCCCTGGTCGCAACGACGGAAAACTCAAAAGCACTGGCGACGACACGGCCCTCGGTTTCAACGCCGGTATCCTGGTGCAGGCTACAGACCGAACCCGTTTGGGCATGACCTACCATTCCAAAGTCAGTTATCAATTGGATGCCAAGACCAAGGTCACTAACGGCATCTTTAGCGTGTTGGGGGTCAGCGGCCAGAGTTATGACGCTTCGCTGGATGTGAATACACCAGAGTCAGTGGATTTCTCGGTGACTCATCAGCTTGATAACGACTGGACTCTCTACTTGGGGAGCACCTGGTTTCGCTGGAGTCGCTTCAAGGAATTAACCATCGAGAACACAGGATTACCCCCCGTGTTGAGCGGCGCGCTGGGCACCATTACCGAAGAACAGAATTGGCACGATACATGGGCACACGCTATTGGTACGGCGTACCAACTGAACAACCAATGGGTACTGCGCGCAGGTTTTTCGGTTGATCAGTCGCCCACCAACAACACCAACCGGGGACCACGCATTCCTACAGGCGACCGGAAGGTTATCAGCGTCGGTGCCGGCTGGACTCCGGCGGACAACGTCACGATCGATGTTGCTTATTCCTACCTGTGGGAGGAGAGCGTGCAGGTCAACGAAACCTCGCCGACCAGAGGTGCATACAGTGCCAAATACAAGAACAGTGCGAACGGGCTCGGTACTTCTGTCAGTTACCGCTTCTAGTTGAGTGCTGTCACGCGATAGCTGTCCGGTCGGGAGCGCGCCTCCCGACCTTCAAGAGCATATATCGAGCCTTTCCCCTCAGGTAAAAGGCCTCTTTGTCGTCCTCCCTCAGACTCCCATCACCTGCGCCATCAGGCTCTGATGAAACCGACGTGGCGTGGCCCACGTCAAGACAGTGATGGCCTTGTTGCCAAAACCTGGCACGACACTCATGCGTCCGGCTTGCAGTGCACGGATTCCTGCACGCACGACGGGTTGTGGCTGCATCATCACCCATTTCAAGATCGGCGTGATCTTTTGCCTGGCGCTTTCTGCAAATCCGGTGTCCGACAACCCTGGGCAAAGTGCGGTAACGACGACACCGTCATTTTTCAGCTCGCGATGCAGCGCGTCAGAGAAGCGAAGAACATAGGCTTTCGCGGCAGAGTAAACGGCGAAGTTCTTCACGCCCTGGAAGGACAGCAAGCTTGAGACCATCAGGATGTGCCCCCGTTTGCGGGCTCGCATGTCGGCCCCGAAAAGGCGTGTCAGGGCTGTAAGGCTGGCGATATCCAGATCGATCATGGTCAGTGACTGGTCCAGAGGTTGATCCAGGAAAGGCCCCTGCAATCCATGCCCTGCATTGTTGATGAGGACATCGATCACTATATTGCGCGCGCTGAGTCGCTCATGCAGATCGATAATTGCCGAGATCGAAGACAGGTCTACTTGTTCGACGATCACATCAACGCCGAAGCGTTCGCGCAACTGCGCCGATAGCGCTTGGAGTTTACTCAGCCTTCTTGCTACCAGAACGAGCGATTTTCCCTGCGCTGCATACTGCCGGGCAAACTCTTCGCCAAATCCGCCTGATGCTCCGGTGATGAGCACCCAGGAATTCTCGTTCGATTTCATTTCGCTGTACTCCGGTTGGTTTCTATTGAGCAATGGGTTGCTGAGCGCATCGCAACAGCGCGGCCCGAGAGCAATGGTCGTGAGTCGATGAGCGAATCCCGCTCTCGGGTTGGGTAGTAGCGAAGAGAGGGCGTGGAGGTACGTTCATCAAGTGCTACGTCAGCTTATCAGCTCATCGTGTCGCAACAGGCTGGGCTTCAGGAGGTTGCCAGCCACCACCTAGCGACTTGAATGCCGCAACCGCCGCTCGTGCCGATTCCGTTCGTGCTTGAGCCCGGGCATCAGAAGCCTGCAGCATCGTCTCGTCAGCGTGCAGGACATCGATCAGGCTGGCCGTGCCTTTCTCATAGGCGATGAACGACGATTGGCGAGCCTGTGTCAGAGACGCCTCTCCAGCGGTGAGGATGGTTGCCTGAGCTTCCCGATTCACCAGTGAGGACAACGCGTTCTCGACATCCTCGGTGGCGCGCAGCACAGACTGACGGTAAGCGGCCAGGGTTTCGGCTTCCTGTCCCTTGGCCTGGTCGATTTGGGCGTTTATGCGACCGAAGTCGAAGAGTCTCCAGCGCAGTCCCAATACGCCCGCCGACTGGCTGGCGCCGCCGGTAAAAAGGTTGCCTGCGGATACAGCCGTGGCACTGCCCAGCAATGCGCTAAGGGAGAATTTCGGGTAGTACTCGGCAATCGCCTCGCCGATGCGTGCGTTTGAGGCTGCAAGATGGCGCTCAGCCACAATGAGATCCGGCCTGCGGCGCAGCAAATCGGCCGGCGTTCCCATCGCCTTTAACTGCGGCGCTACAGGAATGCTCCCCGCACTTGCCAGTTGCGTGCGGTGAGTGCCTGGCGGCGTGCCGAGCATTACATCCAGCGAATTCATGGCAGCATCCAGACCGGTCTGCAGGACCGGCACTGTCGCTCGGACCTGCGCTAGCTCCCCCTCGGTCTGGCGAACCTGATAGTTGGCGGCGAGCCCCTTGCTGTAGAGCAATTGGACTTTCTCCAGCAACTCCTGCTGCGTTTTGACTTGCCGATTCGCAATGTCCAGTCGGGTCTGCAGTCCGCGGACAGTGATGTAGATATCAGCGGTCTGCGCGGCGATGGCCAGCCTTGTGGCAACGACGCCCGCCCGGGAAGCCTGGTATTCGGCCAGAGCAGCCTCGCGTCCACGGCGCAATCCGCCAAAGACATCGGCCTCCCAGGTGGCATCGAGGTTGGCCTCGTAGGAACTTGCGTACCGATCGTTGCCAGGCGTTGAGTTCAACACCTGGCCGAGCGGCGTCTCGATTGACTGGTAGGAGCGCGCGGCCTGTGCGCTGACGTTCCCTGAGGGGAGTAAAGCGGCATTTGCAGCACCTAGTCCGGCCCGCGCCTGCGTGACTCGCGCCGACGCCTGCGCCAGGTCCAGATTCTGCTCAAGCGCCCTGGAGATGAAGTCGGTCAGCACTGGATCACCAAAGCCTTCCCACCAGGCTACAAGGCTGGTCGGCGTCGCTCCACGCCGCTGTTCGACAGAAGGCTGACCCAGGTAACGATCCGGAAGCGGAGCGTCTGGACGATGGTAGTCCGGACCGACCGCGCAACCTGCCAATAAGCCGGCGCTGACCAAAAGAGCAATGGGGCGGAGGGGAGGCATTGAGAGTCCTTCAATAGAGGATATTTGTGACCATATTGCGCAATAGTCACACGCTGTCAATTGAGGTGCTTTGAGCGAATTCTTGGATTCATTCAATGGGGACGGCGGTTTTTGTATTGGGTTTGAGAGGCTGGATGTTTCACGATTAGTGACCATTGACACTTATGGTCACTAGGATGAGAATGTGGCATTCGTCCTATTTTCAAGTAAGGGAACCTATGCGCCGGCTTCGACCTTTCCCCATTGCCGCTTGCTTGTTGCCTCTCGTCCTGACGGCATGTGGCGACTCATCCACCGTTGAGGATCCACGCACGCATACCCCTTTGGTGAGGTCCGCTGCTGTTCAGGCTTCGTCCGACGTCTCGCGCTCTTTCACGGGTGTTGTGGTGGCCCGCGTCCAGGGCGACCTTGGCTTTCGGGTATCAGGCAAGGTACTCGAGCGTCTGGTTGACACTGGTCAGACCGTTAAACGTGGTCAGCCACTCATGCGCCTCGACCCGATCGACCTGGGGTTGCAGGCGCGAGCACAGCAAGAGTCGGTGATGGCAGCTCGGGCCCGAGCCAAACAGACAGCAGATGACGAGGCGCGATATCGCAACCTGGTTGCCGCAGGTGCTATTTCCGCATCGGCCTATGACCAGATCAAAGCCGCAGCGGATACCGCAAAGGCGCAGCTTGGCGCCGCTGAAGCGCAGGCTGATGTAGCCCGCAATGCTTCTGGTTATGCGGTGCTGTTGGCGGATTCCGACGGCGTTGTGGTGGAGACGCTCGCCGAGCCCGGACAGGTCGTCAGCCCGGGACAGCCCGTGGTTCGGCTGGCGCGGGCGGGGCAGCGCGAAGCGATCGTGCACCTGCCCGAGACGTTGCGCCCTGCAGCCGGATCCGCCGCGCAGGCGACGCTTTATGGCAATGCCACGGATGCTGTTACAGCGAAGCTGAGGCTGCTGTCTGACTCGGCCGACCGAATGACACGTACCTTCGAGGCGCGGTATGTGCTTGAAGGCGCGCTGGCCAATGCACCGATAGGTTCGACCGTCACGCTTCGGATCGCTGAAGGCTCCACGCAAGGGCAGGGGCTGCAAGTACCGATCGCTGCCGTTTATGACCCAGGCCAAGGCACTGGCGTGTGGGTCATCGCCGGTACACCGGCGAAGGTGGCCTGGCGACCTGTACAAATCCTGGGCTTGAGCGACGACACAGTGCGAGTCGCGGGCGACCTCAAGGTCGGCGAACAGATCGTAGCGTTAGGCGCACATCTGTTGCGCGAAGGTGAAGAGGTGAGATTGCCTCAACAGGATGACGTCAAGTTTGCCGGGGGTCGTCCATGAGCGAGGGGCGTTTCAATCTTTCCGCGATCGCCGTTCGTGAGCGCTCTATCACGGTGTTTCTGATCTTCCTGATTGCCGTTGCGGGCATCCTGGCATTCTTTCAGCTGGGGCGTGCGGAAGATCCTCCGTTTACGGTCAAGCAGTTGACGGTCATTACCGCGTGGCCGGGCGCCACGGCGCAGGAGATGCAGGACCAGGTAGCAGAGCCACTTGAAAAACGCCTGCAAGAACTGAAATGGTATGACCGCACGGAAACCTACACCCGTCCTGGCCTTGCTTTCACGATGGTGTCGCTGCTCGATAGTACGCCGCCCTCGCAAGTGCAGGAGGAGTTCTATCAGGCGCGTAAAAAACTCGACGACGAGGCCAGGAAGCTGCCGGCGGGTGTCATCGGGCCAATGGTCAACGACGAGTTTTCGGACGTGACATTTGCGCTTTTCGCCCTGAAAGCCAAAGGCGAGCCGCAGCGACTGTTGGTGCGTGATGCAGAGTCGTTGCGCCAACAACTGTTGCATGTGCCGGGCGTGAAGAAGGTCAACATTATTGGGGAGCAGCCCGAACGTATCTTTGTTTCCTTTTCCCATGATCGGTTGGCCACCTTGGGTGTATCTCCTCAGGACATCTTTGCCGCGCTGAATAATCAAAACGTGCTCACGCCCGCCGGTTCGATCGAAACCAATGGGCCACAGGTCTTCCTCCGGCTGGATGGCGCCTTCGATAAGGTGCAAAAGATTCGTGACACGCCCATTGCGGTTCAGGGGCGCACGCTCAAGCTCGCCGACGTGGCGACGATCGAACGTGGGTATGAAGATCCGGCAACCTTTCTCGTGCGCAATGACGGTGAAGAAGCCTTGTTGCTGGGGGTCGTGATGCGTGAGGGCTGGAACGGTCTGGACCTGGGCAAGGCGCTGGACGCAGAAACCAGCAAAATCAATGAAGGCATGCCGCTGGGCATGACGCTTGGGAAGGTCACCGATCAATCTGTGAACATCGACTCGGCCGTCGGCGAGTTCATGGTCAAGTTCTTCGTCGCGCTGCTTGTGGTGATGCTGGTCTGCTTTCTCAGCATGGGCTGGCGGGTAGGCGTTGTGGTCGCTGCGGCTGTGCCGTTGACGTTGGCCGTGGTGTTTGTGGTGATGGCGGCCACTGGAAAGAACTTTGACCGTATCACCCTTGGCTCGTTGATTCTGGCGCTCGGATTGCTGGTGGACGACGCCATCATCGCCATCGAAATGATGGTGGTGAAAATGGAAGAGGGCTACGACCGCATCAAAGCCTCCGCGTACGCCTGGAGTCATACGGCCGCGCCGATGCTTTCCGGCACGCTGGTGACGGCTATCGGCTTTATGCCCAACGGCTTCGCGCAATCGACAGCCGGCGAGTACACCAGCAACATGTTCTGGATCGTGGGCATTGCCCTGATTGCCTCCTGGGTGGTTGCGGTCGCTTTTACCCCATACCTGGGGGTGAAGCTGTTGCCGAACATCAAGAAAGTCGAGGGTGGTCATGCGGCCATCTACAACACTCCCGGCTACAACCGCTTCCGCCGGGTTTTGACGCGAGTCATCGCTCGCAAATGGCTGGTGGCCGGCACTGTCATCGCTTCGTTTGTCGTGGCGATCCTCGGGATGAGCCTGGTCAAGAAGCAGTTCTTCCCGACCTCGGACCGTCCCGAGGTATTGATTGAAGTGCAAATGCCTTATGGGGCCTCCATTGAGCAGACCAGCGCGACCACCGCCAGGATAGAGGCCTGGCTGCAAAAGCAGGCTGAGGCAAAAATTGTCACGGCCTATATCGGGCAAGGCGCGCCGCGCTTCTATCTGGCAATGGCGCCGGAGCTCCCTGATCCGTCGTTCGCGAAGATTGTGGTGCTGACGGACAGCCAGGAGGCGCGTGAGGCCCTCAAGTTCCGTATCCGCGAAGCGACGGCTGACGGACTTGCCCCGGAAGCGCGGGTCAGGGTGACTCAGCTTGTGTTTGGTCCGTACTCGCCATTCCCTGTTGCCTACCGGGTGATGGGGCCTGATCCGTCAAAGTTGCGCGAGATTGCGGGCCAGGTACAGGACGTGTTGCAGTCGAGCCCGATGATGAGAACCGTCAACACCGATTGGGGACCGCTGACGCCGACGCTGCATTTTGCTCTGGATCAGGATCGCCTGGAGGCGGTGGGGTTGACGTCAAATTCAGTCGCGCAGCAATTGCAGTTCCTGCTGACCGGAGTACCGATCACCGCGGTTCGTGAGGACATTCGTTCGGTGCAGGTGGTGGGTCGCGCAGCGGGTGATATCCGGCTCGATCCCGCCAGGATAGAAGGCTTTACGCTGGTCGGTGCGGCGGGGCAGCGGATTCCGTTGTCCCAGGTGGGAGCGGTCGATGTGCGTATGGAAGATCCGATCCTGCGGCGTCGTGACCGCACGCCGACCATCACCGTGCGTGGCGACATCGCCGAAGGCTTGCAGCCACCGGACGTCTCGAGCGTGATCATGAAGGAGCTGCAACCAGTCATCGACAAGCTGCCTGGCGGATACCGGATCGAGCAGGCGGGTGCAATCGAGGAGTCGGGCAAGGCCGGTAAAGCGATGTTGCCGTTATTCCCGATCATGATTGCCCTGACGCTGCTGGTCATCATTGTGCAGGTCCGTTCGATCTCGGCGATGATCATGGTGTTCCTCACCTCGCCACTGGGGTTGATTGGTGTGGTGCCGACACTGCTTATCTTCCAGCAGCCGTTTGGTATCAACGCTCTGGTCGGTCTGATCGCGCTGTCGGGCATTTTGATGCGCAATACGCTGATTCTGATCGGGCAAATCCATCACAACGCGCAAGAAGGGCTGGACCCGTTTCACGCAGTGGTCGAAGCCACGGTGCAACGTGCCCGCCCGGTACTGCTGACAGCGCTTGCGGCCATCCTGGCATTCATTCCGCTGACACACTCCGTCTTCTGGGGGACGCTGGCCTACACGCTGATCGGAGGCACCTTCGTCGGCACCATCATGACGCTGGTGTTCCTGCCGGCGATGTACGCCATCTGGTTCAAGATCCGTCCTGACCATACGGGGCAAACTGAAGCAGCGAATAAGCAGGCAAGCCTGGTGAATAGGGCGCCCCCCGTCCTCTCGCCGCTGACCTGACCACAAAATTTTAGTCGTAGGTCATATTCGACGGAACGCCAAAACGAAAAAAACCACCTGAGAAGGCCAATGCTGATTCTTTGTAGGAGCGAGCTTGCTCGCGATGGTCGTCAACGATGACGCGTATTTGCTGGCTAAACGCGGCGCTCTTGAGTCCATCGCGAGCAAGCTCGCTCCTACACTGAACAGCATTACGCCAGAAGGCGGGTTTTTCGGGGGGAGTCATAGGTGCGCACGCTGAGCGCTGTCTTATGAAGAAGTACTAATTTATGATGCCGCATTGATAAATCTGGAAACGGCATCATGAGTACACGCACCGACCTCCTGACCAGCGCTGAGATTCTGTTGCGTACCAAGGGCTACGCAGCTTTCAGTTATGCCGATCTGGCGGAAGACATCGGTATCAGGAAGGCGAGTATTCACCACCACTTTCCCACCAAGGAAAGTCTGGCGATTGCCATCGTTGAGAGTTATCTGTTCCGGTTCAAGATTCAGCTGGAATGCATCAATGATGAAAATACCGGCATTATCGATCGGCTCAATGCCTTCGCCTTGATGTTCGCACAAAGCAGTAAAAACGCGATGCTTCCGCTCTGCGGCGCCCTGGCGGCGGAATTGCTGGCTTTGCCTGAAAGCCTGAAGGCATTGACGCGGGACTTTTTCGAGATCCATCTCAATTGGCTTCAGGCCAATATCGCACTGGGCCAAGCGGCAGGGGAGCTCAAGGCTGAGCTGGACGGCGTGAAGGTTGCCAGGTTCATCTTGAATACGTTGGAAGGTGGCAGCTTTGTATCTTGGGCGCTGAACGACAATTACGAACAGTCTTCCGGATTTGCTTTCATTTTGGATGGGCTTCGGGTTACCGAAACGCATCACTGAGACTTGATCAGCTTTTTACTGCGTCATAAAACGACCGATTCTGCGCCTGCTGGCTCGGTCCGTTTTCCTGCCTCGTAAGTGGTTTCAGCCGTCTGGCTCACACTCTCTGAATTCTTTTTGCGCGCACTCAATCTGACGAGCGTACGTCTAGTCTCGCGTTTGGGTTGCGGATACCTGCCCATGTCTGAACTTGCGGTGTGTGACCCGCAGTTATCCCTATTCAGGAAAACTCTGCCGAAGCTGTTTTTTGGGCGATGGGTTATAAGAAGAATAATCTGTTGATGGTCGACCTACTAGTTGGTAGGCTTATTTCTCTTTCGGGCCAGCCGCCCGGTCCATCCGAAGAGGATCGAACACATGAGCAACAACCTGAATGGTATCGATGTCGCCGCACTCCAGCAGTTTGCCCAAGGCGTTGCTGAGGATGCGACCAAGCGCCACGCGAGCTTCAACGTCAAGACTCAGTGGAAAGGCCAGACTCGCACAGTGGCCAAAGTCAATCGCTACAGTCTGGCCGGTGAAACCTATTCGCGGGATTTCGAAATCGTCGCCGATGAGCCTGATGAATTGCTGGGCCAAAACACTGCGCCTAACCCTCAAGAGCTGCTGATGGCCGCTCTCAACGCCTGCATGTCGGTCGGTTATGCCGCCAACGCCGCGATGATGGGGATCAAGATTCACAGCCTGGAAATCGAGACTGACGGCACCCTCGACCTGCGTGGTTTTCTGGGTATCGACGAAAGCGTCAACCCGGGCTACGACGAAGTGAGTGTAGTGATTCGCCTGCATACCGACGCCTCCCGTGAGCGTGTTGAAGAGCTGCACAACGTGGTGCTCAAAACCTCGGTCAACTACGCCAACTTCTCGAAAGCCATCCGCATGGTGCCGACCCTGGAAGTGCGTGAGGGCTGATTCGCCTGTTTCAAACAGATTCAAACCTGGCTCGCACCGGTAGGCGGCTAGTTGCCCTGGTGCCGGCCCTTACGAAATCTGGATAACCGGAGTCTGCAATGAACGATTTTTTCAAAGGTAAAAAACTGCTGGTTGTCGGTGGCACCAGTGGCATGGGCCTGGAAACGGCCCGCATGGTGCTCAAGGCAGGCGGCAGCGTGGTGCTCACCGGCAGCAAGCAAGACAAGGCCGATGCAGTGTGTAACGAGCTGAGTCCGCTGGGCCCTGTGTCGGTGATCGTCGCCAACCTGATGACTGAAGAGGGCATGAATTTCGTTCGCAACGAAATCAATGCCAACCATAGCGATATCAGCCTGATGGTGAACGCCGCCGGGATCTTTATTCCCAAGCCGTTCACCGAGCACGATGAGGCTGAGTACGACATGTACCTGTCTCTCAATCGTGCGACCTTCTTCATCACTCAGGCCGTGGTCAAGAACATGCTGGCCGCCAGGCTTGAGGGGGCAATTGTCAACGTCGGCTCCATCGGTGCACAGGCCGCATTGGCAGGTTCGCCGGCCTCTGCCTACTCCATGGCAAAGGCAGGTCTGCATGCGCTGACACGCAACCTGGCCATTGAATTGGCTCCCTCGGGTATCCGGGTCAACGCCGTCTCGCCAGGGATCGTTCACACCTCGATCTATGAAGGGTTCATGGACAAAGAGGCGATCCCGGAAGCGATGAAGTCGCTGAACGATTTCCACCCGTTGGGACGAGTCGGCGTTCCCGAAGACGTCGCCAACACCATCCTGTTCCTGCTGTCGGACAGGACGTCCTGGGTGACCGGCGCAATCTGGGACGTGGATGCTGGAATTATGGCTGTTCGGGCCTGATGGTAGGAGCGAGCTTGCTCGCGATGGTCGTTAACGATAACGCGTATTGACTGGCTGAACGGGGCGCTCTTGAGTCCATCGCGAGCAAGCTCGCTCCTACAACGTCCTTAACTGAACAACATTACCCATCGCGGGAGCTTTCACGCCTTCACTCAGTACAGGTGAAAGCAGGCTGAATGCTGGCAACGCGGTCTTGATTTCTTTGAGCACAGGACGAGTCATGCAAACTTATTCGAAAAAATATGCAGTGGATATCTGGTCTGATTTTGTTTGCCCTTGGTGCTGGATAGCCAAGCGTCGATTCGAGCAGGCGCTCGATAAATTTGCTGAAAAAGACAATGTACAAGTCAACGTCAGGGCCTATCGCCTGGCGGCGAATCACGCGCCAGAGCCTATGATCGCAGCCCTTGAACGCAAGCTCGGCAATCCGGATTCCGCTGTCGCGATGATGAACACCGTCAGTAAATATGGTCGGGCCGATGGGCTTGATTACCGCTTTGACAGCATGCTGTTTGGCGATACCGCAGATGCCCATGTACTGGTCAAGGCGGTTGCGGACGAAGCCGTCAAAAAACGCCTGGTCGAGGCGCTGTATGAGCAAAGCACCGCCCATGGTCAGTCGCTGTTTGATCGCGGCAGCCTGGAGGCCATAGCCAAGGCCGCAGGCGTTTTGGACGCGTTAATCCAACTGGCGTGGTCATCCGTTGAATTGCGCGAAGAGATGGAGGAAGACGAACATATCGCCGCGCAACTAGGTTCGGGCGTGCCCTTGTTTGTATTCGATAATGCCTTCTCATTGTCCGGTGCTCAGCCTGAGGCTGTTTTTCTTGAAGCGCTGAACAAGATGCAGGAGAAGTCGAAAGTCGAAGATGACACATTCAGCAGTCAAGTCTGCGGCATGGATGGCTGCAAAATTTGATCGGCAGACGCGGTGCGGCACTGGGTTGTGCCGCCCTCCATCCATATTGAGAGCGAGATCCAAATGAGCCGTATCGTTGAGTTGAGTGCTCAGCAGTTCGCCCGCTTTGTGGCCAAAGGCAGCAGCGTCTTGCTGTTTTCAGCGTCCTGGTGCAAGCCTTGTCAGGAGATGAAGCCGGTCTTCCATGCCTTGGAAGAAAAGCTTCACTCCCTGGCGGCTTTTGCAAAGATTGATGTGGCGGTGTCCCCGACGATCGCGCAAATGTACGGTATCCGGGCGGTGCCATCCCTGGCGGTGTTCCATGAGGGGCGGTTGCTGCGGGTCATGCCCGGATCCCGTTCAGTCGGAGCCATGAAAAAAGCCATTCTTGCGGAGTTGGAAGAGGCGATCTAACTGAGCCTCCTCCATCTGCGGTGGGGATGAAACCCTTTACTCACATGCTTGCAGTTTCAATACATCCTTCGCAGTCACGGGTTCGCCAGCGATTCCCCAATCTCCGCTTTTGACCTCTTCGAATAATCAGGCTTTGGCTGCAACGTATTGCGGGTAGTCGGTGTAACCCTTGGCAATGCGATCGCTGACACCGTAGTAAGTCGCGCGGTCGCCCTCTGCCAGTGGCCAGCCGTTCTGCATGCGCTCCACCAGATCGGGGTTGGCGATGTAGGCCGTACCGAAGGCGATCAAGTCGAGTTCACCTTTAACCAGTTCCGACTCGGCGAGGGCCTGGTTAAACCCGCCGGCGGCCATCAAGGTGCCCTTGTAGGCTTCACGGAACGCGGCGCCGAACCCCGGCGGCGTTTCAGCGGCGACGATGGTCGGTTGGTAGTTCAGGTGGACGTAGGCCAGTTCGCGTTCATTAAGCGCTGCCGCCATGCTCATCCAGGTTTGTGCTTCACCTTCGTACACGCCAAAGTCATACAGGCGGCCAAACGGCGAGAACCGTACGCCAATCTTCGAGCCGCCGATTTCGGCAGAAATCGCGTCAATGGTTTCCAGCACAAAGCGCTGGCGATTGGCGATCGAGCCACCGTACTGGTCGGTACGGGTGTTCAAGGCGCTGCTGAGGAACTGATCGAACAGGAACCCGTTGGCGGCCATGATTTCGACACCGTCAAAACCGGCCTCCATCGCCATACGCGCAGACTTCACAAAGTCAGCGATGACACGTTTCACTTCATCCGTTTCCAGCGCACGGGGCACGCTGGGTTGCACAGGACCGGATTCGCCTGGCTCGATCCAGGCATATACCGTGGTATCGACCGCCGGCTGAGTGCCCGAAGAAACCGGCACCATGCCATGCACCGAAATATGGGACATGCGGCCAACGTGCCATAACTGCGCGAAGATCTTCCCGCCCTTGGCATGCACCGCGTCGGTGACCTGACGCCAGCCTGGCAAGTGTTCGTCGGCATAAATACCTGGGGTGTACAAGTAGCCACGGGCTTCGTCGGAAATCGGCAGGCCTTCGGTGATCAGCAGACCAGCAGAAGCACGCTGTGCGTAATACAGCGTGGTGAACTCGTTAGGGATGTTGTCCAGGGTCCGGGTGCGGGTCATGGGGGCCATGACGACCCGGTTTTTTAGCGCAGTACCGGACAGATCGTAAGGGGTGAGCAGCTTATTCATGATGAGTCTCGAAGTCGTTAACAGGTTGAAAGTCAGTGTTTGATTTACGACTTATCGAATGCGTCCAGCACATGTGTGCTGTACACCAACGCGGCACCGGCGTTCATGTTGATTACCACGCCGAGTGCTTCGGCGACTTCTTCACTGGTGACGCCAAGTTTCCTGGCTTCGGCGGCGTGGAAGGCGATGCAGCCGTCGCAGCGGGTGGTCACGGCCACGGCGAGGGAGATCAGCTCCCGAGTTTTTGCATCCAGATGGTTGGTCTTGCCGCCAGCAGCGCCGAGCGCCGCCATGCCTTTCATTGTTTCCGGAGACAGGCCGTTTAGTTCTACCAGGCGAGTATTGATGTCTTTGCGGGTTTGCTTCCAATCTTGCATGGGATTCTCACAGGGATGGTGTTGATTGCAGTTATCTAAAAACTTGCTAATAAACTACCATCCAGTTGGTAGGCAGACAAAGTGCTCGTACTGATTTTCACTATCAACGCAATCGAAGGTATTGATAATTTGCTCCCGAACAATAGGAAAATCGCTTCATGGGATGACGATTACTGGACTGTTGAGTGCTATCAGGGATCAAGGCCCCTGCGACCTGTGAGGGTTGTCCACTAACGCGGGACTTTCGGCTCCTTACGACCGGGAGCTTGGGCATCTCATGATCTGGCCTCCTGAACACTTCCGAAGACGTGGGCGGGTGGAGGCTGCGCAGGTTGGCGCAAGGAAATGGCCACGTTTGGATAGGTTGCTGCAGGGCAGTTGGGTAGGGGGATGGCAATGATCTGAAGTGGGCATCGATCAAAGCCTTGCGGGTCGTACCATCGCCCACCGGGATTCCACGGAACGCCAAAACGAAAAAACCCGCCTGAGAAGGCGGGTTTTTCGGTGGTTTCAGAGATTTTGAAAGCCTTCTCTGGAACCTTGTATGGCTCCACGACCTGGACTCGAACCAGGGACCCAGTGATTAACAGTCACTTGCTCTACCAACTGAGCTATCGCGGAATGGCGCCTATGTTACTGATTCAAAAAGAGAAGTCAAGCACCGAATGGCAATTGGACGGATTCGTGGTGGCGGATGGTGGTTTCGCGGTCATTGGCGGTTACCAGAATCGCACCAGAGGTCTACCATGGCCGCCCGGAAGTGGTGACACGCGCTGCCGGCCATTCGCCGAAAAGGTACGCGCCATGAATCATTTGACCCTCACACCTCGATACCACGGGGTGCACTCATGAGCATCTCTCAGATCAGCCTGCCCAAAGGTGTCGGCCCCCACGCCGAAAAGTTGTTCGACGCCATCACTCAAGCCAGCACCGCTGAAGCATTGAACCGTGCTGGCGGCAAGGCCGAAGGGTTTGTCCTCGGCCTGGAAAGCACTAAAGCGATCAAGAGCCAGGTCGCGGAATCGCTGTATGTCGCCTACGACGATGCTGCCAGCCAGCGTGCGATCGAACTGGCTTAACCGCCGAAGGTGATCGTGGCAAGCATCAGCTTGGCGTAGAGCGCCGTGGCACCCAATTGCACCAGCCACAGGGCCAGGCCGCCGAGAAACACACCGGCGGCCACTTGCATCACCAGGTTGTTGCCGCGTTTTGTCGGGGCGCGGGGGGTGAAGTGATCCAGGTCATCCAGGTCATCGCGGTCGGCGCGCAGGTCATCGTTTTTCATGTGGGTTCTCGCAGGAATTCCAGGGTGTACACAAAACCTGTAGGAGCGAGCCTGCTCGCGATGGCAACAGCACATTCACCATTAGTGGTGGTACATCGCTATCGCGAGCAGGCTCGCTCCCACATTTTGGATTGTGTGGAGTTTAGAGGCGACAAATAAAAAAACGGGAAGCCACATGGCTTCCCGTTTTTCATTTCAAGGCGTAATCAGATGACCTGGACGATAGCGTCCGTCACCACCTCGATGTTGCTCTGGTTCAACGCGGCCACGCAGATGCGGCCGGTGTCCAGGGCGTAGATGCCGAACTCGTTGCGCAGGCGGTGAACCTGCTCAACGGTCAAACCGGAGTAGGAGAACATGCCGCTCTGACGACCGACGAAGCTGAAATCGCGCTGAGGCGCTTTTTTGGCCAGCAGGTCGACCATCTGGGTGCGCATGCCACGAATGCGCAAGCGCATTTCGGCCAGTTCGGCTTCCCAATGGGCGCGCAGTTCCGGGCTGTTCAGCACAGCAGCGACAACGCTGGCACCGTGGGTCGGCGGGTTGGAGTAGTTGGTGCGGATCACGCGTTTGACTTGCGACAACACGCGCGCGCTTTCTTCTTTCGATTCGCTGACGATCGACAGGGCGCCCACGCGCTCGCCGTACAGCGAGAACGACTTGGAGAACGAGCTGGAGGCGAAGAAAGTCAGGCCCGATTCAGCGAACAGGCGTACGGCAGCGGCATCTTCGTCGATGCCATCGCCAAAGCCCTGATACGCCATGTCGAGGAACGGCACGTGGCCTTTGGCTTTAACGACGTCCAGGACGTTTTTCCAGTCCGCCGGGCTCAGGTCCACGCCAGTCGGGTTGTGGCAGCAAGCGTGCAGCACAATGATCGAGCCGTTTGGCAGCGCGTTCAAGTCTTCCAGCATGCCGGTACGGTTCACGTCGTGGGTCGCGGCGTCGTAGTAACGGTAGTTCTGCACCGGGAAACCGGCGGTTTCGAACAGGGCGCGGTGGTTTTCCCAGCTCGGGTCACTGATCGCCACAACGGCGTTTGGCAGCAGTTGCTTGAGGAAGTCGGCACCGATTTTCAGAGCACCAGTACCGCCAACGGCCTGGGTGGTGATCACGCGGCCAGCGGCGATCAGCGGCGAGTCATTGCCGAACAGCAATTTCTGCACAGCCTGGTCGTAGGCGGCGATGCCGTCGATTGGCAGGTAGCCACGGGAAAGGTGTTGAGCGGCGCGAATCGTTTCGGCTTCGACAACGGCGCGCAGGAGTGGAATTCGCCCCTCCTCGTTGCAGTAAACACCGACCCCCAGGTTGACTTTGTTGGTCCGGGTATCGGCGTTGAATGCTTCGTTGAGGCCCAGGATTGGATCGCGTGGTGCCATTTCGACAGCGGAGAACAGGCTCATTATTGCGGCGGCTCTGAATGGAGAGTGGAGGGACGTGTCGCGCTCCAGCCGAATGCACTAGAGCGGTGCACAAACGGGGAGCTAGTATAGAGGCCATCCGCGATCAATGGCGACAGGCGATTCGGCTTTTCGGTTAAGTTTTTCCGATTATTTTTCGACCGTTAGTCGAATGGCGTCGGCAAAGGTTTTGCGCGATGTAGGACGTTTGCCTTGAAAGCGCTGGCAATCGGCTCCACATTGAGCACAATCCAGTTTTTTCTTCGGGCGACAGTCGGTCGTTTACGGTCTTTCTCGTTCGTGTCGGTTATACCGGCAAGAGTGATCCAGAGGTATTTCATGTCTGAATTCCAGCTAGTCACCCGTTTCGAGCCCGCCGGCGATCAGCCGGAAGCCATCCGCCTGATGGTCGAAGGCATCGAAGCCGGGCTGGCGCACCAGACGCTGCTCGGTGTGACCGGCTCGGGCAAGACCTTCAGCATCGCCAACGTGATCGCCCAGGTGCAGCGCCCGACGCTGGTGCTGGCGCCGAACAAGACCCTGGCGGCGCAGTTGTACGGTGAGTTCAAGGCGTTCTTCCCGAACAACGCGGTTGAATATTTCGTTTCCTACTACGACTACTACCAGCCGGAAGCCTACGTGCCGTCCTCGGACACCTTCATTGAGAAGGATGCGTCGATCAACGACCACATCGAGCAGATGCGTCTGTCGGCGACCAAGGCATTGCTGGAACGCAAGGACGCGATCATCGTCACCACGGTGTCCTGCATCTACGGTCTGGGCAGCCCGGAAACCTATCTGAAAATGGTGTTGCACGTGGATCGCGGCGACCGGCTCGATCAGCGTGAACTGCTGCGACGCCTGGCCGACCTGCAGTACACCCGCAACGACATGGATTTTGCCCGTGCGACCTTTCGCGTGCGTGGCGATGTGATCGATATTCACCCGGCGGAATCCGATTTCGAGGCGATCCGCATCGAGCTGTTCGACGATGAGGTGGAAAGCCTGTCGGCATTCGATCCGCTGACCGGCGAAGTCATTCGCAAACTGCCGCGCTTCACCTTCTATCCGAAGAGCCACTACGTGACGCCACGGGAAACCCTGATGGGCGCGGTCGAAGGCATCAAGGTCGAGTTGCAGGAGCGCCTGGAATACCTGCGCTCCAACAACAAACTGGTGGAAGCCCAGCGCCTGGAGCAGCGCACCCGTTTCGATCTGGAGATGATCCTCGAGCTGGGTTATTGCAACGGCATCGAAAACTACTCGCGTTATCTGTCCGGCCGCGAAGCCGGCGCGGCGCCACCGACGCTTTACGATTACCTGCCGGCCGATGCCTTGTTGGTGATCGACGAGTCCCACGTCAGCGTTCCGCAGGTCGGTGCGATGTACAAAGGCGACCGTTCGCGTAAAGAGACGCTGGTGGAATATGGATTCCGTCTGCCGTCGGCGCTGGACAACCGGCCGATGCGTTTCGATGAGTGGGAAAGCATCAGCCCGCAGACGATTTTCGTCTCGGCGACCCCGGGCAACTATGAAGCCGAGCACGCCGGGCGCGTCATTGACATGGTGGTGCGTCCGACCGGGCTGGTGGACCCACAAATCGAGATCCGCCCGGCACTGACCCAGGTCGACGACTTGCTGTCGGAAATCACCAAGCGTGTCGCTCTGGAAGAGCGGGTGCTCGTCACCACGCTGACCAAGCGCATGGCCGAGGATTTGACCGATTACCTGGCCGACCACGGTGTGCGTGTGCGTTATCTGCACTCGGACATCGACACCGTGGAGCGGGTCGAGATCATCCGCGACCTGCGTCTGGGCACCTTCGATGTGCTGGTGGGGATCAACCTGTTGCGTGAAGGCCTGGACATGCCGGAAGTGTCGCTGGTGGCGATTCTCGACGCCGACAAGGAGGGCTTCCTGCGTTCCGAGCGCTCGCTGATCCAGACCATCGGCCGCGCGGCGCGTAACCTCAACGGTCGGGCGATTCTGTATGCCGACCGGATCACCGGTTCCATGGAGCGGGCCATCGGCGAAACCGAGCGCCGTCGCGACAAGCAGATCGCCTTCAACCTGGCCAATGGCATTACCCCCAAAGGCGTGTTCAAGGACGTCGCCGACATCATGGAAGGTGCCACCGTGCCCGGTTCGCGCAGCAAGAAGCGCAAGGGCATGGCCAAGGCCGCCGAGGAAAACGCCCGATACGAAGCCGAGTTGCGCTCGCCGGGCGAGATCGCCAAGCGCATCAAGGCCCTGGAAGAGAAGATGTATCAGCTTGCTCGTGATCTGGAGTTCGAAGCGGCGGCGCAGATGCGCGACGAGATTGCCAAGTTGCGCGAGCGGTTGATCACTGTTTGATTTGTAGTGTCTGAACTGGCCTCATCGCGAGCAGGCTCGCTCCTACAGGGTTCAATGTGATCCCTGTAGGAGTGAGCCTGCTCGCGATTGGGGCAACTCGGTCTCAGTGCGCTTCCCCAGCCTTCAACCCCTCCGGCAATTTCCTGGTCAGCAACACCGCCAGCATGCTGATCCCCAGCGCAATCCCGACAAAATGAAACGCATCGTTGTAGGCCATGATCGACGCCTGTTGGTGGGCGATCTCGCTGAGTTTGCCCAGTGCTGCCGTTTCATTGCCCAGCCGGTCAGCCAGCGAGGCGATCCGTTCTGCCACCTGCGGATTGCTCGGCACGATGGATTCACGCAAGTAGTCAAAGTAAACCTTGGTCCGCGCATCCAGCAGCGTGGCGAGCAGGGCGATGCCGATGGCGCCGCCGAGGTTGCGCAGGATGTTGAACAGGCTCGAGGCCGATCCCGCATCCTGGGGCAGGATGTAGGCGGTGGCGATCAGCGAGATGGTGACCATGATCAGCGGTTGGCCCAGGGCGCGGATGATCTGGATCTGATTGAACTGCGGCCCGGCAAAGTCCGGGTTCAGCACGCCCGAGGAAAAACTCGCCAACCCGAACAGCCCGAACCCCAGGGTGCACAGCCATTTGGGCGAGATGTATTTCATCAGCTTGGGCACCAGCGGGATCAGAAACAGCTGCGGCACGCCCATCCACATGATCACTTCACCGATCTGCAGGGCGTTGTAGTTCTGGATCTGCGCCAGGTACAGCGGCAACAGGTAGATCGAGCCGTACAAACCGACCCCCATCCCGACGCTGGAAATACTGGATAACCCGAAGTTGCGGTTGCCGAGGATACCGAGATTGATCAGCGGATTGGGTTTGGAGAACTGCACGATCACAAAGCTGATCAGGCTGACCAGCGCGATGCTGCCCAGGGTCACGATCAGGCTCGATTCCAGCCAGTCCTTGCGATGGCCTTCCTCCAGGAACACCTGCAAGCAACCGAGCCCGACGCCGAGGGTGAGAATGCCGGCGTAGTCGGTGCTTTTCAGCAATTCCCAGTGGGCTTCTTTCTTCTCCAGGCCGTACATCAGGCCGGCGATCATGATCAGGCCAGGCGGGATGTTGATATAGAAAATGTATTCCCAGCCCCAGTTCTCCGTCAGCCAGCCGCCGAGGGTAGGGCCGATGGAAGGGGCGAAGGTGGCGGTCATGGCGAACATGGCCATGCCCTTGGCGCGGTGGTGTTCCGGCAGCTTGATCAGGGTCAGGGTGAACGCCAGCGGAATCAGCGCGCCACCGGTAAAGCCTTGCAGGGCGCGGAACACGATCATGCTTTCCAGGCTCCACGCCATGGAGCAGAGCAGGGATGCGGCCAGGAACCCGAGGGATACCCACACCGCCAGGCGCCGCGCCGACAGCAACTGCACGAGCCAGGCGGTGAGGGGGATCATGATGATTTCCGCCACCAGGTACGAGGTGGAGATCCATGAGCCTTCTTCCAGGGTCGCCGACAGCGCGCCCTGGATGTCCTTGAGCGAGGAGTTGGTGATCTGAATGTCCAGCACCGCCATGAACGCACCGAGCATCACGCTCATCACCGCAATCCAGTCCCGCCGGGTCGGTTCGCCGACCGGGCGGATCAGTTGATCACCGGCCATCGTCAGGGGCGTCTTTGTGGCTCACTTTGGGGGTGATTTCTTCAGGCGCGTCCTTGATGTTCACTTTGGCGGTGACCGACATGCCCGGGCGGATCTTGCCGCGTAGTGGATTGTCCGCGGAGAACGTCAGTTTTACCGGAATCCGTTGTACGACTTTGGTGAAGTTGCCCGTGGCATTGTCCGGCGGCAACAGGCTGAACTGCGCACCCGAGGCGGCGAACAGGCTGTCGACCCGGGCTTTGATCGGGGTATCGCTGTAGGCATCGAAGGTCAGTTCGGCTTCCTGGCCGGGCTGCATGTGGCCAATCTGGGTTTCCTTGAAATTGGCCTGAATCCAGATGTCTTCGTCCGGCACGATCGACAACAGGTAAGCGCCGGCCTGCACGTATTGGCCTTCGCGGGCCGCACGCTGGCCGATCAGGCCGCTGATGGGGGCGTGGATTTCGCTGCGGGTCAGGTTCAGTTCGGCCTGGGCCAAATCGGTTTTAGCGTTGGCGATCTGCGCGTCGAGGCGTTTGATCTCTGCGGTGAGTGCGTTGACTTGCTGGCGCTGACTTTGTGCGTCGGCCTGGGCCTTGGCCAGTTGGGAGCGGGCAATGTGGGATTCGGCGGAGAGGGTGGTCACCCGTTCTTCCGAGACATAACCGGGTTTGCGCAAGGTCTCGGCGCGGGTCAGGTCGATCTGCGAGCGACCCAGGCTGGCCTGGCTGGACGCGACTTGCGCTTCGCTGGCGGCAATCAGGCTGGCCTGCTGGGTCAGTTTGCTCTGGGCTTGCAGGCGCTCGGCCTCGCGGGTGGCCAGGGCGGCATTGGCGCGGTCGACAGCGAGGCGGAAGTCGTCGCCTTCGAGTTTGACCAGCAACTGGCCTTTCTCGACATGCTGGTTGTCCTGCACCAGTACCTGATCGATACGCGCGCCCAATTGGCTCGACACGCGGGTGATCTCGCCCTGGACATAGGCGTTGTCGGTGCTTTCATAAAAGCGCCCCTTGAAGAACCAATGGGCAAACAGGCCCCCGGCAATCAGCAGGACAATCAGCAGGAACGTGAAGAGGCGACGCTTGAGTTGGGCAGGCATGAGGCAAACTGTAGTCGAGAAATTGTAAGGGAAGTTATCAGCAGGCAAATCTGGCATACAGCCGATAAGCGGTAAATGCCGTCGGCCGATATCCGCGACATACGGGCGTTACAGCCGCAACCTTGGCTTAAATGCCCTGTTCGCTGGAGCCGGGCGGGTATCGCCTGTTACCATTCGCGCCTTGTTTGAACTTTGCTTTTTTTCTTTTCGAGACATGCCATGACCACCGTCCGCACTCGCATCGCGCCATCGCCTACCGGGGATCCCCACGTAGGTACCGCTTACATCGCCTTGTTCAACTACTGCTTTGCCAAGCAACACGGCGGTGAGTTCATCCTGCGGATCGAAGACACCGACCAACTGCGTTCGACTCGTGAGTCCGAACAGCAGATTTTCGACGCCTTGCGCTGGCTCGGGATCGACTGGAGCGAAGGCCCGGACGTCGGCGGCCCGCACGGTCCGTACCGTCAAAGCGAGCGCGGCGATATTTATCAGAAGTATTGCCAGCAGCTTGTAGAGCTCGGTCATGCTTTCCCGTGCTTCTGCACTGCCGAAGAGCTGGATCAGATGCGCGCCGAGCAGATGGCCCGTGGTGAAACCCCGCGCTACGACGGCCGCGCGCTGCTGCTGTCGAAGGAAGAGGTCGCCCGTCGCCTGGCGGCTGGCGAGCCCCACGTTATCCGGATGAAAGTACCAGGCGAAGGCGTCTGCGTGGTGCCGGACATGCTGCGTGGCGACGTCGAGATCCCGTGGGACCGCATGGACATGCAAGTCCTGATGAAGACCGACGGCCTGCCGACGTACTTCCTGGCCAACGTGGTCGATGACCATCTGATGGGCATCACCCACGTATTGCGTGGCGAAGAGTGGCTGCCATCGGCACCGAAGCTGATCCTGCTTTACGAATACTTCGGCTGGGAACAACCGGAGCTGTGCTACATGCCGCTGCTGCGTAACCCGGACAAGAGCAAGCTTTCCAAGCGCAAAAACCCGACCTCGGTGACTTTCTACGAGCGCATGGGCTTCATGCCCGAAGCGATGCTCAACTACCTGGGGCGCATGGGCTGGTCGATGCCGGACGAGCGCGAGAAGTTCTCGCTGCAGGAAATGGTCGACAACTTCGACCTCAAGCGCGTGTCCCTCGGCGGGCCGATCTTCGACATCGAGAAGCTGTCGTGGCTCAACGGCCAGTGGCTGCGCGACCTGCCGGTGGAAGAGTTCGCCGCGCGCGTGCAGAAGTGGGCGTTCAACTCCGAATACATGATGAAGATCGCGCCGCACGTGCAGGGCCGGGTCGAAACCTTCAGCCAGGTGGCACCACTGGCCGGGTTCTTCTTTGCCGGTGGCGTGAACCCCGATGCCAAGCTGTTCGAATCCAAGAAGCTGTCGGGCGATCAGGTCCGCCAGTTGATGCAGTTGATCCTGTGGAAGCTCGAAAGCCTGCGTCAGTGGGAGAAGGACAGCATCACCGCAACCATTCAGGCTGTGGTCGAGTCCCTGGAGCTGAAGCTGCGTGATGCCATGCCGCTGATGTTCGCTGCGATCACCGGCCAGGCCAGCTCGGTGTCGGTGCTCGATGCGATGGAAATCCTCGGGCCGGACCTGACCCGTTTCCGTCTGCGCCAGGCCATTGACCTGCTGGGCGGCGTGTCGAAGAAAGAAAACAAAGAGTGGGAAAAGCTGTTGGGCGCTATCGCCTGATTGCGTTTGCCTCTGCGGTAATGGCCGAAGGCCGGGATCTTTTGCTCCCGTTCTTCGGCGCTTCCCCTGAATTTACGAGGGGGAGGGCGGTAAGTGGTTGTTATGTCGGCAAAAAATTTTGAAATTTTTCAAAAATAAGTTTGACAGACTTTCGATACGCCCTTAAGATTCGCCCCGTCCTCAGCGATGACATCAACGATGAGGGGCTATAGCTCAGCTGGGAGAGCGCTTGCATGGCATGCAAGAGGTCGACGGTTCGATCCCGTCTAGCTCCACCAATTTACACTTCAAGACTTGGCCACACCGGTCTTGAAGCGATCAGCACTCAGCACTGATCAGTTGTATAGAAGGGTTTGCGTCCCCTTCGTCTAGTGGCCTAGGACACCGCCCTTTCACGGCGGTAACAGGGGTTCGAGTCCCCTAGGGGACGCCAGTTTTACAGAAGCGATGTTGCAAGATGTCGCTCCGCCGCGAGGCGAAAAATCCGGGGCTATAGCTCAGCTGGGAGAGCGCCTGCATGGCATGCAGGAGGTCAGCGGTTCGATCCCGCTTAGCTCCACCAATTTTACAGTTCAAGGTCTGGCCACACCGGCCTTGAATCGATCAGCACTCAGCACTGATCAGTTGTATAGAAGGGTTTGTGTCCCCTTCGTCTAGTGGCCTAGGACACCGCCCTTTCACGGCGGTAACAGGGGTTCGAGTCCCCTAGGGGACGCCACGATTACCCGCTCTGCGGGATTTTATAAGGGTCATTCAATTATTGAATGGCCCTTTTGTTTGTCTGGCGTTTGACAAAAATCCTCCCATTTCCAAAAAAACTGTTCTTCAGACCAGCGGTCATGTCCATGACTTGCTAAAATTTATTATGGGAATAATATTTCAATCGTAATATTCGGAGGCGACGATGAACGATAAAAAAGCTCAAACCCGCGAACGCATCCTCAAGGCCGCCAGCGCAGCGCTGATTCAGCGCGGCCCGGCCGAGCCAAGCGTGGGCGAAGTGATGGGTGCGGCGGGCCTGACGGTCGGCGGCTTCTACGCACACTTCGAAAGCAAGGACGCGATGATGCTCGAGGCGTTCAGGCAATTGCTCGGTCACCGCCGCGACCTGATTGCCGACATGGACGAGCAGTTGACCGGCGAAGAGCGCCGCGCGCTGGTGGCAGCGTTCTATCTGTCGCGCAAGCACCGTGATTCCTCCGAATCGGCCTGTCCGATCCCGGCATCGGTCGGCGAACTGGGGCGGCTGCCGGAAGCGTTTCGTGTTGCGCTCAATGAGCATGTGGAATTGATGGTCGCGCAGTTGGCGGCCAGCCCTGAAGAAACCGAAAAAGCCCTGGCCGACATGGCCTTGATGGTGGGTGGGTTGGCTCTGGCGCGGGCGCTGGGGCCTGGAGAGTTGTCCGATCGATTACTGCGTGCCGCCAAATCGGCAGTGCGTTGACCTGAAGGCTGCGGCCTGAGGAGAATGCGATGAGCGCGTTAAAGTGGGTTCGTGGCGTTAATGGCACCTTGGGCTGGTTTGCCCCGAAACTGGTCGCAAGCAAAATGCGACAGGCGTTCATGACGCCAAGGGATCTGCCGCTGCGTGACTGGGAGCTGCCACTGCTGGCCAAGTCCGAGCGGATCACCCTGCGTTTTGGTCTCTCGGCCTTGCGCTGGGGCCAAGGCCCGGCAGTCTTGCTGATGCATGGTTGGGAAGGGCGGCCGACGCAGTTCGCCAGCCTCATCACTGCGCTGGTCGATGCCGGTTACTCGGTCGTGGCCCTGGATGGTCCGGCCCACGGTCGCTCGCCGGGCAGCGAAGCGAATGTGGTGCTGTTCGCCCGCGCCATGCTTGAAGCGGCTTCCGAACTGCCGCCCCTGCAAGCGGTCATCGGCCACTCCATGGGGGGCGCCAGCGCCATGCTCGCGGTCCAGTTGGGCTTGCGCACCGAAACCCTGGTCACCATTGCCGCTCCGGCGCGGATTCTCGGCGTGCTGCGTGGCTTTGCCCGCTATGTCGGGCTGCCACCGAAGGCCCGCTCGGCGTTCATTCGCCAGGTCGAGCAAGACGTCGGCATGCGAGCCGCGACACTGGATGTCGCGCACTATCAACTCGACATGCCGGGCCTGATTGTCCACGCCGAAGACGACAACTTCGTCTTGGTGAAGGAATCCCAGCTGATTCACGAAGCCTGGTTCGATAGCCGCTTGTTGCGTTTGAAGGAAGGTGGTCATCAGCGAGTCCTGGCCGACCCTCGGGTGATTGATGGCGTGTTATCACTGCTGGCCGGGCGCAGCCTGCAATCACGCCAATCCGCCTGAGCTTCCGTTACACTGCCCTGGTCGAAATTATCTGACCAGGGAGTCGGGCATGGGCTGGGATCGGGAAACGCCGTTCATCATTGATCTGCAAGTGAGCGCCGAGGACATTGACGGGTTGGGGCACGCGAACAATGCGGTTTACGTGACCTGGCTCGAACGCTGTGCCTGGCGCCACTCCCAGCGCCTGGGCCTGGACCTGGTCGAATATCGTCGGCTGGACCGGGCGATGGCGGTGGTGCGGCACGAGATCGATTACCTGGCGGCTGCCTATGAGGACGATGAATTGCAATTGGCGACCTGGATCGTGGATTGGGACCAACGCCTGAAAATGACTCGGCACTTCCAGTTGATCCGCCCCAGTGACAACACCACGCTATTGCGCGCGCAGACCACGTTCGTCTGCATCGAGCTGTCCACCGGCAAGCCCAAGCGCATGCCGGGGGAGTTCATTGAAGGCTATGGCCCGGCGTTGCTATCGCTCTAACCAATGTAGGAGCGAGCTCGCTCGCGATGGTCGTCAACGATAACGCGACCAGCCTGGCTCCCCACGGTGGTCTCAGGTTTTTCGCGAGCAATCGAGCGTCGACCGGCTGCTCCTACAGGGGGGATTTGTGATGTTCTGCAGATTCTTCGCGCAATCCAGTAAACTGCCGCACGTTTTTCCTCGAGTGTGTTTTTCATGCAAATTGCTTTGGCGCCCATGGAGGGGTTGGTCGACGACATCCTGCGCGATGTGTTGACCCGCGTGGGTGGTATTGACTGGTGCGTGACCGAGTTCATTCGGGTCAACGACCAGTTGCTGACACCTGCCTATTTCCACAAGTTCGGCCCGGAGTTGCTCAACGGTGCCCGGACGGCCTCCGGCGTGCCGCTGCGTGTGCAACTGCTCGGTTCCGATCCGGTGTGCCTGGCGGAAAATGCCGCGCTGGCCTGCGAGCTGGGTTCCGAAGTGATTGACCTGAATTTCGGCTGTCCAGCCAAGACCGTCAACAAATCCCGTGGTGGCGCGGTATTGCTCAAGGAGCCCGAGCTGCTCAACCAGATCGTCGAGCATGTCCGTCGTGCCGTCCCCGCGCACATTCCGGTCACCGCCAAGATGCGCCTGGGCTTCGACAGCCCGGACGGTTCGCTGGTATGTGCCACGGCCCTGGCCGAAGGCGGCGCCGAACACATCGTGGTGCACGCGCGGACCAAGGTCGACGGCTACAAGCCGCCGGCGCACTGGGAGTGGATTCCGCGGGTGCAGGACGTGGTCAAGGTTCCGGTGTTCGCCAACGGCGACATCTGGAGCGTCGAAGACTGGCGTCGCTGCCGCGAGATCAGCGGCGTTGAAGACATCATGCTTGGTCGCGGCCTGGTTTCGCGTCCGGACCTTGCCCGGCAGATCGCCGCAGCGCGGGCCGGTGAAGAAGTGGTCGAGATGACGTGGGCCGAGTTGCTGCCGCTGATCCAGGACTTCTGGCTGCAAGCCAAGGCACAGATGACGCCACGCCAGTCGCCGGGCCGCCTGAAGCAATGGCTGGCGATGCTGACCCGCAATTATCCCGAGGCGGTAGAGCTGTTCACCGTGCTGCGTCGTGAGACCGAGCTGGATAACGTCTCGCGTTTGCTGGGGCTGCCGGTGGCGGAAGCGGCCTGAAACTTTTTATGAAAAAAGCAGAAAACAATCTCTTGAAATGCAATCAGCGGTCCCTATCTAAGGATTACGCGATGCCGAATTCGGGTCGCGGAGACAAAAAACCTTGCTGATTGTTTTCAGGAGATTTGCATCATGGCTACTACATTTTCCATGGCCCCACTGTTCCGTTCCTCGGTAGGTTTCGACCGTTTCAACGACCTGTTCGAGACCGCCCTGCGCAACGAGCCAGGCAGCAGCTATCCACCCTATAACGTGGAGAAACACGGCGACGATCAATACCGTATCGTGATTGCCGCGGCCGGTTTCCAGGAAGAAGACTTGGAGCTCGAAGTCGAGAAAGGTGTGCTGACCATCAGTGGCGGTAAACGCGACGCGGACGAAGACGTCACTTATCTGTATCAGGGCATTGCGCAACGTGCCTTCAAGCTGTCCTTCCGTCTGGCTGATCACATCGAGATCAAGGCTGCCGGCCTGAGTAATGGTCTGTTGAGCATCGACCTGCTGCGGGTGGTACCGGAAGAGGCGAAAGCCAAGCGCATCCCGATCAACGGCACGCAGAAGAAGGCTCTGCAACACTAAGTCAGAGCAAGAAGAAGGGCGCCATTGGCGCCCTTTTTTGTGCTCGTCACTTCAGCAGTTTTTGAAACTCCTCCACCGGCAACGGCTGGCTGTGCAAATACCCTTGGTAGAAGTGACAGTCCAACCCCTGCAAGAACTCAAGCTGCTCCGCCGTTTCCACCCCTTCGGCAATCACCTTCAAATCCAGGCTGCGGGCCATGGCGACGATGGCGCGGATGATCTCGGCGTCGTTCGGGTCGCTGGTGGCGTCGCGGATGAACGACTTGTCGATTTTCAGGGTATCGACTGGCAGGCGCTTGAGGTAGGTCAGCGAGGAATAGCCGGTGCCGAAGTCGTCCATGGCGAAGCTCACGCCGAGTTTTTTCAGGCGGCGCATTTTGCTGATGGTGTCTTCCAGGTTCTGGATGACGATGCCTTCGGTGATTTCCAGCTTCAACAGGGAGCAGGGCAGGCCATGGCTGGACAGGCTGTTTTCGACGCGTTCGACGAAGTCGTTCTGGCGGAACTGGCGCGGGCTGATGTTCACGCACAGGCTGAATCTCAGCGGGTCTATCAGGCCGTTTTCGATCAATTGCTTGAAGGCCTGGCAGGCTTCGTCGAGGATCCAGGTGCCGACCTCCAGAATCAGTCCGCTGTCTTCCAGTACCTTGATGAATTCGTTGGGTGACTGCGGGCCGAGCTCCGGATGATTCCAGCGTACCAGGGCCTCGGCGCCGACGATGCGGTCGCCCCGGGCGTCGACCTGAGGTTGGTAATGTACGCGAAATTCACCCCGGGAAAGCGCCAGGCGCAGGTCGGTTTCCATGCGCAGGCGTTCACTCGCGGCCTTCTGCATGGTGTTGTGGTACATCTGCGCGGTATTGCGCCCCGAGTCCTTGGCGCGATAAAGCGCGATGTCCGCGCGCTTGAGCAGGTCGGTCGGGGTCGAGCCGTGATCGGGGATCAGGGCGATGCCGATGCTTGGGGTCACCTGCAGGCGCTGGCCGTCGAGGAACATTGGTTCGGAAAGCAGCTCGCGAATGGTGTCGGCCACTTCGCGAACCTGATCGCTGACCTCGCTGCGCGAGCCTTCGAGGCCACTGAGCAGTATCACGAACTCGTCACCGCCCAGGCGCGCAACGGTGTCCTCCATGCGCACGCTGGCTTCCAGGCGCGCGGTGATGATTTTCAGCACCGTGTCGCCCACCGGGTGCCCGAGGGAGTCGTTGATGTGCTTGAAGTGGTCGAGGTCGAGGAACATCAGCGCGCCGCGCAGGTTGTGGCGTTTGAGCAGGGCGATCTGCTGGCTCAGACGGTCCATCAGCAAGGCACGATTGGGCAGGTTGGTCAGTGGGTCGTGGTAGGCCAGGTGGCGGATCTGCGCTTCGGCGTTTTTCAGCAGGCTGACGTCGCGTGCGGTCAATAACAGGCAGGCGGTTTCGTTGAGGGTGATCGGTTCCACCGAGACTTCGACGGTGAGCAGTTCGCCGCGCTTGTTGCGCCCGAGCATTTCCTGGTGATGAACCCGACCCTTGATCTGCAATTCGGCCAGCAGCGCCGAGCGTTGTTTTTCTTCAGCCCAGATCCCGACCTGATACACCGTGCGGCCCACCACTTCCTCGGCGCGGTAACCGGTCAGGCGGCAGAAACCGTCGTTGACCTCCAGATAGCGTCCGGTGTCGCGCTCGGTGATGGTTATGGCGTCGGGGCTGGAGTGGAAGGCCTTGGCGAATTTCTCTTCACTGGCCTTGAGCGCCGCTTCCGAGCGCTGTTGCTGGGTGATATCGCGCAGCGTGGTGACGATGCAGGCCTGGTCGCCGACGCTGATCTGGCGGCTGGAAATCACGCAGGTCAGGACCTGTCCGTCCTTGTGCTGGACGAGAATGGCCACGTTGTTCAGGCCTTGTTCGCGGATCACTTGTTCGATCCGTCGCAGGCTTTTCGCCGAAGCGTCCCACAGGCCGATTTCGTCGGCGCTGCGGCCGATCACATCGGCGGTGCTCCAGCCGAAGGTCTGGGTGAAGCTGGAGTTGATTTCAATGAACTGGCCGGTGTCCTGGTGGGTGACGCAGATCGGATCGGGGCTGACCTGGAACAGCGTGGCGAATTTTTCTTCGGAGGCCACCAGCCGTTGTTCGCGCTCCACCTGGTCGGTGATGTCGAGCAATGTACCGGCCATGCGCACCGGCACGCCGCTGTCATCACGGTAGAGGCGGGCACGGCTTTCCAGGTAGCGCGAGCTGCCGTCGGGCAATTGCACGCGGTAGGTCAATTGGTAGTTGCCGGCCGGGCCTTCACGCAGGCTGCGGTAAGCGTCGCGCATGGTGTCGCGTTCTTCGCCGGGCACGCCTTCGAAGAACTCGTCGAAGGACTCGTGAAAGGGTTTGGCGTCCAGGCCGTGCAGTTGGGCGGCCCGTGCCGATCCGTAGAGCATGCCGCTGGGAATGTGCCAGTCCCAGGTGCCGAGTTGCGCCGAGTCCAGGGCCAGATCGAGACGTTCCTGGCTGTCCTTGAGGGCCTGTTCGGCGACTTTGCGTTCGGTGGTGTCAAGGAAGGTGCTCAGTAGATAGGGCTGGCCTTCGAGCTCGACCTTTTGCGCACTGAGGATGCCATCATGGATTTGCCCATTGCTGGCGCGAAACTGCACTTCCATGCTGACCAGGTCGCCTTTGGCTTTGGTGGCCTTGACCAGTTCGTCCCGTTGCTCGGGGTGTACCCACAGGCCCAGCTCCAGGGTGGTGCGGCCGATCGCGTTTTGCACCGGCCAGCCGAACAGGCTTTCGAAATACTGGTTGGCTTCGGAGATCAGGCCGTCTTCCTGGCGGGTCAGCAGGACCATGTTCGGGCACAGGTGGAACAGGGTGGCGAAGCGCTTTTCCGAGCTGCTCAACGCCTGTTCGCGCTGACGCTGGTGGGTAATCTCGCGGATCACACCGATCATCCGTGGCCGGCCGTGTTTGTCCGGCAACAGGCTGCCGTTGATCTCCAGCCAGTGCAGGCTGCCATCGGGCCAGCGGATGCGGTGATGCATCGCTTGCTCCAGTGGTGCGCCAGCGATGACCGCGTGGAATGCGCGAAGGGTTTTCGCGCGATCTTCCGGGGGCAGCAGGTCAAGGTATTCCAGATCCCGTGGCAGCGGTTGCCGGGGATCGAAGCCGAACAGCGCCTGCGTACCCCGAGACCAACTGATCTGCCCGCGCTCGATGTCCCAATACCAGGCACCCAGGCGTGCGCCGTTGAGCGCGGCCAACAGTTGCGAGGCACTTTCCCAGCTCTGTTCGGAGTTTTTCGGGTCAAGTGCCTGTATGCGCGGCATTGGCGGAATACGGTCAACAGATTTGGGCATTGGCAAGCCTTAGGCTGAATGGGCGTTTGGCACGGGAATTCGCGGCTCTATAGGAGTAGCACAACTTAGCCTTGAGTCCCTGGCGGATCGAGTTGAGCATCCAGCAGGGCCATGAAGGCCCGCGCGGCGTTCGACAGTGTCCTTTCCGTGTGCAGGATATAGCCTAGCTGGCGAGTGAGCTGTATGCCCGGCAAAGGTATGCGCGCCACCTGGTCATCGAGCATGGTGCGCGGCAAAACGCTCCAGGCCAGGCCGATCGAGACCATCATCTTGATGGTTTCCAGGTAGTTGGTGCTCATCGCGATGTTTGGCGTCAGGCCCTGGGCTTCAAACAGCCGCTGCACGATGTGGTGGGTAAAGGTGTTGCCGCCGGGGAAGACCGCCGGGTGACGGGCGATGTCCGCCAGGCTGACCTGGCCGTTATTGAGCAGCGAATGCTCCGGGGCAACCACGAAATCCAGCGGGTCGTCCCACACCGGGGTGGCCTTGACCAGCGCGTGGGGTTCCGGTGCCAGGGTAATGACCGCCAGTTCGGCGCGGCCGTGGAGAATTTCCTCGTAGGCCACTTCCGAATCGAGGAACTGAATATCCAGTGCCACCTGTGGGTAGCGCCGGGTGAACTCCCTTAATAAGGGCGGCAAACGGTGCAGGCCGATGTGGTGACTGGTGGCCAGGGTCAGACGGCCGGTCACTTCGCCGGTGAGGTTGGTCAGGGCGCGGCGCGTATCATCGAGGACATTGAGAATCTGGTAGGCCCGCGGCAGCAGGGCGCTCCCGGCCTCGGTCAGGCCCACTTCACGCCCCAGGCGATCGAACAGCCGCACCTTCAATTGCTGCTCCAGCCCGGCGATGCGTTTGCTGATGGCAGGCTGGGTCAGGTGCAGCCGTTCGCCGGCGCCGGAGAAGCTTCCGGTCTCGGCGATGGCAATAAAAGCATTGAGGTTGGCCAGATCCATAGTCGCATTCCAATTGGTTATCCAAAGCATAAAAAATATGAATTTGAGTTATTTAATGTAACCCCATAGGATCAGCCTCACAAGCCAAAGGGTTATTGAGTCTTTCAAGACCCAGAGGTCTGTGTAGCGAGTTTGTTAGTTCAAATTCGGATGCCAGAAGTCCATAGCCAAGGCGCTGCGACGAGTCATAGCGCGCTATGGCGAGGAGCAGCAACGCAGGATATGGGCTTCTGGCGCCGAAGTTGACTAACGAAACTCGCTATACAGACCTCTCTGGCATAGAAAAAGCTGATGAGGAACCGTCTGATGGCCGGCAAAACGCTCTACGACAAGCTCTGGGATTCGCATTTGGTCAAGCAGCGCGACGATGGCTCCGCGCTGATCTACATCGATCGTCACATCATCCACGAAGTGACCTCGCCGCAAGCCTTCGAAGGCCTGCGTCTGGCCGGGCGCAAGCCATGGCGCATCGATGCCAACATCGCGACCCCGGACCACAACGTACCGACCACGCCGGAGCGCAAGGGCGGCATCGACGCCATCGTTGACCAGGTCTCGCGCCTGCAAGTCCAGACCCTCGATGACAACTGCGATGAATACGGCATCGTCGAGTTCAAGATGAACGACGTTCGCCAGGGCATCGTCCACGTCATCGGCCCGGAGCAGGGCGCGACCTTGCCGGGCATGACCGTGGTCTGCGGCGACTCCCACACCTCGACCCACGGCGCATTCGGCGCATTGGCTCACGGTATCGGCACTTCCGAGGTCGAGCATGTGCTCGCCACCCAGTGCCTGGTCGCCAAGAAAATGAAAAACATGCTGGTGAGCGTCGAAGGCCAATTGCCGTTCGGCGTGACCGCCAAGGACATCGTGCTCGCGGTGATCGGCAAGATCGGCACCGCCGGCGGCAACGGCCACGCCATCGAATTCGCTGGCAGCGCGATACGCGACCTGTCCGTCGAAGGCCGCATGACCATTTGCAACATGTCCATCGAGGCCGGCGCTCGCGTAGGCCTGGTAGCGGCTGACGAAAAAACCGTGGCCTACGTCAAGGGCCGTCCATTTGCTCCGAAAGGCGCCGAATGGGACCTGGCCGTCGAAGCCTGGAAAGACCTGGTTTCCGATGCCGACGCCGTCTTCGACACCGTTGTTGAACTCGATGCAGCCGACATCAAGCCGCAAGTCAGCTGGGGCACTTCGCCTGAGATGGTGTTGGCGGTGGATCAGAACGTGCCGGATCCCGCGAAGGAAATGGACCTGGTCAAGCGCGACTCCATCGTCCGTGCCTTGAAGTACATGGGTTTGACCGCCAACCAGGCGATCACCGACATTCAGTTGGATCGCGTGTTCATCGGTTCGTGCACCAACTCGCGGATCGAGGACCTGCGCGCTGCGGCCGTGATCGCCAAGGGCCGCAAAGTGGCCTCGACCATCAAGCAGGCCATCGTCGTGCCGGGCTCGGGTCTGGTCAAAGCCCAGGCTGAATCGGAAGGCCTGGACAAGATTTTCCTCGAAGCCGGTTTCGAATGGCGTGAGCCGGGTTGCTCGATGTGCCTGGCGATGAACCCGGACCGTTTGGAGTCCGGCGAGCATTGCGCCTCGACCTCCAACCGTAACTTCGAAGGCCGTCAGGGCGCCGGTGGTCGTACCCACCTCGTCAGCCCGGCCATGGCCGCCGCAGCCGCTGTGAACGGTCGTTTCATCGACGTCCGTGAATTGATTCAGGGAGCGCAGTAAGCATGAGAGCATTTACCCAACATACTGGTCTTGTCGCGCCTTTGGATCGTGCCAACGTCGACACCGACCAGATCATCCCGAAGCAATTCTTGAAGTCGATCAAGCGCACGGGTTTTGGCCCGAACCTGTTCGATGAATGGCGCTACCTGGATGTGGGCCAGCCTTACCAGGACAACTCCAAGCGTCCGCTGAACAAGGACTTCGTCCTCAACGCCGAACGTTACCAAGGCGCCAGCGTGTTGCTGGCCCGGGAGAACTTCGGTTGCGGATCCAGCCGTGAACACGCGCCGTGGGCCCTGGAAGAGTACGGTTTCCGCAGCATCATCGCGCCGAGCTATGCCGACATCTTCTTCAACAACAGCTTCAAGAACGGCTTGCTGCCGATCATTTTGAGCGATGCCGAAGTCGATGAGCTGTTCCAGCAGGTCGAGGCCAATCCGGGCTACCAGTTGCAGGTCGATCTGCAAGCCCAGACCGTGACCCGCCCTGACGGCAAGGTGTTGAGCTTCGAAATCGATGCCTTCCGCAAACATTGTCTGCTCAACGGCCTGGACGATATCGGCCTGACGTTGCAGGACCATGAGGCGATTGCGACGTTTGAGGCCAAGCACCGGGCTAGCCAGCCGTGGTTGTTTCGCGACGCTTGATTGATCCGACATTGATGTAGGCCACTCTGGCCTCATCGCTAGCAGGCTAGCTCCCACAGGGGACTTGTGTACGCCATAGATCCAATGTGGGAGCTAGCCTGCTAGCGATGGCGGCAGTAGAGGCACCCCAAGACTAAGCCCCAAAAGGAAGTCCCCATGACCAGCACCGCCCAGCACACCCAGGTAGTCCAGAAGCAATTCGGTGAACAGGCCTCGGCCTACCTGAGCAGCGCCGTACACGCTCAAGGCACTGAATTTGCGCTGCTACAGGCCGAGCTGGCGGGGCAGGGCGATGCCCGGGTCCTGGATCTTGGCTGCGGCGCCGGTCACGTAAGTTTTCACGTAGCCTCATTGGTGAAAGAAGTGGTGGCTTACGACCTGTCCCAACAGATGCTCGACGTGGTGACCGCTGCCGCTGTCGATCGTGGCTTGAGCAACGTGTCCACGGTCAACGGTGCCGCTGAGCGCCTGCCGTTCGCCGATGGCGAATTCGATTTCGTCTTCAGCCGCTATTCGGCGCACCATTGGAGCGATCTGGGCGTGGCCCTGCGGGAGGTGCGTCGAGTCCTGAAGCCGGGCGGTGTGGCGGCATTCGTCGACGTATTGTCACCGGGTAGCCCGCTGTTCGACACTTACCTGCAAAGCGTCGAAGTGCTGCGCGACACCAGCCATGTGCGCGATTATTCCGCCGGCGAGTGGTTGCGCCAGGTCAGCGAGGCGGGGCTGCACACCCGCAGTACCACGCGTCAGCGTTTGCGCCTGGAGTACAACAGCTGGGTCGAGCGCATGCGCACGCCTGAAGTGATGCGCGCGGCGATCCGCGAATTGCAGCAGTCGATGGGCAACGAAGTACGCGAATATTTCGAGATTGAAGCCGATGGTTCGTTCAGTACCGATGTATTGGTGCTGTTTGTAGAAAGATAGGCACCGATCGATAGAATTTTTCCGGGTGCGCCAAAGGCGCACCGACTGATGACATGAGGAAAGCATGAGCAAGCAGATTCTGATTCTCCCAGGCGACGGTATTGGCCCGGAAATCATGGCCGAAGCGGTCAAGGTGCTGGAGTTGGCCAGCGACAAGTTCGCCCTGGGCTTCGAGCTGAGCCATGACGTGATCGGTGGTGCTGCCATCGACAAGCACGGCGTGCCCCTGGCCGACGAGACTCTGGAACGTGCCCGCGCGGCCGACGCCGTATTGCTGGGCGCCGTTGGCGGTCCGAAATGGGATGCCATCGAACGTGACATCCGCCCTGAGCGCGGCCTGTTGAAGATCCGTGCGCAACTGGGCCTGTTCGGCAACCTGCGCCCGGCGATCCTGTACCCGCAACTGGCCGAGGCTTCCAGCCTGAAGCCGGAAATCGTTTCCGGGCTGGACATCCTGATCGTGCGTGAGCTGACCGGCGGTATCTACTTTGGCGCGCCACGCGGTACCCGCACCCTGGAAAACGGCGAGCGTCAGTCTTATGACACCCTGCCGTACAGCGAAAGCGAAATCCGTCGTATCGCCCGTGTCGGTTTCGACATGGCCATGGTCCGTGGCAAGAAGCTGTGCTCCGTGGACAAGGCCAACGTACTGGCCTCCAGCCAACTGTGGCGTGAAGTGGTCGAACAAGTGGCCAAGGATTATCCTGAAGTCGAACTGAGCCACATGTACGTCGACAACGCCGCGATGCAGTTGGTGCGCGCACCGAAGCAGTTCGACGTGATCGTCACCGACAACATGTTCGGCGACATCCTGTCCGACCAGGCCTCGATGCTTACCGGTTCGATCGGCATGCTGCCGTCGGCGTCTCTGGACACCCACAACAAGGGCATGTACGAGCCGTGCCACGGTTCGGCGCCGGACATCGCGGGCAAGGGCATCGCCAACCCGTTGGCGACCATTTTGTCGGTGTCGATGATGCTGCGCTACAGCTTCAGCCAGCAAGCCGCGGCCGATGCCATCGAGAAAGCCGTCAGCCTGGTGCTGGATCAGGGCTTGCGCACCGGCGACATCTGGTCGGCCGGTTGTACTAAAGTCGGTACGCAGGAAATGGGTGACGCAGTAGTCGCCGCGCTGCGGAATCTGTAATCTCTCGGGCCCGCTGCCAAATTCAAGACAAGGTAGCGGTCCACATTTCAAGAAGGTGTAGTTGCGATGAAACGTGTAGGTCTGATCGGTTGGCGCGGCATGGTCGGTTCCGTGCTCATGCAGCGGATGCTGGAAGAGCAGGATTTCGATCTTATCGAGCCGGTGTTTTTCACCACTTCCAATGTCGGTGGCCAAGGCCCGTCCGTGGGCAAGGACATTGCTCCGCTCAAGGACGCTTACAGCATTGAAGAGCTGAAGACCCTCGACGTGATTCTGACCTGCCAGGGTGGCGACTACACCAGCGAAGTCTTCCCCAAGCTGCGCGAAGCCGGCTGGCAGGGTTACTGGATCGATGCCGCTTCCAGCCTGCGCATGCAGGATGACGCGGTGATCGTTCTGGATCCGGTCAACCGCAAGGTCATCGACCAGCAGCTGGATGCAGGCACCAAGAACTACATCGGCGGCAACTGCACCGTCAGCCTGATGCTGATGGGCCTCGGTGGTCTGTTCGAGGCTGGGCTGGTGGAGTGGATGAGCGCCATGACCTATCAGGCGGCCTCCGGTGCCGGCGCGCAGAACATGCGTGAACTGATCAAGCAAATGGGCGCGACCCACGCCGCTGTTGCCGATCAACTGGCCGATCCGGCCAGCGCGATCCTCGACATCGACCGCCGAGTGGCCGAAGCCATGCGCAGCGACGCGTACCCGACCGAAAACTTCGGCGTACCGCTGGCCGGCAGCCTGATCCCGTGGATCGACAAGGAACTGCCGAACGGCCAGAGCCGCGAAGAGTGGAAGGCCCAGGCCGAGACCAACAAGATCCTCGGTCGCTTCAAGAGCCCGATCCCGGTCGATGGCATCTGCGTGCGCATCGGCGCCATGCGCTGCCACAGCCAGGCGCTGACCATCAAGTTGAACAAAGACGTACCGATCGCTGATATCGAAGGGCTGATCAGCCAGCACAACCCTTGGGTCAAGCTGGTGCCGAACAGCCGCGAAACCAGCATTCAGGAGCTGAGCCCGAACAAGGTCACCGGCACCCTGAACATCCCGGTTGGCCGTCTGCGCAAGCTGAACATGGGTTCGCAGTTTGTCGGCGCGTTCACCGTCGGCGACCAGTTGCTGTGGGGTGCGGCCGAACCGCTGCGCCGCATGCTGCGGATCCTGCTCGAGCGTTGATCGATTGATGAAATGAAAGAACCCGCGCCTTGCAAGAGGCGCGGGTTTTTTTATGGAAGTAGCGTCGTCAGTGCTGGCCTCATCGCGAGCAGGCTCGCTCCCACAGAGAGTTGCAGTTGAATAGGAAATTTGTGTACACCATCAACCCCTGTGGGAGCGAGCCTGCTCGCGATGGGGCCGGGCCGGGCACCACGGAATTGCCTGTATCCCACCCACCCGGTAAAGTGCCGCTCCCCCCGTTTCGCCAGAGGTCAAACCATGAGCCAGTCCATTGATATTGCCGTGATCGGCGCCACCGGTACTGTCGGCGAAACACTCGTGCAGATTCTCGAAGAGCGCGATTTCCCGATCGGCACCCTTCACCTGCTGGCCAGCAGCGAATCGGCCGGCAGTTCGGTGCCGTTTCGCGGCAAGAACGTGCGGGTGCGAGAGGTCGATGAGTTCGACTTCAGCAAGGTGCAGTTGGCATTCTTTGCCGCCGGCCCGGCGGTCTCGTTGAGTTTTGCTTCCCGGGCGACAGACGCCGGTTGCTCGGTGATCGATCTCTCCGGTGCCCTGCTGGCCGAAAAGGCGCCACAGGTCGTGCCTGAGGCCAACGCCCAAGTGTTGGCCGGCTTGAAAAAACCCTTTCAGGTCAGCAGTCCAAGCCCATCGGCCACCACGCTGGCGGTGGTACTCGCGCCGCTGATGGATTTGCTCGATTTGCAGCGCATCAGCCTGACCGCCAGCCTCGCGGTATCGGCCCAGGGGCGCGAAGCCGTGAGCGAGCTCGCCCGGCAGACCGCCGAGCTGCTGAATGTGCGGCCGCTGGAGCCGAAATTCTTTGATCGGCAGATGGCCTTCAACCTGTTGGCCCAGGTCGGCAAACCGGATGAGCAAGGTCATACGCTGCTGGAAAAACGCCTGGTGCGTGAGCTGCGCCAGGTCATGGCGCGGCCTTCATTGAAAATTTCCGTCACTTGCATTCAAGCCCCGGTGTTTTTTGGCGATAGCTATAGCGTGACCCTGCAGTCCGCGAGTGAGATCGACCTGGGGAAAATCAATGCGGCCCTGGAAGACGCGCCCGGCATCGAGCTGGTGGAAGCCGGCGATTACCCGACCCCGGTGGGCGATGCGGTAGGGCAGGATGTGGTCTACGTGGGTCGGGTTCGCCAGGGTATCGACGACCCGTCGGAACTTAATCTGTGGCTGACGTCAGATAACGTACGCAAAGGCGCGGCGCTCAACGCTGTGCAGCTGGCCGAGTTGTTGATAAAAGACCTGCTGTAAAAGATACTTTGCAACTATTTGTCGAATAATTCCGCGCGACGACCCTCGCCGTTGCGCGTAATGCCTTACGGCAGCGACTGTCAATACCTTCTCGCTGGCCGAGGAATGTTCAAACTAAGGATGAGCTAATGGTTCAAGTTCGCAAACTGGTGTTAGCAATAGCGGCCGCCTCGGCGCTGTCCTCCGGTATGGCGCATGCCCTCGGGCTCGGGGAGTTGACCCTGAAATCGACGCTCAACCAGCCGCTGGTAGCGGAAATCGAGCTGCTCGATGTCAAGGAACTCACCGCCGCCGAAGTAGTGCCGAGCCTGGCTTCGCCGGAAGATTTCGCCAAGGCCGGTGTCGACCGCCAGGCGTTTCTCAATGACTTGACCTTCACCCCTGTGCTCAACGCCGGCGGCAAAAGCATCCTGCGCGTGACCTCCAGCAAGCCGCTTTCCGAACCCATGGTGAAATTCCTGGTTCAGGTCATGTGGCCGAACGGCCGTTTGCTGCGCGACTACAGTGTGCTGCTCGATCCGTCCAAATTCTCGCCGCAAACCGCTGAAGCGGCCGCACAACCGGCGTCAACGGTTGCCGCGCCCGTCACCGGTGCGACCAAACCGTCCCAATACACCACCACGGCGCGCGATACCCTGTGGGAAATCGCCGCGAAGGCGCGTAATGGTGGTTCGATCCAGCAAACCATGCTGGCCATCCAGGCGCTGAACCCGGATGCCTTTATCGACGGCAACATCAACCGCCTGAAAACCGGCCAGGTGCTGCGCCTGCCGGGCCAGGCGCAGAGCACGGACCTGCCGCAAGCCAAGGCGATTGCCGAAGTGGCCGCACAGAACAAGGCCTGGCGCCAGGGTCGCCGTTATGTGGCCAAACCCGGGGCAGGGCAGCAACAGCTCGACGCTACCTATCGCGCGCGTACTGATGGCGCGCCGGCGCAAGCGGCCACCGACAAGCTGAGCCTGGTGTCGGCCGAATCCGGCAAGAACCCAGGCAAAGGAGCTGTCGGAGATGCCAAGGCCCTCAGCAACAAGCTGGCGGTGACTCAGGAAAGCCTCGACACCAGCCGTCGTGATAACGCCGAACTGAAAAGCCGCATGGCCGACCTGCAAAGCCAGGTGGACAAGCTGCAGCGCCTGATCGAGTTGAAGAACAACCAGTTGGCCAAGTTGCAAACCGAGGGCGCTGCGGCCGCGACAGCGCCGGCAATGTCGGCCGAACTGGTTGCCAACCCGGGGGCAACGCCTGCTCCGGCTGACACTGCGCCAGCGCCCGGGGCAACTCCGACACCCGCCGAAAAACCTGTTGAGGCGACACCGGCCGCATCCGACGATCAGAAATTCAATGAATTGCTGACCAATCCGGTGTTGCTGGGCCTGGTCGGTGGCGGTGCGGTGATTCTGCTGCTCCTGCTGCTGTTGCTGGCGCGTCGCCGCAAAGCCCGGCAAGAAGCCGAAAAACATCTGCGCATGGCCCGTGCCCTGGCCGAAGAACAGCCGTTCTCGGCCGATTTCGACTTGCCGGAAAGTAGCTTCGATGGCCTGGAAGTTCCGCCGCCGAGCGTGAAACTGGCGACAGCCCCGACGCCTGCTCCCGCGCCAGCGCCGGTAGTTGCTCCGGTGGTGATGACCACGCCGATCGCCGCGCCATTGGTGGCACCCGCTGCCGAGCGTTCCGACGACGTGCTGGGCCAGGCTCAGTCGCACATCGATGCCGGTCGCCTGAACCAGGCTGCCGCATTGCTGGAGGACGGCGTCAAGCAAGAGCCCAAGCGCAGCGACTTGCGCTTGAAACTGATGGAAGTCTACGGCCAGCAAGGCGACCGCGATGCATTCGTCGGCCAGGAGCGTCAGTTGGTGGCCAATGGCGACAACTTCGCCCAGGTTGAAAAGCTCAAAAGCCGCTTCCCGGCCATGGCGCTGGTCGCTGCCGGTGGTATCGCCGCAGCCGCCGTTGCCGCCGAGCTGGACGCGCAATACGTCAAGGACCTGTTGCTCGATGAGCCGCAAGCACCAGCGCCAGAATCAGAGCTTGCGCCTGCGCCGTTCGAGGATGACCTCGACAGCGCCTTCGACCTGAGCCTGGATGATCTGGACTCGATTACACCTGTGGCGCCTGCACCTGCACCTGCACCGGAGCCCGAAGTGGCGGGGCTGGCAGACCTGGAAGAGTTCCCGCTGGACGACGACCTGAGTTTTGAGTCGGTGTTGCAGCAGCAGACTGACATCAAGGAAAACCTCGACGATCTGTCGGACTTCGACCTTGACCTTGACCTGGATCTCGGTGCGCAACCGTCGCCGGCGATGCTGGCTGAAGACGACTTCCTGCTGGACCTGGATGAGGGCGTGAAGGATTTTCCGGTTGCCGAAACACCGTCTGTTCCTGAGGTCGCGCTGGATGACCTGGAATTGCCGGCCGATTTCGATCTGTCGCTGGCCGACGAGCTGGACGCACCGGATGCGTTCGCGGCAGAGCTGGATGATGTCAATGCTGAACTGGAGAGCCTGTCCAGCAGCATTGGCGAACCGACCTTCACCGAAGCAGATGCCGCACTGGGCGACGATGATGACTTCGACTTCCTTTCGGGCACTGACGAGGCCGCTACCAAGCTCGATCTGGCTCAGGCCTATATCGACATGGGCGACAGCGACGGTGCTCGTGACATCCTCAAAGAGGTCGTAAGCGAAGGCAATGCCGAGCAGAAGGGTGAAGCCGAGGAAATGCTGTCGCGCCTGGCTTGAGTGATCGGTAGGTTGTAAGAAAAGCGGCAGCCCATAGAGGCTGCCGTTTTTGCAGTGAGTCCCCGTGTTCCCTGGGATTTTCGCGAGCAGGCTCGCTCCCGCATTGGATCAATGTCTTCCGCAATGTTGGGCTCTGCACCCATCCCCTGTGGGAGCGAGCCTGCTCGCGAAGAGGCCCTGACATTCACTCCAGGCCCTCAGTTGTACTGGCATCCCCTCCAGTCGGCCTTATAATGCCCGCCTTTGGTACATCATCAGGCTGTCCCTCCTTGGCAAATATAGATAACCCGGCCGCCGAAATGGCTGCCGACGGCTTTTTCCGGATCGCGCTGGGCGTCGAATACAAAGGCTCGCGCTACCGCGGCTGGCAGCGCCAGGCCTCCGGCGTCCTCACCGTGCAGGAAACCCTCGAAAACGCCTTGTCCAAAGTCGCCGACTCACCCGTTTCGCTGATGTGCGCCGGGCGTACCGACGCCGGGGTGCATGCCTGCGGACAGGTGGTGCATTTCGACACCCAGGTCGATCGTTCGATGAAGGCCTGGACCATGGGCGCCAACATCAACTTGCCCCACGACGTCAGTGTCAGTTGGGCCAAGGTCATGCCGGCGCACTTCCATGCGCGCTTCAAGGCCATTGCCCGGCGTTATCGCTACGTGATCTACAACGATCAGATCCGCCCGGCGCACCTGAACGAAGAAGTGACCTGGAACCACCGTCCGCTGGACGTCGAGCGCATGGCCGAGGCCGCTCAATACCTGCTCGGCACCCATGATTTCAGCGCTTTTCGTGCCGGCCAGTGCCAGGCCAAGTCGCCGATCAAGGAACTGCATCACCTGCGCGTCACCCGTCACGGCAAGATGATCGTACTGGATATCCGCGCCAGCGCCTTCCTGCATCACATGGTGCGCAATATTGCCGGCGTGCTGATGACCATTGGCGCCGGAGAGCGTCCGGTGGATTGGATGAAAGAGGTGCTGGAGAGTCGGATTCGACGGACCGGTGGCGTGACCGCGCATCCATTCGGTTTGTATCTGGTTCAGGTCGAGTACCGTGACGAGTTCCAATTGCCCGAGCGTTACATCGGTCCACACTTCCTGACCGGGTTCTCGGAACTTGGCGGCTGACGCCCTCGAATGCTTTTGTTACCATCCGGGACTTTCCCGGATTTGTCTTGGAGTTGTGTCGACATGTCAGCCGTTCGCAGCAAGATTTGTGGGATTACCCGCATAGAGGATGCGTTGGCGGCCGTCGAGGCCGGGGCGGATGCCATCGGATTCGTGTTCTACGCCAAAAGCCCCCGTGCGGTGACGTTCCAGCAGGCGCGCTCGATCATCAAGGCGCTGCCGCCGTTCGTGACCACCGTGGGCCTGTTCGTCAATGCGAGCCGTTGCGAGTTGGGTGAGCTCCTCGACGCTGTGCCCCTGGACCTGCTGCAATTTCACGGCGATGAAAGCGCAGAGGATTGTGAGGGTTGGCACCGCCCGTACATCAAGGCGCTGCGGGTCAAGGCGGGGGATGATATCGCCGCGGCCTGTGATGCCTATGCCAGTGCCAGCGGCATCTTGCTCGATACCTATGTCGAAGGCGTTCCCGGAGGAACCGGCGAGGCATTTGACTGGTCACTGATACCGCAAGGCTTGAGCAAGCCGATCATTCTGGCGGGTGGTCTGACGCCGGATAACGTCGCCGAAGCGATTGCCCGCGTCCGGCCTTATGCCGTGGATGTCAGCGGTGGGGTAGAGGCGAGCAAGGGCATCAAGGATCACGCAAGGATCCAGGCATTTATCAAAGCGGTACGCGGTAGCACCTGTTGATGTGACGGCTGGCAGACTGCCGCCGTCCACTGCACTGTACAAAGCGGATGCACTGCACACAGCAGGCAGATCCGAGGGTTTTTGGTTGCACGCAGGTCATGTTTCGCGCTGACCGTGGCAGTCCTCGACCCTCTTCGCACACATGAATTTAGCGCTAGGGCATACACGGGGCCGCGAACCAGAGCGTTCGGGCCGCCGGTACTGGAGAAAGAAAGCATGAGCAACTGGTTAGTAGACAAACTGATCCCTTCGATCATGCGTTCCGAGGTCAAGAAGAGCTCGGTGCCTGAAGGTCTTTGGCACAAATGCCCGTCTTGCGAGGCTGTGCTGTATCGTCCGGAGCTGGAAAAGACCCTGGACGTTTGCCCCAAGTGCAACCATCACATGCGTATCGGCGCCCGCGCCCGTATCGACATCTTCCTCGATGTTGAAGGCCGTGCCGAACTGGGTGCGGACCTGGAGCCGGTCGACCGTCTGAAGTTTCGCGACGGCAAGAAGTACAAGGATCGCCTGACCGCTGCCCAAAAGCAGACCGGCGAAAAAGACGCGCTGGTTTCCATGAGCGGTACTTTGCTGGGGATGCCGGTGGTGGTTTCGGCGTTCGAGTTTTCCTTCATGGGTGGCTCGATGGGCGCCATCGTCGGTGAGCGTTTCGTGCGCGCCGCCAACTACGCCCTGGAAAAACGTTGCCCGATGATCTGCTTCTCCGCTTCCGGCGGTGCGCGGATGCAGGAAGCGCTGATTTCCCTGATGCAAATGGCCAAGACCTCCGCGGTGCTGGCTCGTCTGCGTGAAGAAGGCATCCCGTTCATCTCCGTGTTGACCGATCCGGTCTACGGCGGCGTTTCCGCCAGTCTGGCGATGCTGGGCGATGTGATTGTCGGCGAGCCGAAGGCGTTGATCGGTTTTGCCGGTCCACGTGTGATCGAGCAGACCGTGCGTGAAAAACTGCCGGAAGGCTTCCAGCGCAGCGAGTTCCTGCTGGAACACGGTGCCATCGACATGATCATCGACCGTCAGGAACTGCGTCCGCGCCTGGGCAACCTGCTGGCGCAAATGATGGGCCTGCCGACGCCGAAGTTCGTGGCTGCACCCATCGAGCCGATCGTGGTTCCACCGGTACCTGCCAACCTATGACCCAACGAACCCTTGGCGAATGGCTCGCCTACCTTGAGCAGTTGCACCCTTCGGCCATCGACATGGGCCTGGAGCGGTCGCAACAGGTAGCGTCCCGCATGGGACTGGGCAAGCCGGCGCCTCGGGTGATCACGGTCACCGGGACCAACGGCAAGGGTTCCACCTGTGCGTTCGTGGCGTCCCTGCTGCGGGCACAGGGCTTGAAAGTGGGGGTCTACAACTCCCCGCACCTGCTGCGTTACAACGAGCGGGTAACGGTCAATGGCGTCGAAGCCACGGATGCCGAGTTGTGCGAGGCCTTTGCCGCGGTAGAGGCCGGGCGCGGCGACACTTCCCTGACTTACTTCGAAATGGGCACCCTGGCGGCATTCTGGCTGTTCCAGCGCTCCGGGCTCGATGCGGTGGTGCTGGAAGTCGGTCTGGGCGGTCGGCTGGACACGGTCAACGTGGTGGACGCCGACATGGCGCTGGTCACCAGTATTGGTGTCGATCATGCGGATTACCTGGGTGATACCCGAGAGTCCGTGGCCTTCGAGAAGGCCGGTATTTTCCGTCAGGGCGCGCCTGCGCTCTGCGGCGACCTGAATCCTCCACAACCTCTGCTGGACAAGGCGCGCGAGCTCAATTGCCCGTTTTTCCTGCGTGGACGCGATTTCGACCTCGGCATCACCGATCACAACTGGCAATGGTGCGGTGTCGATGGGCAAGGGCGCGCGGTTGAACTGCGCGATTTGCCGCTGCTCGATCTGCCGATGGAAAACGCTGCGCTGGCGTTGCAGGCGTACCAGCTGCTCGGTTTGCCTTGGGTGGATGCGCAGATTGTCGAGGCGCTGCAGGCAACGAAGGTGGTCGGTCGTCTGGATCGCCGTGAGATCGAGTGGCAAGGCAAGCGCTTGAATCTATTGCTGGATGTGGGACACAACCCCCATGCGGCGGAGTATCTGGCTCGTCGCCTGGCCAGTCGCCCGCCGGTCGGCAGGCGCCTGGCGGTGTTCGGGCTGCTGGCGGACAAAGACCTGGGTGGTGTTGTCGGCGAATTGAATGCTAGTGTCCAGCACTGGGCTGTCGCACCGCTGGACTCGCCTCGGGCGCGTCCGGTTGCGGATTTGCACGATGCGTTGCAAGGTCTTGGTGCGTCGGTCACGTCATACGGCAGCGTAGCGGCCGCCCTGGAAGGGCAGTGCGCGCAGGCCACGAACGACGACGAAATCCTGTTGTTCGGATCATTTTATTGTGTCGCCGAGGCCCTTGAGTGGCTGGCCCGGCGCTCCACGGAGGAAGCGGCAAATGGCATTGCTGGATAAGGCATACAAACAGCGCATGGTTGGCGCCCTGGTGTTGGTCGCGCTGGCGGTGATTTTTCTGCCGATGCTGTTTTCCCGCCAGGACGAACAGCGCCAGGTGACGGTCGAAGCGCCTGCGGCTCCACAGGCGCCGGCGTTGCCCCAGGTGCAGGTCGAGCCCGTGGTGGTGCCTGAGCCGCAAGCCTTGCCTCAGGAACCCGTGCCGAGCGATGACGAAATCGCCCAGCAGGAATCGGCGGTGCCAGCTGCGCCTGCGGCTCCAGCGCCGGCAGCCAAGCCGGCTGCACCTGCGCCGGTCCCGGCTTTGGCGGCCAAACCTGCGACAGCGCCTGCCCAGCCCATCACTGCGGCACCGGGCAAGCCGGACACCACGCCAAGCCGTGTCGATGCCAATGGCTTGTCTGTCAGCTGGTCGGTGCAACTGGCCAGCCTGTCTAGCCGTGAAAGCGCGGAAAAGCTTCAGAAAACCCTGCGCAGCCAGGGCTACAACGCCTACATCCGCACCGCCGACGGCAAAAACCGGGTGTTTGTCGGGCCGCTGATCGAACGCGCTGAAGCCGACCGGCTGCGTGACTTGCTGAACCGCCAGCAGAACCTCAAGGGGTTTGTGGTGCGCTTTCAGCCGGAACGTGGCTAAAACTATCGCCCCGATATGAAATGCACTGACAATCGCAGCTTACCGATAAGCATGGGCTCTGCTAAAATGCGCCGCCTTATCCGTCTGTAGGCTGCACTGTGCCATTTACCTGGGTTGACTGGGCGATCGTAGCAATCGTCGCCATCTCCGCATTGATCAGTCTGAGCCGCGGCTTCGTCAAAGAAGCTCTGTCGCTGTTGACCTGGATCATCGCAGGAGTCGTAGCCTGGATGTTCGGTGGCTCACTGTCCGAGTACCTCGGCGGGTACATTCAAACGCCATCGGCACGTATAATCACGGGCTGTGCCATCATGTTCGTCGCCACTTTAATCGTAGGCGCAATGATCAATTATCTTATCGGCGAACTGGTTCGCGTCACCGGGCTCTCCGGGACCGACCGATTCCTCGGCATGGCCTTCGGCGCCGCGCGTGGCGGGTTGCTGGTGGTTATCGCCGTCGGGCTGTTGAGCCTGGGGCCGGTACAGCAGGACGGGTGGTGGAAAGAGTCACAGCTCGTGCCAAAATTTCTATTGGTCGCAGACTGGTCCAAAAACCTGATTCTCGGGTGGAGCAGTCAGTGGCTTGCCAGCGGAATCAGCGTACCCGCTGATATTCCGTTCAAGGAGCAACTCTTGCCGACGGCCAAAACGCCTCAGTGAGTAGTGCTCAGTTCAGATCCATTAAGTAGGGGTTGCGTCGCATGTGTGGCATCGTCGGTATCGTCGGTAAGTCGAACGTCAATCAGGCGCTGTATGACGCGCTAACCGTCCTCCAGCACCGCGGCCAGGACGCTGCCGGTATCGTGACCAGCCATGATGGCCGGTTATTCCTGCGCAAGGACAACGGCCTGGTGCGTGACGTGTTCCAGCAGCGTCACATGCAGCGCCTGGTCGGTCACATGGGCATTGGCCATGTGCGTTATCCAACCGCGGGCAGCTCGACGTCGGCTGAAGCTCAACCGTTTTACGTCAACTCGCCTTACGGCATCACCCTGGCGCACAACGGTAACCTGACCAACGTTGAACAACTGGCCAAGGAGATTTACGAATCTGACCTGCGCCACGTCAACACCAGTTCCGATTCGGAAGTGCTGCTCAACGTGTTCGCGCACGAACTGGCCCAGCGCGGCAAGTTGCAGCCGACCGAAGAAGACGTTTTCGCCGCGGTCACCGACGTGCACAACCGTTGCGTCGGTGGTTACGCCGTCGTGGCGATGATCACCGGCTACGGCATCGTCGGCTTCCGCGACCCGCACGGCATCCGCCCGATCGTGTTCGGCCAGCGTCACACCGATGAAGGCGTCGAGTACATGATCGCCTCGGAAAGCGTTTCCCTGGACGTACTGGGCTTCACCCTGATTCGCGACCTGGCACCGGGCGAAGCGGTCTACATCACTGAAGAGGGCAAGCTGTACACCCGTCAGTGCGCGACCAACCCGTCCCTGACGCCGTGCATCTTCGAGCACGTCTACCTGGCGCGTCCGGACTCGATCATCGACGGCGTATCGGTCTACAAGGCCCGCCTGCGCATGGGTGAGAAGCTGGCCGAGAAGATCCAGCGCGAGCGTCCGGATCACGACATCGACGTGGTCATCCCGATTCCGGATACCAGTCGCACCGCGGCGCTGGAGCTGGCGAACCATCTGGGCGTGAAGTTCCGCGAAGGCTTCGTGAAGAACCGCTACATCGGCCGGACTTTCATCATGCCAGGCCAGGCCGCGCGGAAAAAATCCGTACGCCAGAAGCTCAACGCCATCGAACTGGAATTCCGTGGCAAGAACGTGATGCTGGTGGACGACTCCATCGTTCGTGGCACTACTTGCAAGCAGATCATCCAGATGGCCCGCGAAGCCGGCGCCAAGAACGTCTACTTCTGCTCCGCGGCGCCAGCGGTTCGCTACCCGAACGTCTACGGCATCGACATGCCGAGCGCTCACGAGCTGATCGCCCACAACCGTTCGACCCAGGACGTGGCTGACCTGATCGGCGCCGACTGGCTGATCTATCAGGACCTGCCTGACTTGATCGAAGCGGTCGGTGGCGGCAAGATCAAGATCGACAAGTTCGATTGCGCGGTGTTCGACGGCCAGTACGTCACCGGCGACGTCGACGAGGCTTACCTGAACAAGATCGAGCAGGCACGCAACGATGCCTCCAAGGTCAAGACGCAGGCAGTCAGTGCGATCATCGATCTGTACAACAACTGAGTTTCTACCGGCCCTGAGGGGCCGGTTTTGTATCTGGCTTTTTATTTACGAGAATAAGGAAAGGAGTGACAGCATGAGTCAGGATTGGGATGCCGGTCGGCTGGACAGCGACCTCGAAGGCGTAGCGTTCGATACCCTGGCCGTACGTGCCGGTCAGCACCGTACGCCGGAAGGCGAACACGGTGATCCGATGTTCTTCACTTCCAGCTATGTATTCCGCACCGCTGCCGACGCCGCCGCGCGTTTTGCCGGGGAAGTGCCGGGCAACGTTTACTCGCGCTACACCAACCCGACCGTACGCGCCTTCGAAGAGCGCATTGCCGCCCTGGAAAGCGCCGAGCAGGCCGTGGCCACCGCCACCGGCATGGCCGCGATCATGGCGGTGGTGATGAGCCTGTGCAGCGCTGGCGACCACGTTCTGGTATCGCGCAGCGTATTCGGCTCGACCATCAGCCTGTTCGAGAAGTACTTCAAGCGTTTTGGCATTGAAGTCGATTACGTGGCCCTGGCGGACTTGTCCGGCTGGGATGCGGCAATCAAGGCCAACACCAAATTGCTGTTTGTCGAGTCGCCGTCCAACCCGCTGGCCGAGTTGGTCGACATCGCTGAGCTGTCGAAAATCGCTCACGCCAAAGGCGCGATGCTGGTGGTCGACAACTGCTTCTGCACTCCGGCGTTGCAGCAGCCGCTGAAAATGGGCGCGGACATCGTCGTGCACTCGGCCACCAAGTTCATCGACGGCCAGGGCCGTTGCATGGGTGGCGTGGTCGCCGGTCGTAGCGAGCAGATGAAAGAGGTGGTCGGCTTCCTGCGTACCGCCGGGCCGACCCTGAGCCCGTTCAACGCCTGGATCTTCCTCAAGGGCCTGGAAACCCTCAACCTGCGGATGAAGGCCCATTGCGCCAACGCCCAGCAACTGGCCGAGTGGCTGGAGCAGCAGGACGGCATCGAGAAGGTCCATTACGCCGGCCTCAAGAGCCATCCGCAGCACGAACTGGCGCTGCGCCAGCAGAAGGGCTTCGGTGCGGTCGTCAGTTTTGAGGTCAAGGGCGGCAAAGAGGGCGCCTGGCGCTTTATCGATGCCACGCGTCTGATTTCGATCACTGCCAACCTGGGCGACAGCAAGACCACCATTACCCACCCGAGCACCACCTCCCATGGTCGTCTGGCGCCTCAGGAGCGCGAAGCGGCGGGCATTCGTGACAGCCTGATCCGCGTTGCGGTCGGTCTGGAAGACGTGGCGGACCTGCAAGCCGATCTGGCGCGCGGTCTGGCTGCGTTGTGATCGAGTTGTCTGCGCCGACCACCGGCTCGAATGGCCGCGTAGCGCTGGTGACCGGTGCTGCGCGGGGCATTGGCCTGGGGATCTCGGCCTGGCTGATCAGCGAAGGCTGGCAAGTCGTGCTGACGGACCTGGACCGGGAGCGCGGTTCGAAGGTGGCGAAAGTGCTGGGCGACAACGCCTGGTTCATCGCCATGGATGTCTCGAATGAAGGGCAAGTCGCACTTGGCGTGGCCGAGGTGCTCGGCCAGTTCGGGCGACTGGATGCGCTGGTATGCAACGCAGCGGTTGCCGATCCGCACAATATCACCCTGGAAAGCCTTGATCTGGCCCACTGGAATCGGGTGTTGGCGGTGAACCTCAGCGGGCCGATGTTGCTGGCCAAACACTGTGCGCCGTACCTGCGCGCTCACAGCGGTGCCATCGTCAATTTGGCCTCGACCCGCGCCGGGCAGTCGGAACCCGACACAGAGGCCTATGCGGCGAGCAAGGGCGGTTTGTTGGCCCTGACCCATGCGTTGGCCATCAGCCTGGGTCCGGAGATCCGGGTCAATGCCGTCAGCCCGGGCTGGATCGATGCACGCGACCCCTCGGTGCGGCGTGCCGAGCCCTTGACCGAAGCCGATCATGCCCAGCATCCGGCGGGCAGGGTAGGGACGGTCGAGGACGTAGCGGCGATGGTGGCCTGGCTGCTGTCGAGGAATGCCGGGTTTGTCACCGGCCAGGAATTCGTGGTCGATGGCGGCATGACCAAGAAGATGATTTACAGCGAGTGATGGGGGCAGGGTGCGGTCTTCAGCATTTGATGTTGAATGTGCTGCCCTCATCGCGAGCAAGCTCGCTCCCACAGAGGGAGAGAGCATGCTTTTAACTGTGGGAGCGAGCTTGCTCGCGAAGGCGGACTGATGGTTGCCGACACTGGCCGGAATGAAATGATTTTGTCTTTTTCAGAAAAACTTCAATCCTGCTATTGACTTAGGTTCGCTACCTGCGTAAATTTCGCGGCCTCGGAGATGCAAACGGGTGATTAGCTCAGCTGGGAGAGCGTCTGCCTTACAAGCAGAATGTCGGCGGTTCGATCCCGTCATCACCCACCACTTCCGAGATACTTGCGAAAGCAAGAGGTAGGCTGAAATGCCTCCACCGACGCGCAGCGGTAGTTCAGTCGGTTAGAATACCGGCCTGTCACGCCGGGGGTCGCGGGTTCGAGTCCCGTCCGCTGCGCCATATTTTCCGAGTCAGGCATGCCTGGCTCGAGATTGAAAAGCTACTGAGTTTTCAATCAGACGAGTTACTTGGGCGAAAGTCCAAAGCGATACGCAGCGGTAGTTCAGTCGGTTAGAATACCGGCCTGTCACGCCGGGGGTCGCGGGTTCGAGTCCCGTCCGCTGCGCCATATCTGCCCCGAGGCCCACTGAACGCCTTGGAGCTACGAAGAAAACCGCAGGTTTACTTCGAGTCGATAGCAAAGACCCTGGTCGAAAGGCCGGGGTTTTTTGTATCTGAAATTCAGGTTTTTCTCCTCTCGCCTTTTTCCAGGCGGACCTTTCTGCATGCCCCTTTGCATGAATGGCCGATTGGAGCTGACGACGCCGTCGTTCAGCGCCCCCCCCTGACCTCGCGCTACCGAGATTCACGTCTACTATTACTGTGCTGCGTCGAATAGTCGCGTTTTTTTGATTTTCTGGTCAGTTTTTGGTTTTCCGTAAGGCCATAAGCCTATAAACTTAACCTTTCGGTCAGCTTTGCACTGTCAACAACAGCCCTTTGCATCGTCGAAAAGGGCTTCTGCAAGACTCGAGATTTTCCAGAACATAACCAGAAGGGCGGACCCCATAACCGCCCAGAGGATGATCCATGTCCAACCGTGATATATCCCGGCGCTCGTTCCTTCAGGGCGGGCTGGTAGCGGGCGTGAGCGTGACGCTCACGCCGTTGAGCAGCCAGGCGCTGGCCGCCTTGATGGAAAACAGCGTGACCGTGCCGTCCGAGCAGTGGCTCGGCAACAATGGCAAGGCGCGCGCCCGTAACGATGCCTTGTCCAAGGTCTGCGGCAGCAAGGTCTTTGCCCGCGACATCCGCGCCAAGGACATGCCGGGCTGGCCGCAGCAGCAAGGCCACGCCATGCTGCTCAAAACCATCAAGGCCGACCACATCTTTGCAGGCATCGACCTGTCGTGGCTCGATGCCGGGTTGCAGCCGGACCGCATCGTTACTGCCGAAGACCTGGTCAAGGACGGCATCGTGTTCCCTGAGGAGCACGCCCCGGATCCGTTGCTGCCGGCCGGCAAGGTGCCGATGTTCATCGGGCACCCGGTGGCGATCCTGATCTGGAACGATTTCGAGCGCTTCCGTCAGGCCAAGAACCAACTCAAGTTCAATGACAAGGCGATTCGTTACGGTACCCAGGTGCCGTTCTACGAAGGCGATCCGTACGGCAGCTTCCGCTACGTGCGTGTTGGCGGCGCGACCTCGGCGGATGAAGACGAGTTCGCCAGCCTCAAGGATTCGATCCTGTTCCCGATGCTGAAAAACCGTCGTCCGGTGTGGAACGCCCAGCCGAACCTGCACGGCAACCTGACCGAGCGCGGGTTGTTCTACGCCGAGTGCATGAAGCAGCAGATCGATACGCCACCGGACAACTGGCTGGTTTTCGACGAGCGCTACAAGACCCCGTCGATCGAACCGGCTGCCCTGGAGCCGGACAACGGCAACGGCTGGTATGACCCGGCGACCAAGACCCTGCATTTCGTCGTCGCCACCCAGTGTCCGCTGGAAGCGGCGACCGAAACCGCGAAGATGATCGCGCCGTCGCGTTTCGGCCTGGCCAACCTGAACATGCACCCGGGTTACACCGTCGGTTATGGCTCGAAAGACCACAACATTTTCGTCTACTACGCAGCGCTGGCGGCGTTGTACGGCGCCGGTGTGCCGGTTCGCCTGGCCAACGACCGTTACGAGCAGTTCCAGAGCGGGATCAAGCGTCACCCGTTCGACATCCGCTACCAATTGGCGGTGGACAAGACCGACCACAGCTTCAAGATTTTCCGCTGCGAGATGAGCGTCGACGGTGGCGGGCGAATCAACTACAGCCCTTCGGTGGCGGCGGTGGGCGCCACGGCGGCACAGTCGATCTACTACATGCCGCAGAACGATCTGCAGGTCACGGCCTACCACTCCCGCGCCGTTGAAGCCGGGTCGATGCGTGGCTATGGCACCCTGCAGAGCATGGCGGCGACCGAGATGATGGTTGACGAAATCGCCGGTCGCCTCGGTGTCGATGCTATCGAACTGCGCCGCAAGAACGCACTGCGCTCGGGCATGAAAAACACCCAGGGCGCGATCCCGGCCGGTGCCTTGCGCCTGCACGAGATTCTCGACAAGGCGGCGGTCCACGACACCTGGAAAAACCGCGAGGCGATCAAGAAGCAGCGCGAAGCCGCCGACCCGGACAACTGGTACGGGGTGGGTTTCGCCATCTGCCAGAAAGACTTCGGCACCGGTTCCGAAGCGCCGATGGCCAGCATTGAATTCACTGCCGAAGGTCGCATCAGCCTGCGCCACATCGGTATCGAAATCGGCACCGGCATGTCCACCTCCCAGGCCATGGTCGTGGCCGATTTCCTCGGTATCCCGGCGCACGAAGTGAAGACCGGCGAAACCGAATGGAAAGAGTTGCAGCTGATCAGTGGCGGCAACCCGTACATCATGAGCCAGGCGGAGCAGGACAATTTCCTGCGCAATCCACGCTGGGTCGGCAAGGTGGCTTCGGCTTCGTCGGCCACCAACTCGGCGTACTACTTCAGCCACGCCACCCGTGAAGCGGCGCGCGTGCTGTTCAACCACGGCCTGTGGCCGGCGGCGCTGGAGATCTGGCGCCAGGGCCCTTACGGCGGCCAGGCCAACCCTTACGTGGTGCGCCGCGAAGACGCCCACTGGGTCGACGGCAAGCTCACGGCCAACGGCATGGAGCCACTGCCATTCGCCATGCTGGCCAGGCGCGTTCACGAACGTGGCCTGGTGAGCGGTGCCACCGTGCACGGTTTCAATCGCTGGAGCTGGGCCGAGGCCGAGTTCAGCATCGACGGCGTGCGTGAGCGCTTGCCGCTCGACGGCCTGGCCGTGAAGTACGGCGACGGTGCACCGAAGGCGAAGAAGGCGCAGATGAACAGCGCCGGTTTCCATCTGCTGGATCGGCAGGGCATCGCCTACCCGGCGACCCAGTTGAACAACGCGGCGGTGACTTACTACAGCCCGGTTGCGACGCTGGTGGAAGTGAAGGTCAACAAGGGTTCGAACGAAGTGTCGGTACTCAACCATCACTCGTGGGTCGAGTGCGGTCGGGTGCTGGTGGAAGAACTGGTCAGGGGCCAGCTCGAAGGCGGTATCGCCATGGGCATCGGCCACGCGCTGATGGAAGAGATGCCGCTGTACGAAGGCGGGCCGGGGGAGGGTGACTGGAACTTCAACCGTTACCGTTTGCCGATGGCGCGTCACGTCGCGGTGTGGAAGCAGACGGCGGACATCCTGCCGCCATTGTCGCCGAGCGACCCGTCCAAGGGCATCGCCGAGGTGGTGATGATCCCGGTGGTCGGTGCCATCGGCAACGCCGTGGCCCATGCCATCGGTAAACGTGTCCGCGACCTGCCTATCACTTCTGCACGCATCAAGGAGGCCCTCAATGGCTAACCGTCCGCTTCAACTGACCCTCAACGGTCAATCCGTCGGCCCGGTGGACATCCCTGATGACCTGCCGATGATCGACTACCTGCACGAGTACAAGAACCTCACCGGTTCGCGCCTGGGTTGCGGCCAGGGTATCTGCCACGCTTGCGTGGTGATCGTCGACAACCCGGACGGCACCAGCGAAGAAGTGCGCACCTGCATCACCGGCGCACACTATTTCGAAGGCAAGAAGGTTCGGACCATCGAAGGCCATGCGACCCGCGACGAGCAGGGCAAGGTCACCGAACTGAACCCGATCCAGCAGCGCTTCGTCGACGAGTTCGCCTTCCAGTGCAGCTATTGCGCGCCAGGCTTCGTCAATGCCGCGACCGTGCTGGTGGAAAAGCTGCAGCGCCAGCCGATCGTCAAAAGCCAGCTGGAAAAAGTCATCGAGGACAGCCTCGGTCATCACATCTGCCGTTGCACCGGGTACGTGCGCTACTACAGCGCCACCCGCAACGTGCTGACCGATCTCGGCCTGGTCAAGGAGGGTTAAGCATGAAGCTTCTACTTAGCCGCCTGGCGTTGGCGGTTGGTCTGGTTGCGCCTGTGGTGGCGGCTCACGCGGATGATGCGCAGGTCAAGCAAGGCGAGTACCTCGCCCGCGCCGCCGACTGCATGGCGTGCCACACCGCACCGGGTGGCGCCCCATACGCGGGCGGCCTGCCGATCGTGTCGCCGTTCGGCACGATCTACGGCACCAACATCACCCCGAGTAAAGAGCACGGCATCGGCCAGTACAACGATGACGAGTTCTTCGCCGCGCTGACCGAAGGCAAGCGCCGCGACGGCGCGAACCTGTATCCGGCGATGCCCTACACCTCGTATCACTTGATCCCGCGTGCAGATTCCGACGCGATTCATGCCTACCTGAAAACCGTCGAGCCGATCGAGCGTGCAGCACCGGTTACCAGCCTGAGCTTCCCGTTCAACGTGCGCCTGGGCCTGATGGGCTGGAACATGGTGTACGGCAAGGATGTGAAGCTGGAGCCTGCCGAAGGCAAAAGCGAAGCCTGGAAGCGCGGCCAGTACATGGTCGACGTGCTGGGGCACTGTGGCGAGTGCCACACGCCTCGCGGCCTGCCCGGTGCGATGCAGATGGACAAGCGCATGACCGGTGGCATTCTCAATGGTTATCTGGCACCGAGCCTGCTGGCCACTGACCTGGCGGCCCGTGGCTGGAATCATCAGGACCTGAGCTCGTTCCTCAAGCACGGCATGAGCGCCCAGGGCACGATGTTCAACGAGATGTTCCCGGTGTTTCACAACAGCACCCAGGGCCTCAGCGATCCGGATCTGGCGGCGATGGCGACTTTCCTGCTCGGCGATCAGCCACCTGCGGCGAAAGTGCTCACCGAAGTGCCGTTGGACAAGCTGAGCCCAAGTGCCCAGCGCGGCCGTCAGGAATATTTGAATGTCTGCGCCGGTTGCCATGCACCGGGCGGTGAGGGCAAGCCGCACATCGCGGTGGCCATGCGCGGCAACACCACGCTGCGCCTGGAAGATCCGCGCAACCTGGTACGGGTGATCGACGACGGTATCGGTGAGCAGAAGTTCTCCGGTTTCGAACACATGCAACCGATGCCGGGATTTGTCGACAAGTTGAGCGATGCGCAACTCACGGATCTGCTGAACTACCTGCGTCAGGGTTGGGGCGGTCAGCCGAATGATCTGGCTGTGAATGACGTGCAGAAGTTGCGTGCCGATGCGCCGCCGCTCGAGCACAAGGCCCACTGACATGCAGCATCTGGATCTGCAAGTGATACGCCGGGCGCTGGAGTGGTCGGCGGCCGGACAGCGCATCTGGCTGTGTACGGTGCTGGCCACTTACGGCTCGGCACCGCGCGCACCGGGTTCGCTGTTGGCGGTGAACACGCAGGGGCACTGGATTGGCTCGCTGTCCGGTGGCTGTGTCGAGGAAGACTTTCTCGAGCGAGTCGCCGAGGGCGCGTTTCTGGAGCCGGTCAGCGTTGTTCGTTACGGCGAAGGCGACGACCCCCGCTCACGCGTCAGCCTGCCGTGTGGCGGGGTGCTGGATGTGCTGGTCGAGAAGCTTGAGGCCGATTGCGAGGTGCAGGCGCATCTGCGGGAACTGGAGTCGGCGCTGTTGGGCCGACGTCGGTTGATCCGCGAGGTTGATTTGCTCAGCGGTGCGCGCAGTCTGTTCGATGATCGTGAGCAGGGTGTGCGTATCGAGCGTGAAATCGACCGGGTGCGTGTGCGCGTCGGCGCGGCCCAGCGCTTGCTGCTGGCGGGGTATTCCAGTGTCGCCCAGGCCTGTGCGGAGTTTGCCGTGGGCCTGGGGTTCGAGGTGATTCTGTGTGACCCGCGGGACGAAGTGTTGGAAGGCGTCGTGCTGGAAAACGTGGAGATTCGTCGCCAACTGCCGTCGGTGTTTATCGCTGACGGTGGCTGTCACAGCGACACGGCGGTGGTGGCATTAACCCACGATCCACGTATCGATGACCTGGCGATGATGGAGGCAGTTCGCACCGAGGCGTTCTACATCGGTGTGATGGGCTCCATGCAAACTTCGCAAAAGCGCTTCGAGCGCTTGCGGCGCATTGGTGGGTTGGGAGATGTCGAGTTGGGGCGGATTCATGCGCCGATCGGTTTGAACCTGGGCAGCAAGACGCCTGCAGAGATTGCCTTGTCGGTGTTGGCGGACATCCTGCGGATTCGCAGCGGTATCGCGCGGGATTGTCTCTAACCCAAAACCCCTGTGGGAGCGAGCCTGCTCGCGATGAGGTCGTAGCATCCAACATATTCGTTGGCTGCTAGACCGATATCGTCGGATCGCCGCCCGGAGCCGGCTCGCTCCTACAATGTATTGCGTGCCGCTTAGTACCCGAACTTATCCCGCAATCCGTAATACCACGCACCCAATGCCGCAAACGGTGTGCGCAGCATTTGCCCGCCGGGGAACGGGTAGTGGGGCAGGTCGGCAAACGCATCAAAACGCTCTGCCTGACCGCGTAATGCCTCGGCCAGCACCTTGCCCGCCAGATGCGTGTAAGTCACGCCATGGCCGCTGCAGCCTTGGGAATAGTAGATGTTGTCGCCCAGCCGTCCGACCTGGGGCAGGCGCGACAGGGTCAGCAGGAAATTGCCTGTCCACGCGTAATCGATCTTCACGTCCTTGAGCTGCGGAAATGCCTTGAGCATCTTCGGCCGGATGATCGCTTCGATGTTCGCCGGATCCCGCGCGCCATACACCACGCCACCACCGAAAATCAGACGCTTGTCGCCGCTGAGTCGGTAGTAGTCGAGCAGGTAATTGCAGTCTTCGACACAGTAATCCTGAGGCAACAGGGTCTTGGCCAGTTCTTCGCCCAATGGCTCGGTGGTAATCACCTGCGTGCCGCAAGGCATCGACTTGGCGGCCAGTTCCGGCACCAGGTTGCCCAGATAAGCGTTGCCGGCGACGATGATGAATTTGGCCCGGACCTTACCCTGCGGCGTGTGCACCACCGGATTCGCGCCACGCACAATGCGCACCGCCGGCGACTGCTCATAAATCGTCCCCCCCAGGGACTCGACCGCCGCCGCTTCACCCAGCGCCAGGTTAAGCGGATGGATGTGGCCGCCACTCATGTCGAGCATCCCGCCGACGTATTGATCGCAGGCCACTACTTCGCGGATGCGACGTTGATCCATCAACTCAAGTTGGGTATGGCCGAAACGCTCCCACAATCGCTTCTGGGATTCGAGATGCCCCATCTGCTTGGCGGTCATCGCGGCGAACACGCCACCGTCCTTCAAGTCGCACTGAATGTTGTACCTGGCGACCCGTTCACGAATGATTCGTCCGCCCTCGAACGCCATCTGCCCCAGCAACTGGGCCTGCTTGGGACCGACCGTGCGTTCGATGACATCGATATCGCGGCTATAGCTGTTAACGATCTGCCCGCCATTACGCCCGGACGCCCCGAAACCCACCCTGGCGGCTTCGAGCACCGTGACCTTGAAGCCGTTCTCCAGCAGAAACAGGGCAGAGGACAGCCCCGTATAACCGGCGCCAATCACACAGACATCGGTCTCGACGTCATCCTGCAACGCCGGGCGCGGCGGAACCGCATTGGCCGATGCGGCGTAATAGGACTCGGGGTAGGGAGTGTTAGCCATCCGGTAGCCTCTGTTTAATATATTTTACGAGTGCATTGATCCTACCCGAGTTGAAAATCGCCCGCCAGCCACCCGGAAAATCTTCTTTGAACCGGCAAAATTAAATATTTTGCATATTCATAGGGTTAGCGCGAAAAAAGGTGTTGACACCCCTCCGGAATTCCGTAGAATGCCGCCTCACAGCAGGCACGTAGCTCAGTTGGTTAGAGCACCACCTTGACATGGTGGGGGTCGTTGGTTCGAGTCCAATCGCGCCTACCAAACAAAATCCGCTCTGCTGGGCGGTCTAGAAGGGCTCACCGAAAGGTGGGCCCTTTTTTGTTGGCTGAGATTTTCAAAGCCCTCACTCAAAACGCCAACCTGGCCTCTCGTCTGCATGCCTCATCAGCGCCTGAATGTACTCCTGCGGGAATTTCTGCTGTTCACTTAAGCGAATGTGGTCCCCTGTAGGCGCGAGCCTGCTCGCGATGGTCGTTAACGATGACGCTGCAAACCTGATACCCCGCGGTGTTCTCAGGTCCATCGCGAGCAAGCTCGCTCCTACAATTTCCTCAACTGAACAGCAATATGGCCAGTGAGCCGGGTTTTTCGTTCTCGCCATTCGTCCACTGCTTTGCACTTACCAGCGCTTCAGCGTCTCTCATGTTCAAGCACGGACATTTCACGTAACCATACGGAGAGCCAGCATGGATATTGATGAGAATGCTCCAGGAAACATATCGCAACAGGGTGGCGCGGGCAGCAGTGCGGATAACGAAACAGGCCATGATCCAAGGCGGCCTGATGTGCCGCTGAAGAAATCCCGGATCAACCCCGGCAGTGGGAAAAATGAGCTGGGGAATGATCAGGATTCGACATACGTGTCTGATCCGTTTGGTTCAGCCACTGCGCCTAATAATCCAAAGCACGATCCCGTAGCTAAAGGAAACTCTTACAGCCCCGATTTCAAATCCGAGCCTGAACATAAACCGGTTCAAGATGCTGATATAGATACCCAGGGCGGTTAGTTCGGGCTAAACATCCGCGAATCAGTATGGAGAGTCAGCATGCACATTGATGAGAGCGCTCCTATAAACACTTCCCGGCAGAGCGATGATTCCGGGCGTGAAGAATCTGAAGTTCCGCTGCCCGCGGACGACGAAGCACCTGTCGATGAAGAAATGGTAGATGTAGATGCCGCTAACTCGGTGACGAGTGAGTATCCGGAAGCTGGAAAAAGCGGCCGCGTCGATGATCCTGTCGTTGACCCGTCGTAAATCGTCACCGACCAGAAGGCGTTGACTGGCGGGAGTTGTGGTGGCCTTCCTGTACTCCCGCGATCAGGTGCATTGGGATGTTCTGCTGTACTTCAATGGACGGTACTTCGAAGCTTGCTACGATCTGGAAGTGTTGCTCGCTCAGTTCGATCGACTTTTCTGCTTTTTCCCTGGCCATTCTCGCGTGGTTCATTGCGATTTCGTTGAGCGTTGACACGTTACATCTCCCGGTGACTGACCAAGCGTATCGCTGGCGTCCTTAAGCATTGATTGAAGGGCTGCGGCGTCAGAATCCTGTCGTTACGGCGCTGCTACGGGCGATCTTAGCAAGCCTCAAGCCACAGATAGGGGCGAATTCCTCGTGGTGTTCTGGCAGGCGACGAATGGCGAGCCACTGTGAATGATGGCCCGGATTTTTTGTTATTCAGGCGTAAACTAGCGATGCGACCTCATCAAAAGGAGCCGTCTATGAACGCCGATCAAATGAGCAAGCAGGCACCTGTGGACACGGCTGTCTGGGATCGATATTTCTGCGCTGCATTGATTGCCGAAAGCAATCTGACTGCTCCGATTGTGGGTGGGGCTACCCACGAGGACAGGCAGAACCTGTTGATCGAGAGGGCCAGAACCCTCGCGGATAAAATGATGCAAAACCGAAGATAACCAGAGCCCAGCCGTCGCGCTGGGCTCTTTGCCGATGCGGGGTCATGCACCGATGCCGGCGAGGTGCGCTTCGTGGATCAAGCGATCAGCTCTACCTTGCCGCTCGCCAGGCGATAGATACCGCCTACGATCTTCAGCACGCCTTTGCTCTGCGCATCGGTCAGCAATGGTGAGGCCTGCTTCAGGCTGTTGACCGAATTCTTGACGTTTTGCGCGGTGGCGTTTTCCATCAGGTTCCCGGGCTGCTTGAGTACTGCCTCGACTGCCGACTTGAGTGCCTCAGTCAGTTTCGGGATATGCCCGGGGAAAATCGTCTGATCCTTGACGGCCTTGATACCGGCCTCGATGGCGCCGCAGCTCTCATGCCCGAGTACGAGAATCAGCGGGGCGCCCAATACGGCAACTCCGTATTCAAGACTGGCCAAGCCTTCCGGGGTAACGAAGTTGCCCGCGACGCGAATGGAGAAAAGATCGCCGCGCGCGGTGTCGAACGCATATTCCGGGGCGATCCTCGAGTCAGAGCAACTCAGCACGGCCACGAACGGATTTTGACCGGACACCAGGGCCTCTCGCTCTGCCTTGAAATCGTGCGTTGTGGAAGTACCGCCTACATATCGTGCATTGCCCTCCATCAGTCTTTGCAACGCCATGTCGGGATTGATTACGTTTTGAGGTTTGGGTGGGGCTGACGCTTTTTCGGCTGCCTGGATGATCTTGCCGGGCAGTGTGCCGGTCAGCAGCAGGGCGCCTGCGCTCAATCCGGCAAATTGAAGAAAACGACGACGGCCTGTTGTGTTTGAAGCAGAGCTTGAATCACATGATTCACACATGATTTTGTTTACTCAGTTCAATGCGGTGGGAGTGAGTTGCTGTTGGGGCGGGTATTGCCGCGGACGCTCAGTACCAGCGCAGTGGAGTCTAGTTGGTCTGTCATATTCTGTTTCGGGCATTGTCCGCGGATGCCGTGCACGCAGTCATTTCATGGGCTACTACTGACAGGCTCAAACAACTTCGACCTGGCAGGAGTTTCTCGATGCTGACTCACTGGTTTCTGGCGGCGGTTCATCTTCTGGCATTTGCCCTGGGGTTTTGGGCCGTGTTGGTTCGAGGCACGGCTTTTCGGCGTTTGGCCGATGGAGCCGCAGAGGTGCGCAGTGTTCTGATGGCGGACAATATATGGGGTATCTCAGCTGTCCTTTTATTGATCAGTGGGGGGGTGCGAGCGTTTGGCGGGTACGAGAAAGGCACGGACTATTACCTGCATCAGCCGCTGTTTCATCTGAAGATGACGCTGTTCGTCCTGATCTTGCTGCTGGAAATCGCACCCATGGTGACGCTGATCAAGTGGCGAATAGCGCTTGCCCGTAAAATGGCGATCGATACCGGCCGTGCGAAGCTGTTTGCACGGATCAGTCATATCGAGGCGCTGCTGGTGCTGCTGATGGTGGTGGCGGCGACGGGCATGGCGCGAGGCGTGATGCTGGGTTGATCGCGCAGTGAACGCATCCTTCCCTGGGGTAAACCAGAAAAGTCTGACAGCAATGGAGTGAGGCTTGCCGCTAGTATCAGCCCCTGGGGTTTGGGTGGGGGCGAAAGTGCAGGGCGATGGGGTACTGAATCTTTAGCCAGCCGTGATTCCGGACTGAACGGGCTGGCTACTGACTGCAACAGGATTCAGGATTGCGGCTTTTCCGGGGCGGTCAGGCCGGCCTGAATACGCTGGTAAATCTCTTCACGATGCACTGCAACGTCCTTCGGAGCGTTGATGCCGATCCTGACTTGCTGGCCGCTTACGCCGAGGATGGTGATCGTAATGTCATCACCTATGTTTATGCTTTCACCGACTTTGCGGGTGAGTATCAGCATGGTCTTCTCCTTGATTGCTTTGTGGGGCACCTGATTCGGACAGTGCAGAGGTCGGTGTTATGTATAGATTAGTGCGAAGTCTCGCGGTTTGGGTGCCTCATTCTGACGCGCAGATGCGGCATTAATTCCCAAGGCGTAACTATACAGAGGCCGCAACCATCATTCTCGTTGTTTTAAGCCCATTTTACGGCACTCGTGAAGTATTCATGGGTGTTAAAATCGCCGCTTTATGCATTTGGAGGGAAGCGTCGTGCGCAAAATGGTTTTGGTCATCGCGATATTGGCACTGGCGGGATGTGGCGAGGGCAGCAGTGTGGATGCGCCAAAGCCCAAGCCGGCCATGGCTGTCGTGCCTGCGCCAGTGTCCGGCCCGCAATGGGATCTTGAAGTGCGAGGTGAAACCCCTCAGGCGGTCAGCGATTTGAGTGGCTGGCTGATCGAGCACAGCTTCATGTCCAGCGTCGTCAAGGAGAATGGCAATACCCGAATCCTGATGGGGCCGTTCAATTCGAAAGCCGAGGCCGAAGCCAAACAGGATGAAGTTCGCGCGGCGCTCACTCGCTCGAAGAAACAAAATATCGAATTGCTGGTGCTTGAGCGTCCAGCCGCTCAATAACGTAGCGCAGACGCTGGAGATACAAAAAAGGCCTCGGGTGTTTAACCTCGAGGCCTTTGTCGTTTCAGGTGTCCCGTTCCGGATTCAGCCGCAGGCCTTCATGTCTACCGGGCCGACGAACTCGTTGCCGCGTCCCATGACGCACCCCACGCTCTGGTTGCGTTGGCGCTCCCAGGCCTGTACCGGATAGGTCTTGTCCCAGGCTTCATACAGTTGCCGATCCTGTTTCGACAGACGCAAGCCGTATTGCTTGCTCATGTAGAAGTAGGTCCTGGCGATCATGCCGCGAATGGAAGGGCGGGGCATGACTTTCCTGGCCTTGAAGTCGACCTGGGTCAGGCAGGAACCATATTGCCCCGACTGCTCGGGCAGCCAGCCGAAGCTGAAGTTGCTGCGATCGCCATTGACTTCGCCAATGCTGGGCACCAGGTTGTGCAAATCAGCCTCGGCCTTCTGGTAAACCGGGTCGTAGCGGGTGCAGTTCTTGCGGCCGCCCTGTTGCCAGCATTGGCGTTGATGGCCGATTTGCCAGGCCGGAACAATATGCTCCCACTCGATGCGGGCTGCACGTTTGGCATTTTTACGGGGCACATAACCGCAGGCGGCAAGGTTCACCCGGTTGCCGGTGTACTTGCAGCCACAGTAAAACTCGGTGGACTGAGGCGCGTAGAGCGTCCAGGCGACCTTTTTCGCTTCGGTGAAGGTGCGCGGCGCGTCGGCTTGCGCGCCCATGACAAAAAACAGAAACAGCAAAGCAAACCAGCGGACACTCATCGACTCAATCTTCCTTCGGCACAGCCCAGAAAATCTGCACGCCGCCATCGTCGCGATAAGCGAGGGTGACGTTGTCGTTCTCGTCGATTTCTTCCAGCAAGCGTTCCCATTCATCCACCGGTTCGTCAGGCAGGCGGAAGATCAGTGCCGCCCTGGCCTTTTGTGCGGTGGGAGAGTTGATGATTTTCTGAACGCGCAGGCCCATGCGTACATAGGTGTCAGGAGAGTCAGAGGTGGTGTCCACAGAATTATCCTTATTAAGCTGTACGTGCATACAGTATTTAACTGTAGGCCATTTCGCAACTGCTTAAAAACCAAGAAAATCCTCTGACAGCGATTTGTTCCGTTTGGCGTAAGGCGAAGGAAGTTTTTTTGTAAGATCCAGCGGCAGCCACTCGCCAAGGCTGGCGAGTGGCGCACGGGGTGCCCGACCGGTCGGTCGGGCGAGGGCGAATCAGTATTCCCAGAACATCCGTTGCAGCTCTTTGCTGTCATTGGTTTTGGTCAGCGCGACCATTGCCAGGATCCGGGCCTTTTGCGGGTTCAGATCGTGAGCCACGACCCAGTCGTATTTATCGTCAGGCTGTTCGGCGTTGCGCAATACAAAGCCGCCGGCGTTGACGTGGGAGGAGCGAATGATCTGCACGCCGTCCTTGCGCAAGGCTTGCAGGGATGGAACTACCCGCGACGATACCGAGCCATTGCCGGTGCCTGCGTGGATGATGGCTTTGGCGCCGGATTGAGCCAGGGCCTTGTAAGCAGTGTCGCTGACATTGCCGTAGGAATAGGCGATCTCGACGTCAGGCAGGCTCTTGATGGTCTTGATGTCGAACTCGGAATCCATGGTGTGGCGCTTGGCTGGCAAGCGGAACCAGTAGGATTTGCCTTCTACCACCATGCCCAGCGGACCCCAGGCGCTTTTAAACGCTTCGGTCTTGATGTTGATCATTTTGCTGACGTCGCGACCCGACTGGATTTCATCGTTCATGGTCACCAGCACGCCTTTGCCTCGCGCGTCCTTGCTGCTGGCCACGGCCACCGCGTTGTACAGGTTCAACATGCCATCGGCGGACATCGCGGTACCTGGGCGCATGGAGCCCACGACGATGATCGGCTTCTCGGTTTTTTCCACCAGGTTCAGGAAGTACGCCGTTTCTTCCAGGGTGTCGGTGCCATGGGTGATCACGATGCCATCGACGTCTTTGCTGTCGGCCAGTTCGGCTACGCGGCGACCCAGTTGCAGCAGGTTTTCGTTGGTGATGCTTTCGGAGGCGATTTGCATGACCTGTTCGCCGCGAACATTAGCCAATTGGCTCAGTTCAGGAACGCCGGCGATCAACTGTTCAATGCCGACTTTCGCCGCTTGATAGGTCGCGCTGTTGGCGGCGCTGGCCCCCGCGCCGGCAATGGTGCCGCCCGTGGCCAGGATCACCACGTTGGCCAGTTTCTGTTGGGTTTCGGCTTCTTTGGCCTGAAGGGCGGTGGGCAGAAGCAGCAGCAGGGCCAAGGCGCCCGGAACAAAGGTCTTGAGTGCAGATGTCATTATTTTTCTCTTCTAGTTGTGAGACGGTGCAGATGCAGGTTCATCTAGATACGCCCCGGGCGAATCTGAATGCCGGAGGTGCGAGAGGAAGAGCAGGATCTGTACCAGTAATGCCTTGAATCGAAAAACTCGTTTAAGTTAATGATTTGTAACGATATTTATGTTTGTGGCCAACCCGGTTTCGGGGGCGGGGCGTCCGGAATGCCGAACATGTTTAACTTTCGCGTTCGGCTCTCCGAAACGGATCGCGGTCTTGTTTAAGATTTCAACGGATCAAATCATCACTGACGACTCAAGAAACGCCCGCGCCGGTCGATGCTCCTTCAAGGGATCTTTTTCTTCAGGAGTTCACATGTCGTTATCTGTTGGCATACCCAATGCCGCCGGCGTCACCATCGGTGGCAAATCGGCCACTACCCTTCGCGCCTTGAGCGACGCAGCAGCTGATGCGGCCGCCCAAGCGCTGGGTACAAAGAAAAGCGATGGCACTCAGGTCAAGACGGGCCCGGTAGGTCTGGGGGAGAGCGCCGGCGCACAGGCTGAATCGCAAACCAGCGATAACACCAGCGTTGCGGTGAAGGTCTTGCTCAAGCGTCTGAAGGAGTTGCAGCAGCAATTGCGCGAGCAACAGCAGCAACTGGCGCAAACCCAGGCAGCGTCCTATCCAACCCCGGAAGCCAAGACCACCGCGGTAGCGGCCATTCAGGGGCAGGTTGCCGACACCAACGGCGCCATCCTGCAAGTGAGCGCAAGCCTGATCAAGGAGCTGGCCAAGGGTTCCGGCACGGGAACGGTGGTCAACACCACGGCATGAATTGAATGCCGTTTTTTTGCCAGGCATCTCTGAAAGCGCATTTCAGGTCGTTGACAAATACCGGCAGGGTTCGCATAGTTTGGTTAACGCAAACGTTTGCGCGGCTCCAATGATGGCTTTTCATCGCGGTGGGCCGTGAAGCTTACGCCAGCGCAAGCGTTGCTCACAATAATCATAAGATCGGAGTGAACCCATGAAGCTGCCATTCGCTGGACGTCTTCTCGCTGTCGCTATGCTGGCTGCCGCATCCGCTGCACTGCCTGTCTCTTCGGCCTTTGCTGAAACCGCTGAAAAACCGAAAGTCGCTCTGGTCATGAAATCCCTGGCCAACGAGTTCTTCCTGACCATGGAGGACGGCGCCAAGGCCTACCAGAAAGATCACTCCGGCGAATTCGACCTCATCTCCAACGGCATCAAGGATGAAACCGACACCGCGGGCCAGACGCGCATCGTCGAGCAGATGATCCTGGCCAAGGTCAATGCCTTGGTGATTGCACCGGCAGACTCCAAGGCCATGGTCCCGGTGATCAAGAAAGCCATCGATGCCGGTATCACCGTGATCAACATCGACAACCAGTTGGACCCCGCTGTCGTCAAAAGCAAAAACATCAATGTTCCGTTCGTAGGCCCGGACAACCGCAAGGGCGCACGGCTGGTGGGCGATTACCTGGCCAAACAGCTGAAGGCCGGTGACGAAGTCGGCATCATCGAAGGTGTGTCCACCACCACCAATGCCCAACAGCGGACCGCGGGTTTCAAGGATGCGATGGAGGCGGCGCAGATCAAGGTCGTGTCCCTGCAATCCGGTGACTGGGAGATCGACAAGGGCAACAAGGTCGCTGCATCGATTCTCAGCGAATATCCGCAAACCAAGGCCCTGTTGGCCGGCAACGACAGCATGGCGGTCGGTGCGGTGTCTGCGGTGCGCGCCGCGGGCAAGGCCGGCAAGGTGCAAGTGGTCGGCTACGACAACATCAATGCCATCCAGCCAATGCTCAAGGATGGCCGTGTGCTGGCCACCGCGGACCAGTTTGCGGCCAGGCAGGCGGTGTTCGGCATCGAGACTGCATTGAAGATTCTCAAGGGCGAGAAGGTCGAAGGCGGCGCCAATGGCGTGATCGAAACGCCGGTTGAACTGGTCACCAAGTAACCTTCTGGCGACGCAACGGCGCTCGTCCAGCCGGACGAGCGCATGGAGAGTTTTTATGTCAGTTTGCGCTCCGAACGCTGTCCTTTCGGTCAGCGGTATCGGCAAGACCTACGCCCAACCGGTCCTGGCCGGCATCGACCTGACGCTCATGCGCGGGGAAGTGCTGGCGTTGACCGGCGAGAACGGTGCGGGCAAAAGCACGCTTTCGAAGATTATTGGCGGGCTGGTCACGCCGACCACCGGCCAGATGCGGTTTCAGGGGCAGGACTATCGTCCGGGTAGCCGGGCTCAGGCTGAGGCGCTGGGTATCCGCATGGTCATGCAGGAGCTCAATCTGCTACCGACCCTGTCGGTGGCGGAAAACCTGTTTCTCGACAACCTGCCCAGCAAGGGCGGCTGGATCAGTCGCAAGCAGTTGCGCAAGGCCGCCATCGAGGCCATGGCGCATGTCGGGCTCGACGCCATTGACCCGGACACCCTGGTCGGCGAACTGGGTATCGGCCACCAGCAAATGGTCGAGATCGCCCGTAACCTGATTGGCGATTGTCATGTGCTGATTCTCGATGAGCCGACCGCGATGCTCACTGCCCGCGAAGTCGAAATGCTGTTCGAGCAGATTACCCGTCTGCAGGCTCGCGGCGTATCGATCATCTACATCTCCCATCGCCTCGAAGAGCTGGCGCGAGTCGCGCAGCGCATTGCCGTGCTGCGCGATGGCAACCTGGTCTGCGTCGAGCCGATGGCCAACTACAACAGCGAGCAACTGGTCACGCTGATGGTCGGCCGCGAGCTCGGCGAACACATCGATATGGGGGCGCGCAAGATCGGCGCTCCGGTGTTGACGGTCAAGGGCCTGAGCCGTGCCGACAAGGTTCGCGACGTGTCGTTCGAAGTCCGTGCCGGAGAGATTTTCGGCATTTCCGGTTTGATCGGCGCGGGGCGCACCGAGTTGCTGCGTCTGATCTTCGGTGCCGATATCGCCGACAGCGGCACGATTGCCCTGGGGGCGCCGGCGCAGGTCATCAATGTGCGCTCGCCGGTGGATGCGGTCGGGCATGGCATCGCGTTGATCACTGAAGATCGCAAGGGCGAAGGCCTTTTGTTGACGCAGTCGATCGGCGCCAATATCGCCTTGGGCAACATGCCCGGCATCTCCAGAGCGGGCTTTGTCGACAACGATGGCGAAAACGCCCTGGCCCAGCGTCAGATCGATGCCATGCGCATTCGCAGCTCCGGTCCGGCACAGTTGGTGTCCGAGTTGTCCGGCGGTAATCAGCAGAAAGTCGTCATCGGCCGTTGGCTGGAGCGCGATTGCTCGGTGCTGCTGTTCGACGAGCCGACACGCGGCATCGACGTCGGCGCCAAGTTCGATATCTACAACCTGCTCGGCGAATTGACCCGCCAGGGCAAGGCGCTGGTGGTGGTCTCCAGCGACTTGCGTGAGCTGATGCTGATCTGCGACCGGATCGGCGTGCTGTCGGCCGGGCGCCTGATCGATACATTCGATCGCGACAGCTGGACCCAGGATGAGTTGCTCGCCGCTGCTTTTGCGGGCTACCAAAAACGTGATGCGCTGCTTAACGAAGCCGCGCCTAGGGATCTTCCATGAATACCGCTTCTTACGCCGGCAAACGCAGTGGCAACTTCTACGGCCTGGGCACCTATCTGGGCCTGGCGGGTGCCTTGTTGGCGATGATCGTGCTGTTCTCGGTGCTGAGCAGTCACTTTCTGTCCTACGATACCTTCAGCACCCTGGCCAACCAGATTCCGGACCTGATGGTGCTGGCGGTCGGCATGACCTTTGTGTTGATCATCGGTGGCATCGACCTGTCGGTAGGCTCGGTGCTGGCGCTGGCGGCCTCGACCGTGAGCGTGGCGATGCTTGGCTGGGGCTGGGGCGTGTTGCCGGCGGCGCTGCTGGGCATGGCCGTCGCGGCGCTCGCCGGTACCATCACCGGCTCGATCACTGTGGCCTGGCGGATTCCGTCGTTCATCGTGTCCCTGGGCGTGCTGGAAATGGCTCGCGGGGTGGCGTACCAGATGACCGGTTCGCGTACGGCCTACATCGGCGATGCGTTCGCCTGGTTGTCCAACCCGATCGCCTTCGGCATTTCACCGTCGTTCATCATCGCGTTGCTGATCATTTTCATCGCCCAGGCCGTGTTGACCCGCACGGTGTTCGGTCGCTACCTGATCGGTATCGGCACCAACGAAGAGGCGGTGCGGTTGGCGGGGATCAATCCCAAGCCTTACAAAATCCTGGTCTTCAGCCTGATGGGGTTGCTGGCCGGTGTTGCCGCGTTGTTTCAGATTTCCCGCCTGGAAGCCGCCGACCCGAATGCCGGCTCCGGTCTTGAATTGCAAGTGATCGCGGCCGTCGTGATCGGCGGCACCAGCCTGATGGGCGGGCGCGGCTCGGTGATCAGCACGTTTTTTGGCGTGCTGATTATTTCCGTGCTGGCCGCGGGGCTGGCGCAGATCGGCGCAACCGAGCCGACCAAACGCATCATCACCGGCGCGGTGATCGTGGTGGCGGTGGTGCTGGACACCTATCGCAGTCAACGCGCAAGCCGGCGGACCTGAGTCATGGCGACGATCAAAGATGTGGCAGCCCTTGCCGGCATTTCCTACACCACGGTTTCCCATGTGGTGAACAAGACCCGCCCGGTCAGTGAAGAAGTCCGGATCAAAGTCGAAGCGGCCATCCAGACCCTCGACTACGTTCCCAGCGCGGTGGCCCGTTCGCTCAAGGCCAAGACCACGGCGACCATCGGCCTGCTTGTCCCCAACAGCCTCAACCCGTATTTCGCCGAACTGGCCCGGGGTATCGAGGATTACTGCGAGCGAAACGGTTACTGCGTCATCCTGTGCAACTCCGACGACAATCCGGACAAGCAGCGCAGCTACCTGCGTGTGCTGCTGGAAAAACGCATCGACGGCCTGATTGTCGCCTCGGCCGGTGGTGACAGTGGCCTGGTACAAGGGCTCAAAGGCGTCCGCACACCCATGGTGATCGTCGACCGCGGACTGGACGGTATCGATGCGGACCTGGTGCGCATCGACCATGAATACGGCGCGTATCTGGCGACCCGGCACCTGTTGGAGTTGGGGCACCGGGACATCGCCACGATCAGCGGGCCGGAAAACACCAGTGTGGCGCAGATGCGGCTGGCGGGTTATCGCCGGGCGTTGAAGGAGGCGGGCATCGAAGTCTCTCCCGAGCGCATGCTGGAAAGCGACTTCACCAGCACCGGCGGTTACAGCGCCGCCGCGATTCTGCTGGAGAGCAATCCGCCTAGTGCCATTTTTGCGGCCAACGACATGATCGGCATCGGCGTGCTGCGGGCGGCCGCCGAGCGCAATATTCGCGTACCGAGCGAGTTGTCGGTGATCGGCTTCGACGATATCCAGATGAGTCGGTATGTCTATCCGTCGTTGACCACGGTCGGGCAATCGATCCTGCAACTCGGCGAAATGGCCGCCGAAGTGCTTTTACGGCGAATCGCCACGCCGGGCCTGGCGACCGATCAGCGGATCGTGACGCCGAGTATCGTCATCCGTGAATCGACGGCGCCGCTGGCCGGCGTGTTTGACCACTTCCGTTGAAAATAGAAAGCCGTTGAAAGCAGAAAGCCGCTGAATCCACAGCGCCGCCGAAACAGACTCGATGAGTAGCAATGTATGCCAGCAAAAGTAGTGGTAATAGGCAGTTTGAACATGGACCTGGTGACCCGGGCACCACGCTTGCCCAAGGGTGGCGAAACGCTGATAGGTCAGTCGTTTACCACCGTCTCCGGCGGCAAGGGCGCCAATCAGGCCGTGGCTGCGGCGCGGCTGGGAGCCCGGGTGTCGATGATCGGCTGCGTGGGCAATGACGCTTATGGTGAGGCGCTGCGCGGGGCGTTGTTGGCCGAGCAGATCGATTGCCAGGCGGTGAGCACCGTTGACGGCTCCAGCGGCGTGGCATTGATTGTGGTCGACGACAGCAGTCAGAACACCATCGTGATCGTCCCCGGCGCCAACGGTGAATTGACCGCTGAAGCCATCGACCGTTTTGATTCGGTGATACAGGCGGCGGACGTGCTCATCTGTCAGCTGGAAGTGCCCGATGCTTCTGTTGGCCATGCGCTCAAGCGCGGCCGCGAGCTGGGCAAGACGGTCATCCTCAACCCGGCACCGGTCAGCCGCCCGTTGCCACCGGACTGGTACGCGTCCATCGATTACCTGATTCCCAACGAAAGCGAAGCATCGGCCCTGAGCGGTCTGTCGGTGGACTCCCTGGACACCGCACAAGCCGCGGCGACCCGCCTGATTGCCCTGGGCGCCGGCAAGGTGATCATCACCCTCGGCGCGCAAGGTTCGCTGTTTGCCGATGGCCAAGGCTTCGAGCATTTTCCCGCGCCCGTGGTGAAGGCTGTCGATACCACGGCGGCCGGCGATACGTTTGTCGGCGGTTTCGCTGCGGCCTTGGCTGCGGGTAAGGATGAGGCGCAGGCGATTCGCTTCGGACAGGTGGCCGCGGCGCTGTCGGTCACCCGAGCTGGCGCACAACCTTCGATTCCCGCCCTGAGCGATGTACAGGCGTTTAAAACCCCATGAAAAAGACACCCCTGCTCAACATTGCGCTGTCGCGACTGATCGCTTCATTGGGACATGGCGACTTGGTCGTCATCGCAGACGCCGGATTACCGGTTCCACCGGGCGTTGAATTGATCGACCTGGCCTTGACCCATGGCATTCCGGATTTTGTCAGCACCTTGAAAGTCGTACTCAGTGAGATGCAGGTCGAAAGCCATGTGCTGGCTCAGGAAATCTTCGATAAAAAGCCGTCGGCCCTGGTCGCGCTCGAAGACCTGGACGGCGAAGGCGCGTTGGGGCGGCGTGAGTTGCTCACCCATGAACAATTCAAGGTCCTGAGCCGACAAGCGAAGGCGATTGTTCGTACAGGCGAATGCCAGCCGTACTGCAACATTGTGCTGGTCGCCGGCGTTACGTTTTGACGGGCTGTCCGCGTTTTTGATGTCCCATGCACAAGGAGTGCGCCATGTATCGCTATGCTCAGAAACTGCATCCACTGCTCCGGAGCCTGCTGCTTTTGTCCCTGATGACCGTAACCAACGCCCATGCGGCGCCAAAGATTGATCTGATCATCGACACCGATCCGGGGGCTGACGACGTTGTTGCCCTGTTGTTCGCCCTGGCGTCGCCAGACGAACTGAACGTTCGGGCATTGACCACCGTTGCCGGCAACGTTCGCCTGGACAAGACCTCGCGCAATGCGCGACTGGCCCGAGAGTGGGCGGGGCGCGAAGAGGTGCCGGTCTATGCGGGGGCGTCGAGGCCCCTGATGCGCACCCCCATCTACGCCGAGGACATACATGGCAAGGAAGGGTTGTCGGGCATTGCCGTGCATGAGCCCAGGAAAGGTCTGGCCAAGGGCAGCGCTATCACTTATCTGATCGACACCCTGAAATCTGCCGAGCCCCACAGCATTACCATCGCCATGCTGGGCCCGCAGACCAACCTGGCCCTGGCGCTGATCCAGGAGCCGGGCATCGTCCGGGGGATCAAGGAAGTGGTGGTCATGGGCGGAGCGCATTTCAACGGCGGCAATATCACGCCGGTGGCCGAGTTCAACCTGTTCGCCGACCCGCAAGCAGCCGAAGTGGTGCTCAAGAGTGGCGTGAAGCTGACCTACCTGCCGCTGGATGTGACCCACAAGATCCTTACCAGCGAAGCGCGCCTGCAACAGATTGCCGCGCTGAATAACAATGCCAGCCGTCTGGTGGGCGATATTCTCAATGAATACATCAAGGGCGACATGGAGCACTACGGCATTCCAGGCGGCCCGGTGCATGACGCTACGGTTGTCGCTTACCTGCTCAAGCCGCAATTGTTCAGCGGTCGTTCGGTCAACGTGGTGGTCGACAGCCGCGAAGGACCGACCTTTGGACAAACCATCGTCGACTGGTATGACGGCTTGAACGCGCCAAAGAACGCTTTCTGGGTAGAAGGCGGCGACGCACAGGGCTTCTTCGATCTGCTGACCGAGCGTCTGGCCCGTCTGAAGTAAGCATCATCTCCCGCAGGTGCTTGCCTGCGGGCTTCACTCCCTCGCGCTAACCGCTTCGGTCTTTTGGTCCGATAGGTGTTTCTCGAAAATCTGCTCGATGAACGATTGGGCGGCTTCGGTTCCAAGGTCCCTGACCAGAAGGTCGATACCGATAATGGCGAGCTCTTCCGTGCTGCTTGGGCTGTAGGAGCTGTGGCCGTCTTGCCACTTGGCCTTGATGTCGGCGTCGATGCTTACGGTGGTCATGATGGCGCTCGTGAGGTCGGGGAAGTCTGAGTGCCGAGTTAACCATTTTGCGGGGCTTTTGACACGTCGACTTAGGCATGAAAGGAGGGCTGTGCGACACTTGGTCTCTGACGAATATTCAAGGAACGCGCTGTGCAGATCGATTTGAACTCCCCGGATGGCCTGACCCTCGAGGCGGTGCGTCAGTTGCTGGCCGGCGCCAGTGACGATGAGCACACCCAGTTGCGGGTCACCAAAGGCGGCATTGCCTACATCTCCTCGGGTGTCGTGGGCGGTACCGATATCGACGGGTTGTTGTTCCGGCTCGAAACCTGGGCCAAGGGCTCCGGTTATGTCGGGCGGGTCGCGGCCAGCGATGAAGTCTGGGTCATGCAAATCTTCAATGCCTTGAAAGAGAACTGGCCCAATCCGCCTTACGACTATATCGACGTCTATTGAGCGTCGTTCATATTCAGTCACGATTCAGTGATTAAGGGCAGGGCGACGCTCAGGCAGAATCGCGGCTCGTCCGGATCATGGGCAGGGTGCTGCCTGTGAAACCAAACGCCAGTCTGGTTGTCGCACGATCTCAGCTTAATCATTGAAAAAGGAGGCTTCATGCCTTGGAAGCGCGCGTCATTGGGTACTTTGTTGGCCGTTGCCACGCTGGCCGGTTGCAGCACTCCCTCTACGGAGTCGGCAACAACGGATGTTGCGACGACTGACACGGGTCACAGTCGCTGTGAGGCAAAGGCTGCCGAATTCACCATCGGCAAACAGGCGTCGCCGCAACTGCTCGAGCAGGCGCGTACCCGCGCAGGGGCGCAAAGCGCAAGGTTCCTGCTGCCAACCGATATGGTGACGCTGGAGTACCGCTCCGATCGCCTGAACCTGAACACCGATGCCGGCCGGGTAGTGACCCGCGTCAACTGCGGCTGATCGCCCGGTTTTTGTTTCACCCATAAAAAACCCCGTCACATGGACGGGGTTTTTTTAGTGCGCCTGGAAATTACTCTGGGCGAACTTGAGCAGCTTGCATACCCTTTTGGCCTTTCTCAGCCACGAAGGAAACAGTCTGGCCTTCTTTCAGGCTTTTGAAACCGTCGCTTTCGATAGCTTTGAAGTGTACGAACAGGTCGTCACCGCCACCTTGAGGAGTGATGAAGCCGAAGCCTTTTTCATCGTTGAACCATTTAACGGTGCCGGTTTGGCGATTAGACATGGTGTATCTCCAAGAAACATATATTTTCAGTAGTACTGTGCTGCTCAGGCCAACTGGGCACACCCGGGTATCATAGTCGAAATGTTCGCTTTGGGAGCCCCCCGGGCGAGCTGTTTGCCTTGCTGTTGAGCGGTCTTTGGTGCTTCTTATCGCTGGAAGCCCCGTTTTAAAAGGCTTTCAGCCGAAAGAAAAGACGAAAAAAAAGCTGTAAAACCTTCAAAAAATGTCAGGCAAAGCGACATTCGGCCTGTTTTTCGGTCATTGCAGGTGAAAAAATCAATGCGAGAAGCTTATTTCTTCGCCCCGGCATCCACCCTGCAAGTGGCGATTTTCTGCATCGCCTTATTTCCCAGTTCTTGACTTGCCGTGCCGTCCATCAATGCCTGAAGGTCTTTGGCAGGATAGGATTTGAGCTGATCGGCGCCGCAACCACAGACGGCTTTTGCCTTCGCATCACCGATCTTTTGTGCCGCTGCAGGGACGCATTGCGCCATGTATTTCTCGCGCTCACCCTTTGGCCAATCGGCATGGGCGGCCAGTGGCAGCAGCAGAACGATGGGTGCGACTACGGCGAACAAACGGTTCAGACGCATGCTGGGATGCTCCTTGTGGGTCAATGACGTGTTATCTGAGGGGCGAAGCGGTGTTCAAGTTCAGCACTCTGGCATAAAAATGCCCGATTTGCCCCCGCACGGAGTCTGCGTGCATCGACGACCGTTCATCTGTGCTAGCATGCCTCGCTCGGGCGTTTGCAGGCTCCGACGGACCTTCAGTCCCGGTGGCGGCAGATGCACGATTAACCCTGATTTGAATCCCAGTCACTCTGGTTCGGTTTTCCGGTTGGCCGCAAGGCTCCTGCCGCTGTAAGGCAGGCGTTCGTCATTGAATGGCCTGGACCGGATCTTGTACTGGCTCATCCCAACCCACGTGACCTTTGGTAGGGGTCACCACTAGGAGAGGAGGCGCCATGCCAACTATTACTCTTCCCGACGGCAGTCAACGTTCATTCGATCACCCGGTTTCCGTAGCCGAGGTCGCCGCATCCATCGGTGCAGGCCTGGCCAAGGCCACCGTTGCCGGCAAGGTCGATGGCAAGCTGGTCGACGCCAGTGACATCATCGACAGCGACGCGTCGCTGCAAATCATCACGCCAAAGGATGAAGAGGGGCTGGAGATCATTCGCCACTCTTGCGCCCACCTGGTTGGCCACGCGGTCAAGCAGTTGTACCCGACCGCCAGGATGGTCATCGGTCCGGTCATCGATGAAGGTTTCTATTACGACATCGCCTTCGAACGTCCTTTCACCCCGGACGACCTGGCCGCCATCGAACAGCGCATGCAGCAGCTGATCGAGAAAGATTACGACGTGATCAAGAAAGTCACTCCGCGCGCCGAAGTGATTGAAGTGTTCAAGGCCCGTGGCGAAGACTACAAGTTGCGCCTGGTCGAAGACATGCCGAACGAGCAGGCCATGGGCCTGTACTATCACGAAGAATACGTCGACATGTGTCGCGGTCCGCACGTGCCGAACACGCGTTTCCTGAAATCCTTCAAGCTGACCAAGCTGTCCGGCGCCTACTGGCGCGGTGATGCCAAGAACGAGCAGTTGCAGCGCGTCTACGGCACCGCATGGGCGGACAAGAAGCAGCTGGCGGCTTACATCCAGCGCATCGAAGAAGCTGAAAAGCGCGACCACCGCAAGATCGGCAAGCGCCTGGGCCTGTTCCACACCCAGGAAGAAGCGCCGGGCATGGTGTTCTGGCACCCGAACGGCTGGACTTTGTACCAGGTGCTCGAGCAGTACATGCGCAAGGTTCAGCGTGACAACGGCTACCTGGAGATCAAAACGCCGCAAGTCGTTGACCGCAGCCTGTGGGAGAAATCCGGGCACTGGGCCAACTACGCCGACAACATGTTCACTACCCAGTCGGAAAACCGTGACTACGCGATCAAGCCAATGAACTGCCCTTGCCACGTGCAGGTGTTCAACCAGGGTCTGAAAAGCTACCGCGAGTTGCCGATGCGCCTGGCCGAATTCGGTGCATGCCACCGTAACGAGCCATCGGGCGCCTTGCACGGCATCATGCGCGTGCGTGCGTTCACTCAGGACGACGCCCACATCTTCTGCACCGAAGAGCAGATGCAGGCCGAGTCCGCCGCGTTCATCAAGCTGACCATGGACGTCTACGCCGATTTCGGCTTTAAAGATGTCGAGATGAAGCTGTCCACTCGTCCGGAAAAACGCGTCGGTTCCGACGAGCTTTGGGATCGCGCCGAAGCTGCACTGGCCGCAGCCCTTGATAGCGCGGGCCTGCCGTACGATCTGCAACCGGGCGAGGGTGCGTTCTACGGTCCGAAGATCGAATTCTCGCTGAAAGATTGCCTCGGTCGCGTCTGGCAATGTGGTACCCTGCAGCTCGATTTTAACCTGCCTGTCCGTCTGGGAGCCGAATACGTCTCCGAAGACAACAGCCGCAAGCACCCGGTCATGTTGCACCGGGCGATCCTGGGGTCCTTCGAACGTTTCGTCGGAATCCTGATCGAGCACTACGAGGGCGCGTTCCCCGCGTGGCTGGCTCCGACCCAGGCAGTGGTGATGAATATCACTGATAAACAGGCTGATTTTGCCGCCGAAGTGGAAAAAACTCTCAACGAAAGCGGGTTTCGTGCCAAGTCTGACTTGAGAAATGAAAAGATCGGCTTTAAAATCCGCGAGCATACGTTGCTCAAGGTTCCTTATCTCCTGGTTATCGGAGATCGGGAAGTCGAGATGCAGACTGTCGCTGTGCGTACTCGTGAAGGTGCTGACCTGGGCTCGATGCCCGTCGCCCAGTTCGCTGAGTTCCTCGCGCAAGCGGTTTCCCGGCGTGGTCGCCCAGATTCGGAGTAATTATTATTAAGCGTGAAATGAGACAAGATAAACGAGCTGCACCGAAAGCCCCGATCAACGAGAATATCTCGGCACGCGAGGTTCGGTTAATTGGAGCTGAAGGTGAACAGCTCGGGATTGTGTCAATTGAAGACGCGCTTCTTAAGGCTGAAGAGGCCAAGCTGGATCTGGTGGAGATTTCCGCCGATGCAGTACCACCTGTTTGCAAACTGATGGACTACGGCAAATCGATCTTCGAAAAGAAGAAGCAGATTGCTGCGGCCAAGAAAAACCAGAAGCAGATCCAGGTTAAAGAAATCAAGTTTCGTCCAGGGACGGAGGAAGGGGATTACCAGGTAAAACTGCGCAACCTGGTACGTTTCCTGAGTGATGGGGACAGGGCCAAGGTATCCTTGCGATTCCGCGGCCGTGAGATGGCCCACCAGGAGCTGGGGATGGAACTCCTCAAGCGAGTTGAAGGTGACTTGCTCGAGTACGGTTCGGTCGAACAGCATCCTAAGATGGAAGGACGCCAGCTGATCATGGTCATCGCCCCGAAAAAGAAGAAGTAATCAACAGGGCACGGCAGGCCTTCTGATTATGTTTATCAACTGAATGCGGAGTATCCGAACATGCCAAAAATGAAGACCAAAAGTGGTGCTGCTAAGCGGTTTCTGAAAACTGCTAACGGTATCAAGCACAAGCACGCTTTCAAGAGCCACATCCTGACCAAAATGTCGACCAAGCGTAAGCGTCAACTGCGCGGTAGCAGCTTGCTGCATCCGTCTGACGTGGCAAAAGTCGAGCGCATGCTGCGCCTTCGTTAATTTTAGTCAAGAATAGAGGAAGTAACTCATGGCTCGTGTAAAGCGTGGCGTCATTGCCCGTAAGCGTCACAAAAAAATTCTGAAACTTGCTAAAGGCTACTACGGCGCACGCTCCCGCGTATTCCGTGTTGCCAAGCAAGCGGTAATCAAGGCAGGCCAATACGCCTACCGTGACCGTCGTCAGAAAAAACGTCAGTTCCGCGCTCTGTGGATCGCTCGTATCAACGCTGGTGCTCGTATCAACGGTCTGTCCTACAGCCGTTTCATCGCCGGCCTGAAAAAAGCGTCCATCGAGATCGACCGTAAGGTTCTGGCTGATCTGGCAGTGAACGAAAAAGCGGCGTTTGCTGCGATTGTCGAGAAAGCTAAAGCCACCTTGGCTTAAGTACCCCCGACAGTCACCCGGCCTCGCATCTGTGGGGCCAGGTGTTAAACGTCATAAATAGGGGAAGAGCCTTCAAGCTCTTCCCCTATTTTGTATCTGGAGTCTGTACATGGAAAACCTGGATGCGCTCGTCTCTCAAGCACTAGAGGCTGTGCAAAGCGCTGAAGATATCAATGCCCTGGAGCAAATCCGGGTTCACTACCTTGGCAAGAAGGGTGAATTGACTCAGGTGATGAAGACCCTGGGGAATTTGCCGGCAGAAGAGCGTCCGCAGGTCGGTGCGCTGATCAACGTTGCCAAGGAGCGTGTCACAGAGGTCCTTAATGCGCGCAAGGCATTGTTTGAAGAAGCCGATCTGGCTGCCAAACTCTCCGCCGAGTCCATTGACGTGACCCTGCCTGGCCGTGGTCAGACCTCCGGTGGTCTGCATCCGGTTACCCGCACTCTGGAACGCGTCGAACAGTTCTTCACCCGTATTGGCTACGGCATCGCCGAAGGCCCTGAGGTCGAAGACGACTATCACAACTTCGAAGCGCTCAACATCCCAGGCCACCACCCGGCCCGGTCGATGCATGACACCTTCTATTTCAATGCGAACATGCTGTTGCGCACCCATACCTCGCCGGTACAGGTCCGCACCATGGAGTCGAAACAGCCGCCGATCCGCATCGTCTGCCCAGGCCGTGTATACCGCAGCGACTCCGATATTACCCACTCGCCGATGTTCCACCAGGTCGAAGGCCTGCTGATCGATCGCGACATCAATTTCGCCGACCTCAAAGGCACCATCGAAGAATTCCTGCGGGTGTTCTTCGAAAAGGAACTGGCGGTGCGTTTCCGTCCTTCTTACTTCCCGTTTACCGAGCCATCCGCTGAAGTCGACATGGAATGCGTGATGTGCAGCGGTAAAGGCTGCCGCGTCTGCAAGCAGACCGGCTGGCTGGAAGTGATGGGCTGCGGCATGGTTCACCCGAACGTGCTGCGCATGTCCGGGATCGACCCGGAAGAGTTCTCGGGCTTTGCCTTCGGCATGGGCGTAGAGCGTCTGGCCATGCTGCGTTACGGCGTGAACGACTTGCGTCTGTTCTTCGACAACGACTTGCGGTTCCTCGCGCAATTTCGCTAGTCGTAACGAATTCTTAGGAGAGCAGGATGAAATTCAGTGAACAATGGCTGCGTGGCTGGGTTAGCCCGCAGGTAAGTCGCGATGAGCTGGTTGCTCGTCTGTCGATGGCCGGTCTTGAGGTCGATAGCGTTACGCCGGCCGCCGGTGTTTTCAGTGGCGTGGTCGTTGGCGAGGTGCTCAGCACCGAGCAGCACCCGGACGCCGACAAGCTGCGCGTGTGCCAGGTCAGCAACGGTTCGGAAACCTTCCAGGTTGTTTGCGGTGCGCCAAACGTGCGCCCGGGCCTGAAGATTCCTTTCGCCATGATCGGTGCCGAGCTGCCAGGTGACTTCAAGATCAAGAAGGCCAAGCTGCGCGGCGTTGAGTCCAACGGCATGCTGTGCTCGCAATCCGAGCTGCAGATCGGTGAAGGCAATGACGGTCTGATGGAACTGCCGGCCGATGCGCCGGTAGGTAAGGATTTTCGTGTTTATCTGGACCTGGAAGATGCCAGCATCGAGGTCGACCTGACCCCGAACCGTGGTGACTGCCTGTCCCTGGCCGGTCTGGCCCGTGAAGTCGGTGCACTGTACGCCGCTCCTGTGGTCCGTCCGGTGGTGGCTTCGGTTCCTGCCGCCCACGACGAAGTGCGTTCGGTAGAAGTACTGGCGCCCGCCGCGTGCCCGCGCTACCTCGGTCGTGTGATTCGTAACGTCGACCTGTCCAGGCCTACGCCGCTGTGGATGGTTGAGCGCCTGCGTCGTGCAGATGTGCGCAGCATCGATGCTGCCGTCGACATCACCAACTACGTGATGCTGGAACTGGGTCAGCCGCTGCACGCCTTCGATCTCGCCGAAATCAACGGTGGCATCCGTGTGCGCATGGCCGAAGACGGCGAGAAGCTGGTGCTGCTCGACGGTCAGGAAGTCAGCCTGCGTAGCGATACGCTGGTGATTGCCGACCACTCCCGCGCACTGGCCATCGCCGGCGTCATGGGTGGCGAGCACAGCGGTGTTAGCGCGACCACCCGTGATGTGTTCCTGGAAAGTGCCTTCTTCGATCAGATCGCCGTAGCAGGCAAGGCCCGTTCCTATGGCCTGCATACCGATGCGTCCCATCGCTATGAGCGTGGCGTGGACTGGCAACTGGCCCGCGAAGCCATGGAGCGCGCGACTGGCTTGCTGCTGGACATCACCGGTGGTGAAGCGGGTCCGATCATCGAGACCGTCAGCGAACAGCACCTGCCGAAAATTGCTCCGATCACCCTGCGTGCCCAGCGCATTACCCAGATGCTGGGTATGGAAATGGATTCGGCCGAAGTGGAGCGTCTGCTCAATGCCTTGGGCCTGACCATTGCTGCCGACGGGGCAGGGCAGTGGCGTGTGGACGTGCCAAGCCATCGCTTCGACATCAGCCTGGAAGTCGACCTGATCGAAGAGCTGGCACGCCTGTATGGCTACAACCGTTTGCCGGTTCGTTATCCGCAAGCGCGTCTGGCGCCGCAAGCCAAGGCAGAGGCGCGTAGCGACCTGCCTGAACTGCGTCGCCTGCTGGTTGCCCGTGGTTATCAGGAAGCAATTACCTACAGCTTCATCGATCCGAAACAGTTCGAACTGTTTAATCCGGGTGTGGAGCCGTTGTTGCTGGCCAATCCGATTTCCAATGACATGGCTGCCATGCGTTCGTCGCTGTGGCCGGGTCTGGTCAAGGCGCTTCAGCACAACCTGAACCGTCAGCAGGATCGCGTGCGCCTGTTCGAAAGCGGCCTGCGTTTCGTGGGTCAGCTTGAAGGTCTGAAGCAAGAGCCGATGTTGGCGGGTGTTGTTTGCGGCAGTCGCCTGCCGGAAGGCTGGGCGCAGGGGCGCGATACCGTCGACTTCTTCGACGTCAAGGCTGACGTGGAAGCGGTGCTGGGCTTCGCCGGTGCCCTGGATGCGTTCACTTTCGTGCCGGGCAAGCACCCAGCGCTGCACCCGGGTCAAACCGCGCGCATAGAGCGTGACGGTCGTCTGGTCGGCTTCATTGGCGCGATCCACCCTGAATTGTCGAAAACCCTCGGTCTCGACCGTCCGGTCTTCGTCTTCGAGCTGGTTCTGGCGGAAGTGGCGTCGGGCAAAATGCCAAAATTCCACGAGTTATCGCGCTTTCCTGAAGTGCGTCGTGACCTTGCACTGATTGCGCATAAAGACGTTGCAGCCACGGCTGTACTGGACGTAATCCGTGAAAATGCAGGCGAATGGCTGACAGACCTCAGGCTATTTGACGTGTATCAGGGTAAAGGCATTGATCCTGATAGAAAAAGCCTCGCAGTCGGCTTGACCTGGCAGCATCCATCGCGCACTCTTAATGACGATGAGGTGAATACCGCAACGCAAAACATCCTCACCTCGCTCGAACAAAGGTTGAACGCCACGTTAAGGAAGTGACGTATGGGGGCTCTGACGAAAGCTGAGATGGCGGAACGTCTGTATGAGGAGCTGGGCCTGAATAAACGGGAGGCCAAGGAATTGGTCGAACTGTTTTTTGAAGAAATCAGGCACGCTCTCGAAGACAACGAACAAGTCAAATTGTCCGGTTTCGGCAATTTCGACCTTCGGGACAAACGCCAGCGGCCTGGCCGCAATCCGAAAACGGGGGAAGAAATCCCGATCACGGCTCGCCGTGTGGTCACCTTTCGTCCAGGGCAGAAGTTGAAGGCCCGAGTTGAGGCTTATGCTGGAACCAAGTCATAACGACGAGCTCCCCGTCATCCCGGGCAAACGCTACTTCACCATTGGTGAAGTCAGCGAGCTGTGTGCGGTAAAACCGCACGTGCTGCGCTACTGGGAGCAGGAGTTTCCTCAACTCAACCCTGTCAAACGCCGCGGAAACCGCCGGTATTATCAGCGCCAGGACGTGCTGATGATCCGGCAGATCCGCGCGCTTCTTTACGATCAGGGGTTCACCATCGGCGGCGCACGCTTGCGTTTGTCCGGTGATGAAGCCAAAGACGACACCACCCAATACAAGCAAATGATCCGCCAGATGATCGCCGAGCTCGAAGATGTTCTGGTGGTACTCAAGAAATAAATTCTCGCTTTTAAATACTTCCAGTTTTCAAAAGCTTGCGATATATTCTTGAGTGTTCCTCGAGGTGAGGAACAGGTTTCACGCCTAGTCGGGGCGTAGCGCAGTCCGGTAGCGCACTAGCATGGGGTGCTAGGGGTCGAGTGTTCGAATCACTCCGTCCCGACCATTATTCCTGAGTAAAATCAGACACTTAAGCCGATCAGATAGATCGGCTTTTTTGTGTCTGCGCAAAACCCGCGCAAAACTGGCGCAAAACTAGCCGGTGATTTCGCTGATATTTAGGTCCGGAATCGCCTCTGACCAAATGATTTCCTCATGGTCACGTTGGTAGTTTTTGGTCATGCCTTCGCTCGCATGCCCCGCGATTTTCTGCCCATCCCTTCCGGCTTTCTTGTACAGGTGCAGTGACAACGCTCGCACTTCGTGGAAGCCCGGCATCTCTTCTTCCTTCCATCCCGCGTAGCAGTTTGCCGCCTCCCTGGCGTCCTTGAATGCTCGCGTCAAATATCGCTCTTCAATCTTCGTCCAATGGTCCTTGGTCTGTGCCTGTTTCTGTTTCAGGCGATCGGGCTTGCGGTGTACCAGGTACGGGGAAGCAGTGTCGTCACGGCAGCGGCTAATCACAGCCTGCAACTCAGGTGTCACCCGGAAGCGGATCCACGCCGCGTCACTAGCCTTTGCCGTCTTCTTCTGCACCAAGTACAGGAAGCCCTCTCGAACACCGTCGAATCGCATGTCCAGGATGTCCGTCCGGCGCTGGGCGGTGATGAGGGCGAGGTCAATTGCATTCTGTAGCCAGGCTGGAGCTTTCTCCCGGATGGCTTTCAAGCCTTCGACGGTATGGCGTTTGCGTTGTTTCTTCTCAATGCGGTTGATTGTGCTCGCCGCCGGGTTGTCTGGGCACAGGCCTTTGGCGGCAGCGTGATTGAAAACATCGATCAGCAGTGCCCGGCATTGGTTTGCCGTCCGGGAGGTGAGGGCATCCAGCATCTCCGCGACCATGCGGATCGTGATCTGGTCGACGGCTTTGTCCTCGAATTGCTTACGGAATCGCCGGAAATGCACTGCGTACAGCCCCAGAGTTCCCTTGGCCAGTTCGCGCGGCGGTAAAACTTCGCGCTCGTAGGTGTCGAGGAAGCCTGCGAAAGATTCGGATGAGTTGCCCAGCACGGCGCCAATCAAGTCCGCGCCGCGCATGAACTCCAGGTTCAATTGCTTCGCTGCGTCGATGGCCTTGATGCGATCAGTACCGAACTGAAACCACTTACCGTCGGTTGGCCGGCGGTAGCGATAGGTCGAGCGCCGCGCATCGAAGTACAGGTTCTGCGGAAGGCTCTTGTTCGCCTTGTTGCGCGGCCGTGGGACCATCATGCAGCTCCTTTCAATACCATCGCCACCAGGTCGTTACCGTCCGAGCGGGTGAATGCGGTCCAGTCAACGTACCAGAGTTTTCCGATCTGCTCGCCCGGGACTACGCCGTTGCGGATATGGTTGCGAATCGCTTGGGGGCATTGTGGGGTGCCGTTTTCGCCCCAGCGCCGACGCTGAAACTCGCTGATCTTGATCAGTTCTTTCTTCATTGGATGCTCCATGCCGCGCGTGGCGGTAGAAGGTGGTGTCAGTGTTTGATGAGGCGCAGGCCGCCGCCGGCGGCAACGATGTTGATCCGGCTTGCCTCGAACGAGGGGGAGCGCAAAACCGTGGCAATCAGATCGGGAAGAGCCTGGAGCAGCTCGGGGCGCATCTGGTTGTAGTCGACGCAGTGCAGGGTGTGCAGGATGCTATAAGCCTCCCTGTCTGGCTTCACATCCATCATTTTTATGATGGTGTCGAGCGTGCAGATGCTGAAGTGCGAGCTCTGCACCATCTTCTTGAGCGCGGCCTCGGCCGCCATTACTTTCAGTTCAGACACAGGTATTCCTCGCCCGCCGTTCATCGGCAGGCTGGTAGGTGGATTGTGAAATCAGATGAGGGGCGTCAGGCGAATTGAACGGGTGAGCTACGGTTTATTGGTTCTCCTCGCCAGTTGCGTACACGCTTTCTCCCCTGAGGTGACTGGCGGGGTGGACCCTTACCGCCGCGGCCCCTTGTAGATGAGCCAGAGCATGTAGAGCGGGGCGAAGATCATGGGGTCACCTCTTGGCCCAGTGCCAGCGCAAGCGCATCCGAGACCTGTTCGCTAAGGGGGCCTTGCCCGTCGAACTCGACTTCATTGCCATCGTCGTCGAAGAGCGAAACCGCTCCACAATGACGCTCCACCATGATTTCAATGCTCCAGGCGCCCGGCAGCTCGCCGGCGGCGCGTTGAATTTCCGCGTGAAGTTCTGCGCTCTTGCGCAGATCGCCGACAAACTCATCCTCCAGCAGCACAGCCGCATCGGCGACGCGGGCCATGCGTGCGCATTCGCGAGCCCACTCGCTGCGGGTGTAACTCGCCGCCCCATTGAGCATGCGTTCCATCTTTCGGCTGAAGTAATCGACGTCGAGGCCGTGGTTGTTGGTCATGACGTCACCCGCGCAGCAGGGAGTTTCGGCACCGGCACTGCTCGGCGCCCCCAGATGCAGACCGGGCCATCTTCTGCGTCATGAATCGACAGGATGAACCAGCCAGGTTCGATTGGATGCTGGATTTCCCACGCTGAGCAATCGCACTGGCCGTCATCCATATAGGCATCGAACACATCGACAGGAACGTCGCTTTCCATGTGGGTGACTTTCGTTTCCACCTGGTGGCGCAGGCACCATTCCTGAAACTGCGCTTCAGTGATTTCGTCGTCGAATTCCGACAGGTAGTCGGGGTGTGACCACCAGCCGTCAATGTCGCGCTCAACGGGCAATGGCTGGATCAGAACTGTTTCTTCTGGCATGACTTCGTCCTTGCCGCTATAGCGGCCGACTTTGAAGGGGGAGGAAGTAATTTTGCGATTGGAGTACAGATGTGCTCCTGTCGGGTTCAGGCTGACTTCTGTCCATGCTCCAGCTCGGAGGCGATGGACTGCATTTCAGCAAACAGCTTTTGCTGCTTCAGGTTTCGCTCTTCATAGATTGCTTGCAGGCTGCGATTCAAAGCGGCCAGCGCCGACTGGCGCGAAGTGTGAACCTGGCTTTCATGGAGCATGTAGGTCCGGCCTGGGCCTTGGTAGCACTTCGGCCACGGCCGGTTGCTGAAGCTGGCCCGTTGGTGCAGCTTGATTTCCTCAACTCGCCGCATCCGGACGTTGACCATCCAGAGCTCGGCGCCGCTCATGGCTTAGCCTCGGGCGCTGCGTCGACTGCCGCGTGCGTTGCATTCCACTGTTCGAATGCCTCCTGCGTAGTGGCGGCTGTAATCTCTTCGCTGCAGGTGTAACAGTGGGCGACTCCACCGGACGCACCGACATCGCGATGACCTTGCTTGCAGGGGTTCATATGCCAGTCATCATTCTGGGCTGATTCGTTGTCCGGGTATTCCGGCCGGGCCGGTGGATAGGCTGGTGACGCCATAGCCTGATCAATGGCGGCGCGAAGGTTCTCGCTGTAGTTCTCACCAATCACGCGCTCAGTCGGCTTATCCATCCAGTGGCCGATGAGCTCGATACCCGAGTTGTAGTCACCCGTATCGGCAAGTGAGTTGCTGTGGTGACGCACGTCCCAGAAGTTCGCCTCGATGGCATCCAACCGAGCCTTGTCTCGTTCCAGCTCATCAATCCGCTGATCCGCTGCGTTCAGTCGCAGCTGCAGGGCATCACGCTCGGCAACCACCAGGTCGAAGGTTTCGCCCAGCACGTACTGCACCGGCCGGTGGCCGCATTCGCAATCAGGCCAAGGGTTATCCTCTGCCCAGGTCCTGCCGTCACCGGTCTCAGCCTCACAGGCAGGACCGAGGTAAATCACTTTTAGCTCGCTCACTTTGAAGGACCTCTTCAGTTGTCCGTACCCGTGTAGGTGCGCCATGGCACCTTTATGCCGTTGACCAGAAACCCCCAAGTGCCTTGGTATGGGCCGCTGATGAACAGGGTGAAGGCGCCGCCCTCGGTAACGGAGTCGATCCGGTGGTACTCGCCATAGCTCAGTGACGCTGTGCCGCCCGGGCACCGGTCGATGTATTCGGTAGCCTGGGCTGAAACTGGAACGTTCAGGCCAGCCAGCGCCGCATCATCGTGATCGAGAAGCCGCTGCTCCGTGTAACCGCCGCGAAGGATTATCGTTCGAGCGTTCCATGGATGGTCGTGTAGGTCGCGATCGCTGTCTGGCCGCTTGATGTGGTGGATCCGCACAGACCATGGGCACCACCAGAGCCTGGATCGGTGACTATCGCGGTCGTAGGGGTTGAACAGCCACCAGCGGCCCATGTACATCTCGGAGCCATCGGCGGACATGATGTGCAGGTATGGGGTGCGCTGGGCGCGGGCGATGAGCCAGTCAGCGATGGCCGGGCGTGCGAGCAGCTTGGCGATGAGTCGCCAGATTATTGTGGGCATGGGGAGTCCTATACCGGGGCATGCCCGGGCTGTGGAGAGTGGTGAGGGATCAGCTACAGTTCAGCGATCAGCCAATGGAGAGCTCTATGGATTGCTTGGTTTGCGGAATCGATGCGATAGAACTGGAATCCGGTCTGGATGGAACTGAACTTAGATGTCCGGATTGCGGGCACTTCGGAGTGTCGGGAAGTCTTATTGCTGTACGGCGGGGCAGGAACTTTGATGTCGATCAAACACGGTGGTGGTTAGAGCGGAGGCGAGTAGCATTCCCCGACCAGCTTCCGGTTATCTCAGAAGCTTTTGTTTTCTGGGGCCTTTGATTAGGCCGCTAACCGCTGGTAAAGCTCGATGATGTCGGCGGCGTTGGCTCTGACCAGTGCTTCAGCCTCATCCGGACACACGCTGTTGCCGATCAGCCGGACTTGGTCCGTTTTGTTGATGTCGCGCCACTCTTCGGCACCGGTTACCGGGTCGACGAACAGGCCGCGGTCGATGATGTAGTCCTTGTCGAAGCCCTGAGCAGCTTTCAGCTCAGGTGGCTGCAACATGCGTAGGGTGATATCCACCAGCACATAGCCGCCGACCATGACCAGGTCCGCCGGGTCTTTGAAGTGCTCCGGCAGATGCTCATGCATGAACGCGGCGCAGCGACGGGCGCCTTCCAGTTGCTCCGGCGTCAGTGTGTCCGGCACCTGCACCACCTCGACCAATGCAACGCGGTCCTTTGTCGGCAGGGTGTGCATCGGCTCGGTGAGCGATATGCCGTCCTTCTCGTTGCCGTAGTACTTCACCAGGTAGGCGTTGACTAGGCGCTGATTGGCGCCGGATTGGCAGATGGTTGAGAGAGGCGAGTCGGCGGCGCGGCCGTCACCGTTATAGAAACCGCCATTCGCCTGTTCGAAGAACGCAGCGACAACGGCCTGTTCGCCGCGGTTGGCGCCGGTGACCGTGCGCGCCGGCTCGTCCAGTGAGTACCCGCTTCGGTCTCCGTGATGCGTCAGGTGGGTTAGATGCCCGGCGACCATCGCGAAGTGTCCGCCTTTGACCTGGGCGACCTGCGTGCGCAGTGGCTCTTGCACGTCGAAGTTGCGTTGAGATGAGCCGTTGGCACATTCGGTGAGGAACGGCGCCGTCACTGGCTGCACCAATGCGTGATGCGTACCGCCGGCGCTGATGGTCGATAGCGCCTCGTCGACGCCGTGGGTGCTGGTATGTGCTTCCGATGTTCCGCGCATCGGCACAATGAATGGCTTCGCGCTGGTCAGCACATGTCGCCAGCAACCTTTGGCCACGCGGCGTCTGGTGTTCACCGCCATCGGCTTGTCACGGAAAATCGTGCGGCCCAGGTTGCTCCAGTCGATGCACTCTGCGGCGGTTCGCCAAGGCTCCTGCTTTGCCGTTGGCACCTTGTGGCGTTTTGGTGCTGGCCAGACAATCGGCTTTCCGTCGCTGCGGGCCACCAAGTACAGACGCTTGCGGATGGTAGGCGTGCCGGCGTTGGCCGCGATGCGCTCGCGCCATTCGACGTTGTAGCCGAGGCCACGCACCAGGCTTCCCACCGGCACGAATTCGCCGATCGAATGCAGGATTTCCGGCATGTCCGGGTGATCGGCGGAGAGGCCGGTGCTGAGTGCGGCGATGAATGACTTGAAGGTTCGCCCGCGCTCGGCCTTGATTGGCTGACCTTCCTCATCGATCGGCCCCCAGTCGCAGAACTCTTCGACGTTCTCCAGAAACATCAGGCGCGGCCGGGTGGCGTGTGCCCAGCGCACCACAACCCAGGCCAGCCCTCGAACACCACGATCACGTGGTGCGCCACCCTTGGCTTTGCTGTGGTGGCGGCAGTCCGGCGAGGCCCAGAGAATACCGACCGGCTGACCACCAGTGGCGCGTACCGGATCGACCTCGAACACGTCCGCGACATAGTGGGCGGTCAGTGGGTGGTTGGCGCGGTGCACGGCCAGGGCGATCGGGTTGTGGTTTACAGCGACATCTGGCTCCCGATATGCCCGGGCAATCCCGGTGCTGGCGCCACCACCACCGGCGAACAGGTCCACCACCAGCTCTTTCTGAAATGGCAAGCCCATGCTTGGCTGGCCGTGGATGAACTGGGGTTTCTTCTGTTGTGCGGACATAGGGGATCCTTGGGAGGTATAGTCTTTGGTTTTGCGGAGGTCAGTTATGAGGGCTTTTTTGGCAATAGCTGGTTTTTTGATATTTGTATTTGCAACTGGGTTGGCGTTGTATTTACTTGCTCTAGGAAAGTTCTCTGGTGCGGAGTTCACCGCATTTGTTGTTGCGTTCGCTGTGATTGGAATGGTTGTTGGTTACGCCCCTGAAGTCCAAGAGATTTCAATTGTGGGGAATGTTGTTAAGTTGAAGGAAATTAAAGCTGAAGCCCTAAAGGCAATTGAAAGCTTAAACAAGTCGCGTATAGAAATGCTGCGAGTTTTCTTGGGGTTGGCGTTGAAGCATGGCGGGGGATTTGGCAGTGAAACACCAGTGGACCCTAGGGCACGTGATATCTGGCCATTATTTCGGCTTTCGAAAGAGTACTCTTGTCAGAAAGAGTTAAAAGATGAGCTTCTATTGTGTGTAAAAATACTTTTGGCATCGCAACTGTATAGCATTAAAACAAGAAATAGAGATGCTCGTATAGTTGTCTCTGAAGTTTTTTTGCCGCCTTTCGAACTGGCATCAATTGCATTCGATGAGACTGGTATTGAAGAGGCGTTGGCGGTTAGAAGTCCTAAGCCGGATAACTTTAAGGACGAAATAAGGCTTGCTCTTGAGGAGTACTCGAGACTCTATGAATTCAAGATAGAACTTGAGGCAATAAAGTAGCTTTGGCCTGTTTAGATAGATCGTGATGGTTAGGGAACTCAAGCGGCAGCTTGGGCCGATGCCTTTTTCGTCATGATTGCCTTGGCGGCGTTGTAGATAGAGAACAGGCCGGTTGCCGGCCTGTATCGCTTACTTCGGATCGAAGGCACCCAAAGACAAAGCTGCAGCATCTCCGATCTTGTCCTGCAGGACCGTCTTGAACTCCTGCGCGATATCCTCGCGCTGGACCTCTTCCCCAACCCAACGCAGTTTCAACGCCGGTTGCGCACCGCTGGTGATTACTGAAACGCGCAGCATGATCTGCTGTTCGGTCAAGCCTTCGAAGGGGATCACGTTGAACAGCAGCGTGGCTGGCAGAGTTTCTTTGCTGCGGGCTTCGATCTGGTCGAGTGTGCTTCGGCTGGCGCTGGTTTCACCGACGGTGTGGTCCGACTCGGACGCGGCTTTGATGGTGATAGTCCGCACCGCTGCGATGGCCTTGGCGATGGTCATCGATTGCCCGCTTTCATCGGTGGCTGACAGGAACTGGTTCCAGTCTTCAATCCAGTCGCTGAGGTCCTTCTGCGACATCGCCCGCCCGCCGATTGCCTGGGCAGCCTTATAACCAGCCGAGGCTTTCAGTCGAAGTACTGCACGGTCATCGGCATGGCCTGGCAACGCGTCAGTGCCAAGGTTGAACAGAAGCGTGCAAGTCATTTCGTCCTGATCGATGAAGCCCTTGGCGTTCGCTACCGCCCGGTCAGCAACATAGGCGCTGAAGTCAGCCAGCGAATGGGTGGAGTAGATGCCACGGAAACGGCTGCGGCCGGCCTGCCATTTTTCCAAGGTGACCACTTGGCAACCTTCGGGCAGCACGATCGTTGGCGTTTGGGTGGCCAGCGCTTTACCGCTCGCTTCGAGCGCGGTGTCGGTGATGAGCTGGATCGCTTCTTTGGTCAGAGACATTGGTCAGTTCCTTGATGGTCTATCGGTTAGGTGCGAGGAGTGATGGGGGCTTGTTCTCGGCTGAAGAGCTGGTCGTGCTTCTCCGCGAAGAGGGTGATCTTTCCGCCGGAACCAACATGCATTGGCGTGTCCAGGCTGGTGTTCTCGCTGCGGGTGCCGCGCTTGGTCGGCACCTTGTAATCGAGCTTGTGCTTGATCTTCACCTGGCTCGACTCACCGATCTGGCTGAAGTCCAGCGTGATCACCAACTTGCCGGCCTTGCCGTGGTCAACGACCCCGGAGGCTACTTCGGAAAGGGCATGGCCGATTTGGCTGGCGAAAGCGCCGCCGTTGAGCTCTTCGAGGAACTCTGCGGTATCGGTAGGAGTGGGCATGGCTGTTGCTCCGGGATGGCCAATAGGCCGCTGGGTGGTAGGTTGAATTGCGACTGACGAAGGCGCTGGCGCACCTGGTTACTGATTCGTCTCACGGCGGCCCCGGGAACTTGATGTTGTTCTCGCGGGCGATGAGCCTGGCGCGCTTGGCTTCCATGTCCATCTCTTTCGCTGCTTCAATGACGGTCTTGCCGGCGTCGGCCAGTTCCTTCAGCCGCGGCGCTTGCTTGTTGCGCTCGATCCGCAACTTGTTGCTGTGGGAGGTGCCAAACATGGCGTCCTTTTCGCCGCTGACGCCCGGGGCGATTTCCTGCACCTTCTTGCCGGCGCCGAAGTAGCGATCCAACTGCTGGTTCAGGTTCGCGATGATCGAGTCGCGAGGGTGGGGCATTGGTGCTCCGATCATTTCGCACCTCCCGGCAGGCGGTTGGCCTTTTCCTCGAGCTGAATGGCGTAGTCGACGGCGGCCGCGTGTTCGAAGCGAAAGCCGCAGGTCTTGCCTGTGATCAGGTCAACGATGTGGTACGCCTTCGTCCCGACGGTCTTAACCTGGAAGCGAACTTTCTGCGTGGGTGATGCCTGGCCGATCAATGAGTAGAACGCGGCAGTGGCGATGCTTGCACGAGCACGCAGGGCGGCAACCCCGTCGACTCGCTGTTGAATTGAAGGATGCATGGCGATTCCTTGGTGGGGTTGCGTGTATTCGTCAGCACTCTGGCCGCCTGCTTTTTGCCGTTGGGCGCAAGGGAGAGTGCTGACGGATAAAGGCAGGTGAAAAAAAGCCCGATCGGAACCGGGCTTTTGTTTGCGTCACGAAGACCTCCCTACGTGTCGCAGGTGCCGCCATTGGGCGGGCTTCGATATCTGTTGGTTACATGGCTGCCAATCCTCCGTGCTGGGTTGGTTGATATGCAGGGGGCCGCGTTGCGCGGTGCAGAATCGTCCGCATCCCGCTGCCCACTCAGTGAATGGGCAGAAGTGATGCTATCGAGCGAAGCGAAACCACATCACCATGCCCAAGGCGAGACCAGACACAACGCCGGCCAGGTAGGCAACGGAAATGATGTGCAGAAAGCTCGCTCCCACAAGTAGGGCAAGGCCCAGCAGGATTGCAGTGAGCAAGCGGCTGATCACCGCACCACCTTCACGACGCTGTTGATGCCCTTGTCCACGGCGCGGCGGACTTTCTTCGCCTCATCCGGTTGCAGGCTTGCCAGGTAGTCGTTGTTGAAAACGATCTGGGCGCGCAGGCAGTAGGTCTTCGGGTCTTTGAACGAGTTCGAGGTGTCCAGCCCGCTGCGGGATTCCTTGGGGATCGCACAATGTCGGTACAGCGGGTTGTTGTTGGCGTCCTTCGAATCTTCGAATGAGCTGTCGTTGACTTCGCCAATCAGGATCTGCTTTCCGAAGTCCTCGGTGATGTCGCTGCTGATCGCCCCAGCCCTGCCGATGTACAACATCCCGGCGATTTCGATCCGGACACCAGCTTTGCTGACGTAGCCCTGGCTGACCGCTTCGGCGGCGCTGTACCAACTGTCGAACTCGACAATGCGCGCACCCTCGTAGTCCTTGTCGGTCTTGATCCAGTTGCGCACTGTGACCAGCGCCCCGGATCCGGACACCGCGGCGAAGGCGTACTTCTTCGCTACGTCGTCGTCTTCCATCTTGCCGAAGTCGTCAATGCCGGCCTTGCCGTGCAACCAGTAAACGACTTCCTCGTGAGCGTCGGTGACCTTGATGTCGGCTGGCATCGGCAGGCTGATCACCGCGTCGTTTTGAATGACGGCAATGTCACAGGCGCCGTCCTTCAATTTTTCAGCGTTCTCGACGCTGCCGCCGGTGTTGATGACCTTCAGATCGCTACCGGTCTGCTTGGTTATCACGGGGCCAATGGCTGAGCCGAGCTTCTCGTAGAAGCCACCTTCACCACCGGTGCAGAAGCGAAGGGTTGGTGGTGCTGCACTGGCCGCTGCTGAAACGCTCATCAGCATGGCCAGCAATAACGCTTTCGATTTCATGGGCGTTCCTCTGGGTTGGGTTACATCCCGATGCACCCTGTCACCAAGGTGCAGCAGTGATGCCGTCCTTTACCCTCGAGGCGCGTCTCGCTGCGGCCCATCAGGACGAGGACCAGCCACATCAGCAGCGGTCACACCCGGGCCGAGAATCTTTATGCGGCCTTCATCGAACCACTCTGATTTCTGAACCTCGTTGATGCCTTGGCGAATGGGTGGCGCTAGGCAGTACTGATCGCAACCAGTGAGGTACTGCGCCCGGCCGGTGATGGTTCCGTAGAAGCCGGTGATCTTGTCTTCTGCTTTCTGTCCGAGTTCGATCATGATTTTTCCTTTTGGGCTGATTAGGCGGCGCGCTCTAACGTTTCGGCGCGGCGTGTGATGCGTATTTGGGCGATCCGAACCGAAGGTGGACGGCGGTCGCGGCGAGCTGGTTCGACTGACTGGATGTTGCTGACCGCGTTCATGGTCATCAGCGTGGCCAGGACGAAGCACATCGGGGAGATGATCTGGCGGCGCATGGCTTCGGCGACCATGGCGGCGCGGCGGGTGACGCCGAGTTTGAACATTGCATTGGTGAGTCGCTTCGCCACGGTGGCAGGGGAGATACCTGCTTCCCTAGCGATCTCCTTGGCGGTTAGCCCGAGGGCCACCCACAGCAGGAACTGAAGCTCTCGAGGTGCCAGGCCACGACCGAGGTGACCCTTCCATGCGCCATTTACGATTTCTGTTTCCATCGTCGTGACTCCCGGTTGTTTTCCCAATGCACCCGGCCAACCAGGTGCATCAGTGAAACCTTCCGTCCTATTGCCGCCGGAGGGGCGGGGCGCATTGCTTACCGGGTCATTCACACGGTTAAGGCGTTTCACCATCGAGTAGCCGTCCAGGGTGTTCCTGTCGTTGGCAGGCTTTCGGGCCTGTCTGCTCGCCGGTCGCCGGTAGAGGCAATGCGGTCTGTTGTTTATTGCGCTGACTGTTAAAGAGCGGCGAGCTGGTTTTGCTCTGGCACCATGTTCACTGGCGTTGAGGTGAATTTAGCCACGAGCTAAAGATCAGTCAATAGCCTGAAGCTAAATATTTTAGCTTTGAGTGAAATTATTTGGTTCGGAATAGTTGTTGAAGGTAATTCGCCATCGGTCTTTACGCGGGTATTAGCATCAAGCTAATATTCGGAAAGGCTGTACATACATACAGTAATAAAGGAGTAGCTGATGGCAAGCCCGCAGAAGAAAAAACCGCAAGAGTCAAAGCCGATGTCGGGAGTGGAGCGCCTGACTCTTAGAGTTTCGAACATGATCAATCACCCAATTGCCCAGGATCGGAAGTGGGCGACGATCCATCGGCTCGACACCGATGGGGATAGAGAATGGGAGGAGGTGATGGGCGCGCTCGCCGATGTGGATAGCATCGAGATGACCTTCAACGACGAGGACGATTCGGTTACGCTCCGATGGGAAGCTCCAGCGGATGAAGATCCGCGTGTAGAAGCTCACGAAGAGTTCGATGCGGTGGAAGAGCTAGCGCCTTTCTGACGGGCACAAAAAAGCCCGCTGAAATGGCGGGCTTTGACTTGTTTCGATCGGTCAGGCTTTTCTGGCGTTCCAGATCAGCAGCACCTTCGCATGAATGGTTACGTCATCGATCCGGGCTGTCTGGTTTTCGTAGTGCGGGTTGTCAGAAATCAACCGGTAATGATTCTCGTCGAGGCGCATGATCCGTTTGATATAAAGCTCGTGATGCCAGGTCAAAACGTAGATCCCTTCTCCGATGAAATCCTGTACACCCTTATCAACAATGACCAAATCCTTGTCATTAATGGTGCCTTCCATGCTCTGGCCCCACCCGTTGATCATCCCCAGAGATGTCTTCGACGTGTAGGTGATGCCTTTCTCGCGCAGGATTTCCTCGCGCACCACCAGATTTCGGACAACCTCCGTATAGTCAGGCGGAACCTGGCCATGGCCCATTGCAGCTCGAATGTCGTACTGAGGAATGACGATCTCGTCATTGGTGGGGCGTAGGCTTGCGAGGGTCACCGAGAGTTGATGGGGCAGCCCATCGTCAGGTTCTTCGGCAGCGGCGACAATTCGATCTCGCGCCTCAATCGAAAGGCCCTTTACCTTTCCAAGCATTCGCTTTACTTGGTCAGCGGCCGATGAATTTGATTCGGCGGTTGGTGCCGTCGTAATTTCTTTCGAATCAGGACTGACCGACTCCTCGTCGGTCGGTAGAGAGTCAAACCACCCTCTTGGCAACTTCTCAACCAACTCAATCCGCCGAGCTACGTCATCGCCCAAGTTCTTGGCGGTCCTTTCCGAAAGGATTTGGCTCAAGTGCGCAGGCGCCATCCCCCAGCGCTCGGCGCAGGCGCCTTTTTTTTGATCGCCGATCAACTTGACCAATTGGCGCTTGCGAATCGCATAGATATCCATGCGAGCAAGAATGCCATTCTTTAGCTCAATGCTAAATGTGCTCACAGCTAAATATTCCTTGCTCTGATATTAGCCCTAAGCTAAATTTCTCCTACGTTTTAGGAGAACCCCTATGAATGACCATTTGCGCGATTGGCTCGCCAACGCAACAGCCGACCGCCGTCAGCTGGTTGCTGAAGCTGCGAAGACCACCGTCGGACATCTTTGGCAGCTTGCAGGCGGTCATCGGAAAGCATCTGCCGAACTTGCCGAGCGTCTTCAAGACGCCTCGGACGGCGAGATCACTATCGCTGGTTTACGGCCTGACCTTGTCGAGCTCGCCCACAAGGTGCTTCGCGGCGCGGCCTGACCGCCATCCCGTGAGCACAATTATCGATGACCGGAACAAGTAACAGCAGAACACCGGATTAGCTGTTGATCTATCCAGTAAAAAAGAACTGCCAGGAAGACCATTAGGGGAAAGGAGATGGACGGCAATACATCAGGACGTGTGGGGACATTGAACGCTGAGAGCGGCAGCTCAGTCGGCGGGATTGGTCGCGTCTACTGAAAAGTAATCGCCTGAATCGCAGGCACAAAAAAACCGGGCTGCAACCCGGCTTCTTCAAAACACAAAACACTTGAGGGACCATTATGAACACGATCGTCGCTCCAAGCAATACAGTCACCATGTCGAGTCGGGAGATCGCCGAACTCACCGGCAAGCAACACAAGGATGTCATTCGCGATATCCGTGTGATGTGCAAAGCCTTGGCTGATGATGGCGCAGATCTGCGCCATCTCCACGAGGTCAAAGATGGTCGGGATTACACCGCCGAGTTTCGCCTCGACCGGATCCTGACCGAAACCCTTTTGACCGGGTACAGCATTCCTCTTCGCCATCGTGTCGTGACACGTTTGAGCGAACTAGAAAACGTGTCACGACAGGTTGTCTCGATTCCTCAGTCTCTGCCTGAAGCTCTTCGTTTGGCTGCCGACCTGGCGGACAAGAATGGCGAGCTACAGCGTGTCATTTCTAAGCAAGCGCCAAAGATTGCCGCCATCAATCGGCTCGCCGCTGCCGGTGGTGCCATCTGCATCACAGACGCAGCCAAGCAGCTTGGAATGGCTCCGGCACGTTTGTTTGCATGGCTGGAGCAGCATCGGTGGATCTTCCGCCGTCACGGCTGCAAACGCTGGGTTGCCTATCAGCCGCGCATCACCTCGGGTCACATGACCCACAAAGTAACAGCCCTGAAGCCTGATCCGGAAACCGGCATCGAGCGAGCTGCATTCGACCCAATGGTCACCCCCAAAGGCCTTACCCGCCTTGCTGAACTTCTGCAGGAGGCCGCGTAATGGCCGGCGATTGGATCAAATTCGAACTCACCACCCTGGACAAACCAGAGGTTTGCCAGATCGCTGACTTGGCCGATATTGACCCCGACGCTGTCGTCGGCAAGCTGATGCGCGTGTGGGGATGGTTCGACCAACAAACCGAAAACGGTAACGCTCCGAGCGTTAGCAAAAAGTTACTTGATCGTCTCGTGGGTGTTATCGGTTTCTGCGAACACATGAAATCGGTGGCCTGGATGATTGAGGCCGAGGGTGTGATCAGTCTTCCGCATTTCGAGCGGCACAACGGGAAGACCGCTAAAAATAGGCTTCTCACGGCAAAACGTGTTGCGAATCACAAGGCCAGTAACGGTAAAAGTAACGCTGCGAGCGTTAGCGGTGCGTTACCTAAAGAAGAGAAAGAGAAGAATAAAGAACCTCTCTCTGCGCATGAGCCTGTTGATCCTCGGATGCCCAGTGAGATGACCCTCGATTGGCAGCCCGATTCCAAGCTGCTGAAGACCTATGCCACTCATTCTGGCGTGGCCCTCACCATGTTCACCGAAGAGGCGCGCCGCGCATTCACCGCTCACTACGAATCCCGCGGGCAGGTGAACACCCAGGCCGAATGGGTACAGATGCTGGTTAAGTGGGTGCTCAGCGACAATGCCCGGGCAGCGGCTTCGAATGTGAAGCAGTTCAAGCCGAAGCATGCACCTGCCTCCGATTTCGATGATAGCGACACCGAATGGCCTAACGGGGTGACGTCATGAAGACCGTCTCCGTGATCGCTCAGGACCTTTGGGCCAAAGCCCAGTCCGGTGAATTCATCGCAGCGGGGGATGCAGCTCCGGTAGCGAATGAAGCCCACAGCACGTTGGTGACAGCCATTAACGAGTTGTTCAAAGAGCTGCGCTCCATTCGCTCGGCGTGGCGCCAAGCTTGGCCGGACAAGGAAACCTATCAGGCTTCGAAGCGCCAATGGTTTCAGGCTTTTCTCGAGGAAGGCATTTGCACCCAGGGTCAGATCGATTTCGGTATGACCCAGGTTCGCAAACAGCCCGGCGACTTCATCCCAAGCCCTGGCCAGTTCATCGAATGGTGCAAGCCAACCCCAGAAATGCTAGGGCTGCCACCGCTCGCTGCTGCGCATCGCGAGGCTTGCCGCAACGCTCATCCTGGTATGGCAGGGCAGGGTAAGTGGTCGCATGACGCGGTGTGGCACACCGCCAAGGAGTGCGGGTTCGAAAGCCTGAACAAGCTCGATACCTCGCTCAGCCTGAAGCTGTTCGAACGCAATTACACCATCACCATCCGCCGCGTGCTGGCTGGGTTGCCGCTTCAGGCGATGCCCAAGGCATTGCCTGCCCGGGCTGAAGCGAAGGTGACTCCTGAAGTCGGCAAGGGTGCCCTTGCACAGCTGCGCGCCACGCTTGGCGGTGCCCGTGCCTAACCAATATCTCGCTCCAACGGACCCGTCTGACTACCGCTACGCCGTGCACTGCTGCGGCTACAAGTGGGACCTCACCTTCGAGCAGGACCACGCTGTGGCCATTTTCAGATCCATCGAGATGGCCAAAACCTACGGTGTACGGATGTGGCCTTCGACCTTTGAAGTCATCGACCGATTTACTGGAGAAACAGTATGACTCCCGCCAAACCCAGGCTGTTCAAAGAGAGGCCCGTCCGCGCCAAGTCGGTCGACCGTGAAGGGCAGGAACAGGCCGCGCTGATGCGTGAGCTTGAGCTGCGCTACCCGGCGGTGTTTGAGTTGATCTATCACGTGCCCAACGGCGGGCACCGCGTGAAGGCGGTTGCCAGCAAATTGAAAGCCCAGGGTGTGAAGGCCGGTATTCCCGACCTGGTGCTGACCATGGCGCGCGGCGGGTTCTTTGGTCTGTACATCGAATTCAAGGCCACACCGCCGAACGATGCGGCCATCTCGCCCAGCCAGCACGAGCGCATCCGCAAGCTGAATGAGCAGGGGTATTTGGCGGTGGTGTGCCGTGGGCACTTCGACGCGATGGAGCAAATCCGCGCCTACCTGCGACTCGCTCCCACAGTGGTGGCCGCATGACAATGACCGTGGCCTTCTCCGATGCCGAGATTCGTCGGCGTGCCGATGATCCGGCCGCGGTGCTGATGCGTGATCCTCGCCACCCGGGGCTGTACTTCCGATTCACCGAGGCCAGACCGCGTGGGACCTGGAGCCTGGTGGTGCGCAAGAAGTGGAATCGCATCGGCGCCTATCCGGACCTGTCGGCGAAAGCCGTGCTGGCGGCCTTACCAGACCTGCGCATGCGGCTGAGCGCCAACCCGGAAGCCGGTGCCGCCGTTTCGCCGTGGGCAACGCTGGGCGAGCTGCTGAACTGGTACGCCGACCGCATGAGTCGCGACCGCAACCTCTCCGACAAGCGCAAAGCCACCGGCAAGTCAGCCATCGCCTGCCACCTGATTCCGCGCGTGGGTGGTTTGCCGCTTGCCGATGTGCGCCACGCCACCCTCGACACCCAACTGATGTGGCCACTGCAGGAAACACTGTCGCTGGAGTTTGTCCGGCTGATTTTCGGCCTGCTGGTGGTCGCCTGCCGCCAGGCGCACACGCTGGGTCTGATCCCGGTCAACCCGATGGCAGGCATCAAGTTCAGCGACTTCTCCAAGACCAAGATCAAGGCCAAGTCGGCGCGCCTTCGTGGTGTGCAGATCGAGGGGCTGCTGGGCCAACTGCATGAGCTTTTCGAGTTCGATCCTCAGCCAGCCATGCTCGCGCTGATGATGCTGTGCCATGGCACCCGGATCGGCGAAACCCGTAAGGCGCAGTGGTCGCACATCAGCCTCGCCGAGCGCACCTGGTATCTGCCGGTGGGCAACACCAAAACCCGCGTCGAACATTCGCTCCCACTGACGGAACAGGTCTGCAACCTTCTAATCCGGTACCGCGCGGCGCAACAGGCGAGCCATTACGACGGCGATTGCCTGTTTCGCTCCCACAGCGGAAAGGGCATGAGCGAAGGGCAGGCCAGCGCCGTATTCACCGGGTTGGGGAAGGGGGAGTGGAGTAGTCACGACCTGCGCAAGCTAGCCCGGACCGGGTGGGCGGACCTCGGTATCGACTTCCTGATTGGCGAGATGCTGATCAACCACGCCATGGGCCACAACGTGCAGGCCTATATCCACACCACCGTCGAGGAGCGCAAGCGTGCTGCCCTTGAACTGTGGCACGGCCATTTAGACGGCAAGGGTTTTTCCCTGATTCACGGGTTGAAGGACGGTAGAAACGAAAATTCGGGTAATTCGCTGAAAGCCACGGAACACAAGGGCTGCGAGGCCATTCAAGAATCAACCATAGGCGAGGTTTAAAAATGGATAAAAGGACTCATGGACCCGCCTTTGTGCGCTCTCTGGTCCCACTCACCGAATGCCCGTCCTGCGTCGGGAAGGGGATCATTCAAGGCGTGTTCCATCAGTTCGACTGCATCGGTTGCCATGCCTCGGGCTTGGTCCATGCGATCACCTTGGAGCCGTTGCTGGTGGAAGAGTTGGTAGTTCAGTTGGGCATGCTGCTGCGCCGGGAGCGTCACCTCGCAACCATGGCTCCCGCGGCGAACGACATCGCCGAGCAGTACCAGCAGTGCAACAGTCGCGGCGCTGGCCGCTCGTCTTTCAAGGGGGATTGAATCATGGCGAGAACAAAAAGCTTTACCGAGCGAACTGTCGAGGATCTGCTGGAGCATTGGGGGCGTTGGGTGGTCTTGGGGTCAGGTGTGTCCTGCTGCGCGTCCAGGGAAAACACGCTGCACACGCCGATGATCACTGATGACGATGCGCTGATGATCGATGGCTTGATGGGGCGCCTGCTCAAGCGCTACCCGGAATGCGGGAATGTGCTGATGAAGTACTACACCTCACGCGACAAAGCGCTGGTCGATGTGGGCAAGAAACTGGGCTTTGGGGAAGAGAAGACCAGGCAGCTCTGGAAGGCCGGAATTGCGTGGATTGATGGGGCTTTAGATATTCGTCGAGAGGCTGCTTGACAGGACCGGGGCCAGTATATAGATTTCAGTTACTTTGCGGTTTTTCCGCGAGCAAAGCCCGACTCTAAAGTTGGGCTTTTTGCTTTATACAATGCAGATGAATGCGCGGGCTGATGCGTAACCATAAAGGTGTCGCTCACTGACCTTTTTTTCGGATCAGGCTAGACCAGTCTGCTGCTGCGTAAACGCTCGTCACTCACGGAAAGCCGGCGATCAGCACCGGCCATCTAGATCAATTCAAAGGCTCTCGATCCGGCCGTACTTTTTAATTTGGATTCTCTACGATTTCCAAATTAATTTCGGCGGTAGCGGTGTAGAAGCCTGTATTTTGAAGCGCGTAGAGCGCTGCTTTTTGGTCGAGACCAATGCGTGGAGTTGCTGGGTCAATTTCCCATTGGCCGTGTGGCGTCATGTCCTTTGCGAACTCTTGGACTTTCTCAGGAAGCGAAGCAATTTCCTTTCCCGCCGTAAGCAGCAGTATTTTCTGACGCGGTTTGGTCATGTAAACATCGGCTTTCATTTGTAACTCCTTAAGTAGTGTCATTTGAGTGGCATCCGCCACTTGCGATTCATACCACAATTCTCTCTTGAGCCCTGGCATTTGCCGGGGCTTTTTCGTTTTCGGCTCCACCACACCCATTGCTCCGAGCTCGGAGTGCTGTTGGAGCCGATTCAAATTCTGTCATGCAGTCGGAGTCGAGCGCATGGATCTTCTGCATCGCCTGTTCGACAAAGCTGAGTGGCTCGTCGCGGGCTTGATTGGTGCCATCGTTGCAAGCTGGTGGCACAAGGACGACCTCACTGATTGGCGAGCCTGGGCAATCTTCCTGGTCACTGGAGTGGCCTGCTCTCTGTACCTGACAGGCATGGTCAGCGCATACCTCGGTGTGACTGAGCCGAGCATCGTCGCCGGCATCGGTTTTCTACTTGGCACCTTCGGCGGCTCACTCCTGGCAGCGATCAATCGCGCCATCAAGGCCGCGGACCTTTGGGCACTCATCCGCCAGAGGTTCGGCGGAGGTAATCCACCATGAATTTTGAACTGATCAACTCAATCGCCTGTGGCGTGATTGCCTTGTGGGCGACCTGGTGCGTCCTGAGCGGTCGAGTACGGGACGGCATCCTCGGTAAGCTGATTTACTCGGCGATCGCTATCAGCGGTTTTGTCGTGATGACCCCTAACCAGAACATCTTCATCGGGCCGACGACAGCGGGGCTGACTCTGCATGTAGCCCTGGCCCTGGCCGGCCTCCGCCATATATTCATGGTCATCTGGTGGCAGCGGGTGAAAGCCTGGCTCTGCCGCACGCTGAACTGTGAGCACTGCATGGGCTGTGACAATCAGCATGTGTCGGACGAGGTAGATCGCGGTAAGCACTGAATCGATGGGGTGAGGCATGGTCAAGATCGATGCCAGTACCAATGTGGAAGAGCTGTCGAAGGCCTTGCGCACATTGGGTAGCAAACAGCTTCCATTTGCGTTTGCGCTGATGACTACTCGATTGGCTGTGCTGGTGAAGAAAGGCGAGCTTTCGGTCATGCGGCAACGCTTGGATCAACCGACTGCCACCACTATGAACAGTCTCTATGTGAAGGGCGCCAAGAAGGAAAAGCCCGAGGCGAGAACCTTTTTCAAGGACGCATGGACCTCTGGCGTACCCGCTGACACCTACCTTCAACAGGTAGTGAAGGGTGGTCGCCGCCCCCATAAACGCTTCGAGAAAGCCCTGATTGCGAAAGGACTCATGAAGTCAGGGCAGTACGCAATCCCGGCACCATCAGCGCTCAACCAATTCGGCAACGTCCCGCGCGGCACGATCATGAAGATCTTGTCGGGCTTGGGTGCTGCCGAGACCGTCAGTGGTGTGCAGGCCAATGCCTCAAGCAGCAAGCGCAGTAAGCGCAAAGGCAATGCCGACAAGTATTTCGCTGGCGATGTCGATGGCACGCAGGGTATCTGGGAGAAGAGAAAGACCGCATTCGGTGATGCCGTTCGCCCTGTCTTTATCTTCAGTGAGAGCGAGCCTGGGTATCGGGTGATCGTTCCGTTCTACAAGATCGCAGACAACATCGTGAAGGCGAACCGAGCCAGAGAGTTCGCCAGCGCGATGGATCAGGCACTGTCGACAGCCCGGGGCTGACGGTCAGGGCAGGGGGTACCCCCCCTTTGGGTCCTTCCCGGAGCCCCGACCCCTTGCGGGTAATTCGGGCCCCGCCCATCAAATATGTATGACCTTTTTTCAGGGGTTGGTTGTTGTTTAATCATGGCCAAAAACGAAACAACCAAACAGCGCGGGTGGTTGAACAAATCCGAGATGGCTTCGAGCCTGGGGATTTCCCCGCAAGCCTTTGACAAATGGGGAGTTGCGCCTGTCGCACGCATCGGTCGAGAGGCGTTCTACACCGTGCAGAATGTCGTCGAAAATCGTGTCGAACACTCGCAGCGGAAACAACAACCGGCGGGTGAGGGAACCGAAGGTCTCGATCCGCTGATCGAGTACAAGCTGCTCGAAGAGCGTCGTGGTCTCACCGCCGCGCAACGGATCGCCCAGGAGAAAAAGAACCTGGTGCTGGATAAGCAACTGGTGCCGGTCCCATTCGCCACATTTGCCCTTGCCAAAATCGCCGCACAGATCGGCTCGAAACTGGACACCGTCGGTAAGACCGTCACTCGGCGTCACCCGGAGGTTGACCCTCGGATCATCGAGTCGGTGGAGCGGGAGATCGCGCTTGCTCGAAATATTGCCGCCAGCTTTGGTGAGCAACTTCCGGAATTATTAGATGAGTACGTTGAGTCCATGGCTGAATGATCTGCGTAAGTCGATCAAGCTAGGACTCCAGGCGCTCTACAAAGAACCACCGCAAACCGCCGTCGAATGGGCGGATGCAAATTTCTACATGTCCGCGGAGTCCTCCTACAACGAGGGCAAGTGGACGACCGAGCCGTTCCAGGTTGCGATCCTGAACAGCATGGGCAACGACCTGATCAACGTCGTCAACTTCATCAAGTCGGCGCGGATCGGTTACACCAAGCTGTTGATGGCCAACATCGGCTACAAGATCCAGCACAAGCGCCGCAACGTCGTGATGTGGAGCCCGACTGACCCGGACGCCGAGGACATCAGCAAGAGCCACGTCAACGGCATGATCCGTGACGTACCGGTGCTGGGCGATTTGGCTCCGTGGTTCGGCCGTAAGCACAGCGACAACACCCTCGACCAAAAGATATTCGCCAACCGGCGGACACTCTGGATCCGGGGCGGCAAGGCCTCGCGCAACTATCGTGAGAAATCCGCCGACGAGGTGATCTACGACGAGCTCTCAAACTTTGACGAAAGCGTCGAAGGCGAGGGCGCGCCGATCACCCTGGGTGACAAGCGACTGAACGGCGCGATCTACCCGAAGTCGATCCGGGGCTCTACACCGAAGCGTGTCGGTTCCTGCCAGATCACCAAGGCCGTCGAAGAGTCGCCTTACCTACTCAAGTTTCACATCGACTGCCCGCATTGCCGGCAGGAGCAGACACTCAAGTGGGGCGGCAAGGACTGCGAATTTGGCTTGAAGTGGGAAAAGAACGCGCTCGGCGAGGCAGAGAAAGCCTGGTACGTGTGCGAACACGCCGCCTGCGTCATCTGGCACAACGAGATGGTCGAGGCGTCCAAAGCCGGCCGCTGGATCTGCGAGCACACCGGCATCTGGACCCGCGACGGGATGGACTGGTTTGGCGCTGACGACGAAATCATCCGCACACCGCGCTCGGTCAGCTTCAGCATCTGGGCGATCTACAGTACCTGGAGCACGTGGCTCAGCCTGGCCGAGGAGTGGCTGAAGATCAAAGGCGATGTGTCGAAGCTGATCACCTTCATCAACACCACCCGCGGCGAAACGTGGGACGACGACCAAGGCGAGAAGCTCGATCACGAAGTTCTGTACGGGCGCCGTGAGGTTTATCCGCAGGTCCCGGCCCTTGGCCTGGTCCTGGTCGGCGGCATCGATACGCAGGACGACCGTTTCGAGGGTCGTGTCTGGGCCTTCGGTCCAGGCGAGGAAGCTTGGCTGGTCCATCGCTTTATCCTGATGGGTGACCCGGCGAGCGAAGAACTGCGCCGCAAGGTTGGCCTCGAGTTGCACCGGCAGTTCACCCGCGTGGACGGCACTGTCATGAAGGTGGAGCGCTGGACGTGGGACGCCGGCGGCCACTATGCGGACGAGGTCTATGCCGAGAGCCGCAAGCACGGCGTGCACTGGGTTGTTCCAATCCGCGGCGCGACCATCTACGGCAAGCCGATCGCGAACTTCCCGCGCACAAAGAACAAGGTGCACAAGGTCTTCCTCACCGAGGTTGGTACCGACAACGCCAAAGAGCTGCTGTACAGCCGGATGGGGCTTCCCGTCGATACGGCTGCATCCCAGGTGGGCGTGTCTCAGCCAGGGGTTGTTCACCTTCCGGCCAACGACGCGATCTGCGACGAGTCTGAGGTGAAGCAACTCACCTCAGAAAAGAAAAAAGCAGCCATATCCAAAGGCAAGCGCGTGATGCGTTGGGACAGCGGCGGCCGTCGAAACGAGGCGCTCGACTGCTTCGTGTACGCGCTCGCCGCACTGCGCATCTGCCAGCAGCGATTTGGGCTTGACCTCGATCTGCTGGTAGCAGCTGTAGTCGGCGGCAATGAACCGGACGCTGAAGAACGGCCGCGGAAGAAATCCTCTCACTGGAATAAAAACTGATGGCCTACACGATCGAGCAATACAACGCCCTGCAGGCGGCCATCGCCGAAGGGGCGTTGTCGGTCCGCTATGCCGACAAGAGCGTCACCTACCGGTCACTCGACGAGATGATGCGGATCCTCAAGCTGATGGCCACCGAGCTTGGATTGAATGCCTGCAACGACGGCGGCCGCCGGTACGCTTCGTTCTCCAAGGGGTACTGACATGGGGATGATTGATGATCTGTTCCCCGGGTTTGCGGCCAAGCGTTCGGAGCAACGGTTGAAGAAAGCGCGTACCGAGTTGGCGCTGGACATGATCAAGCGCCGTTTTGAAGGCGCAGCTGGTGGCCGTCGTAATGATGGTTGGCGCGCAACTGGTGCTGACGCCAACGTTGAGAACGCTCCGGCGCTGGCCAAGCTTCGCAACCGGGCCCGGGATCAGCGCCGTAACAATCCGTTCGGTGAGCGCGGCATCACGGGAATTGCAGACAACGCCGTCGGCGCCGGCATTGTTCCGCTGCCATTGGCAAAACGCGATCGTGATGGTTTGCGGCTGATGGATTTGTGGAAGGCCTGGGCTGAGACAACCGATTGCGATGCCGACGGTTTGGATAATTTCTACGGCTTGCAACACATGATCATGGAGGCGGTAGCCGAAAGTGGCGAGTGCTTGGTCCGCCGGCGCCGTCGCTTCAGTTCTGACGGTCTGCCCGTTCCGGTGCAGCTTCAGGTTCTGGAGGCCGACTTCCTCGACGAGTCGAAGGCGGAGATAGTCGGGCTCAACCGAATCATTCAGGGCGTTGAGTTTGACGCTCTTGGCCGACGGGTCGCGTATTGGTTGTTCGATGAGCACCCGGGCGCGAACGCCTCTTGGGGTTCCCTGCAGTCGCGAAGGGTCCCAGCAGAAGATGTGATTCACGTTTTCCTGCGCAAACGTCCGGGACAGGCTCGCGGTTACAGCTGGCTGGCACCGGTCATCCAGCGCATGCGCAACTTTGACGAGATGGAAGACGCGGTGATGGAGCAGGCGAAGATCGCCTCTTGCTTCGCGGCGTTCGTCACCAAGGATGAGAACAGCGGTGCGCATGGCGGGAAAAAGCCCGCGCTGATTGATCGAGTTGAGCCTGGAATCGTTCAGGAACTCGGGTTTGGCGAAAGCGTGAGCTTCGGCACACCACCGACATTCAACGGCTATACGACTTACTCCTGGCAACAACTGCACGCAATGGCAGTCGGCCTGGGTGTCCCATACGAACTGCTTACTGGCGACCTCAAGGGGGTCAACTTTTCGAGTGGGCGAATGGGCTGGCTGAACTTCGCTCGCCGGGTAGACGTGTGGCAATGGCGGATGTTGATCCCCCAGCTTTGCGATCAGGTCTGGCGCTGGTTCATGGAAGCTCAGGTTCTCCTACCTGGCGGTGTGACCGACGACGTCAAGGCCTATTGGGTGCCGCCGCGCCGAGACATGGTCGACCCGAAAGCAGAAACGGAAAACGTCATCACCCGCGTACGCAACGGCTTGACCACTTGGCCAGACGCCTTGCGCGAGCTCGGCATCACGGACCCAAAACGCCACGCCGAGCAAATACAGAAAGCAAACGAAATGATCGACGAGTACGGGTTGGTGCTGGATTGCGACCCGCGCCGAGTTGCCGCTGCCGGTTCTCCGAGCCAGCCACCAGCCACAGAAGAGAAACCAGACGATGCCAACTCCGAATCAGGTGATGACGCGCAAGACACATGAGACGCCGGCGTTCAATTTTCGCGCGGCGGTTCGGCCTGATTCGGTCGATATCGAAAACCGCACGGTTGAGCTGATATGGACCACCGGGGCTAAAGGACGCCGCTGGTCTTGGGATGTCGGCAGCTACATGGAAGAGCTAGAAGTCAGCGATACAGCGGTGCGCCTGGATCGACTGAACAACGGCGCTCCTTTGCTTGGGGTTCACAACCAGTACGAGCTTGGCGCGGTGCTAGCGGTCGTAGAGCGAGCTTGGATTGCCGACGGCGTGGGCCATGCGCTGGTCCGTTTCAGCAAGCGGGAAGACGCGGACATTGTTTTCAAGGACGTGATCGACGGGATCCTTCGAAACGTGAGCGTCGGATACGCGGTTCACCGGTACGAACTGATCGAAGAGGAAGACGACAAGCTACCAACTTACCGAGCTGTTGACTGGGAGCCTCTGGAAATCTCGCTGGTGCCGATCGGCTTTGACGACGGCGCCAAAGTGCGTAGCGCCAAAACACCTGCCGATTACACCGGTGATCGATTCAAAACAATTTTTGAAGTTCGGGAGGCAAACCAGCCAACCGGAACAACGGCCGCCGTGCCTACGACCCAAGAGGAAGATCCAATGACCGAAGAAGAGAAGCGCGCGGCGGAAGAAGCGAAACGCGCGGCCGACGAAACTCTGCGCCGCGAATCCGCTGAAGCAGAGCGCAAGCGCAGCATGACCATTCGCACCATGGCCCGCAAGGTTGGCCTGGGTGACGATGCTGTTGTCGAAGACTTGATTGAACGTGGTGTTTCGGTGGCTGATGCAAGCTCGGCACTGATTGACAAGGTTGCCGAGCGCCAGGCTGGTAGTCAGCCAGAAACCCGTAACAGCCAACCAACCGTCATTGGTGGTGTCGACACCGCCGTACTGGTGGCCAAGCGTTCCGCGATGATGAACGCACTCGATCACCGTTGCGCACCCACCACCATCAAGCTGGAAGAAGCTGGTCGTGAGTTCCGCGGCATGCGTCTGGTGGACATGGCCCGCGAGTGCGTCGAGATGGTCGGCGGTAATACCCGCGGCCTGATGCCGGCGGAAATCGCCAAGGCCGCACTGGGCTGCGATCGTCAGGCAATGCGCTCGGCAGGCATGCACTCCACCAGCGACTTCCCGCTGCTATTGGGCAATACTGTCAACCGTACGCTCCGCGCTGCATACGAAGTTGCCCCGCAGACTTGGCGCCCGCTCGGTCGCCAAACCACGGTGCCGGATTTCCGCGCTGTAACCCGAGCCGCGCTCGGTGATATCGCCGCGCTGGAACAGATCAAGGAGCACGGTGAGTACCAGTACGGCACTCTCGAGGAAGATGGCGCGCCGATCAAGGTCGCCAAGTTCGGCAAGATCATCGCTATCACCTGGGAAGCGATCGTCAACGACGACCTGGGCGCATTCACTCGCGTTCCACAGGCTCTGGGTAATGCCGCCGCGCAAACCGAATCGGATGTGGTGTGGTCGCTGCTTTTGGGTAACCCGAACTACACCGATGCCACCGCAATCTTCCACGCCAATCACGGCAACCTCGCGGCCAGTGGTGGTGCGATCAACACCACCACGCTGGCTGCTGCTCGTGCCGCGATGCGTAAACAGAAAACCAAAGGCGGCGCTTTCCTGAACCTGGCCCCCGAGTTCCTGGTGGTGGGACCGGACAAAGAGTTGGAGGCTTACCAGTTCACCAGCTCCAACTATGTGCCAGCCAAAAACTCGGACATCAACGACAGCCGCAATGCCGCGCTGACAGTTATCGTTGATGCTCGCATCACTGGTAACCAGTGGTACCTGTACGCATCGCCGGGTGTCGTCGACACCTTCGAATACGCGTACCTGGAAGGCGAGCAGGGCGTGTTCACCGAGACCCGCGAAGGCTTCGAAGTGGACGGCATGGAGATCAAGGCTCGCCTGGTATTCGGCGCTGGCTGGATCGACTACCGCGCGGGCTACAAGAACCCGGGCGCTTGATCCCTCCGGGCGCAGTGCAGCGCCCGGTTCCCTTTTCTTTCTCCAGCCTCAATAGGTGAAGCATGAAAAATTACATTCAAGCGGGTGGCAACCTGACTGTTATCGCCCCAAGCGGCGGTACCGTTTCTGGCGGCCTGTATAAAGTCGGCGCAATTGTCGGCGTGGCCACGACCACTGAAGTTGCGGGTGATCCCGTTGTTCTCAAGATTGACGGTGTATTTGACCTGACCAAAACAAGCGCCCAAGCCTGGGCAGTTGGCGATCTGCTGTACATGAACACTACCAGCCGTTCGCTCAGCAACGTGTCCGCTACCGGCCTGGTGCTGGTGGGTGTGGCCACTGAGGTCGCGGTCAACCCGAGTTCGACCGGTGCCTGCCGACTCAACGGCGTCTCCGCTCCGGCACCGGTGTAATGGGCTGGGCCTCAATGGCCCAGCGCATGCTTGGGGTTTCGATCCGTACCTTCAGCGAGCCATCGGCGACCATCGATCCTGATGGCGCCGTGTACTGGCTGACCGATGGTGTCGAGCCCGGTGTGCCTCTGGCCCAAGCCGTGTTCGATACCGCTCACGTTTCCGTTGATCCGGAGACCGGCGCGCCAGTGTCGAGCCAAAACCCAGTCCTCGGCGTTCGCTTGATCGATCTGCCGAACAAACCCACGAACCGTGACCGAATCAGGGCCCGGGGCGAACTGTTCACGATCAGCGACGTGCAGCCCGATGGTGTGGCTGGCGTGACGATCATTCTCCGAAAGGCTTGAACATGGCCCATCCTCGAGAACTGATCCGCAAACAAGCCGTTGCGGTGCTGCTGGGTGCCACCAATGCAGGTGCCAGTGTTTATGCCAGCCGCGTGAAGCCGCTCATTTCCAACGGATGGCAGAGCGAACTTCCCGCAATCATCGTGTACACGATGGACGAACTGAGCGAGATCTTTAATCAGGCGCCTCGCGAATACCGGCGTCGGGTTGAGTTGGTCGTGGAGATCCACGCTGAAGGTAACGACGCGCTGGACGACACGCTGGACACCTTGGCCCGGCAGGCCGAAAGGCTGTTGCTTATGGATGACACCCTCGGCGGAACGGCGAACGACTTGCAGCTACAGCGCTCTCGCATGGTTTTGCTCGATCAGTCTGAACAGTTGACCGGCGCCTGCCGGCTGATCTTCGAGGCTGAGTACTTCGACCGTCACCCCGACGACCTCTTCAACCAAAGCCTGCCGGATCTGAACACGGTCACGGCCGATTACAGCCTGGACAACGCCCAACCGAATCCGGCGGATCGTGCCAAAACGATCATTGAGGACTTGAACACATGACCACCCGAATGCTGGTTAAACCCGTCGAGGGTCGCCTGGTGCGGATCCCCGGCACCTATGAGGCGCTGCCTGCCGATGGCAAGCCGCTGGAAATCGACAGTTACTGGATCCGCAAGGCCGCGGCCGGCGATGTCGTGCTTGAAACTGAACAGCCTGAAGTCCAGGCCCCAACCCCAAAAGGTGAGAAATAATGGCTATCGGATTCGACACCATCCCTGGGCCTGGATCGCTGCGCAAGCCGGGCGTCTACAGCGAGATCGATAACAGCCAGGCCGTTCGCGGCCCGCAGTCGGTCACCTATCGCCGCCTGCTGATCGGGCAGAAGCTGACTGCCGGCCTCGCCGTGGCCAACACCTTGATTCGCGTGACCAGTGCCGCCCAAGCGGATACCCAGTTCGGCGCCGGCTCCATGCTCGCCGGTATGGTGCGCGCGGCCCTGGCCATCGACACGTATACCGAGTTGCAGGTGATGCCGGTGATCGATAACGCCGCCGGCGTTGCTGCCACCGCAACCATCGCGTTTACCGGTCCGGCCACAGCATCTGGTACTGTCGAGTTGATGATCGCTGGACGCCGTGTTTCGGTGGGTGTCATCAGCGGTGATACTGCAACCGCTATTGGCACCGCCGCGGCAGCAGCGATCACTGCAACCGCTGACATGCCGGTAACTGCCGCTGCCGTAACGGGCACGGTCACGCTTACCAGCCGGCACAAAGGCGAAGCGGGCAACAGCCTGAGCGCCCGGGTGAACTATTACGCCGGCCAGGCTTTACCCGCAGGCGTGGGCGTCACCATCAGTGCATTTGCAAACGGTGCAGGCAACCCGACGTTGGCTACTGCTCTCGCCGCGCTCGGTGATGAATGGCTGCATGCCTGGGCTGTTCCGTACTCTGACGCCGCGAGCCTGGCCAGTATCAAAACAGAATTGACCAGCCGATTCGCCTGGAATCGCGAGATCGAAGCACACGCGTTTGCTGCCGCTCGCGGCACACAAGGCACTCTGGGTGCGATCGGTGACAGCCACAACAGCCAGCACCTCAGCATCATGATGGCCAACGATGAGCCAATGCCGGCTTACGAGAAGGCCGCCGAAACCATGGCAATCGCTGCTTACTACGCGGCCATCGACCCGGCTCGCCCGATCCAGAACCTGGCCTACAAGTGGTGCCTGCCACCGGTAGCCGCTAATCGTTTCACCAATGAAGAACGCAACCTGCTGCTGTTCGACGGTATCGCCACCAGCAAGGTCGCCACCGACGGCACTATGTTGGTCGAGCGCCTGATCACCACCTACAAAACCAACACCGCTGGCGCGTCGGACATCAGCTACCTGGACAGCGAAACGCTGTTCACCCTGATGTTCATCCGCCACGACTGGCGCGACTACATCCTGCGCAAGTATCCGCGCCACAAGCTGGCCGACAACGGCACTCGTTACGGCGTTGGCCAGGCCGTAGTTACGCCAGTCGTGATGAAGGCTGAAGCCATCGCCAAGTTTCGCGAATGGGAAGACTTGGGGTTGGTCGAGAACATCGACGACTTCAAGGCCAACCTCATTGCCGAGCGCAATGCCAGTGACCCAAACCGGCTCGACATGCTGTTGCCGCCGGACCTGGTCAACCAACTGCGCGTCGTTGCCAACAAAATTCAGTTCCGTCTGTAAGGCGGGCTTCAGGAGAACCATCACATGGCTGGCAATAAACGCGTTGGCGGCATCATCAGCTTGAAGATCGACGGCGATATGTACTTCGCCAAGGGCGACTTCACCTACAACATCGGTCGCCCGAAAAAAGAAGGCATTGTCGGTAGCGATCGTGTCCACGGCTACAAGGAAACGCCGCAGATCCCTTTTGTCGAAGGGGAGATCACTGACCGTCAAGAAATGAGTCTCGAGGCGCTGCTCGATACGGTCGATGCCACGATCACCCTGGAACTGGCGAACGGCAAAGTCATCGTTCTGCGTGAGGCTTGGTACGCCAATGAAGGTACCGGCAACACGGGCGAGGGCAATATCCCAGTGCGCTTTGAAGGCATGTCGGCCGAGGAGGTCAAGTAATGGCAACGGAAAAACAAATCACGCTCAAGCAGCCGGTTCAGTTCGGCTCGGAGTCGGTCGGTGAGTTGACGCTTGCCCGCAAGCTGAAGTACTTGCGCGGGCACACGTTGCGAGTGACCTCCGATGGCAAAGGTAATGGTGCGGTCGATCTCGACTTTTCCACGCTCATTGATCTGAGCGCGAAGATGTCCGGCCGTACACCGGCCTTCATCGATGAAATGGATGAAGACGATCAGGCTGTATTGCTTCAAGAGGCGCGTGATTTTTTGCTCAAGCACCTGGGGGGTGGCAGTCAGGCGTGACTGCTGTCGTCAAGGTGATGGGCGTGCAGCCTTCCGAAGTCATGGAAATGGACTTCGAAGAGTTGAATTGGTGGCTTGAGCGGGCAGAGGAGTGGACGGAATGGCAGACAAGGGCTACGGATTAAACGTAATCATCAGGGCTGTCGACCAGGTTACCGCTCCTTTGCGCGGGATAATTGGCAAGGTACAGGCGGCCAGTGCTGGTGTCAGCAGTGCCCTGGATCGTGCAGGGCTTCCTATTTTCACGAACAGTTTGAAGAACGTAGGAAGCGCAATCGGTGGTGTGGGCTCTGCCGTTGGCCAGAGCCGGGATCGGTTGCTTGGGCTTGGTGCAACTCTGGGCATTACTTCGGCGGCCATAGGCGTGTTTGTGAACGGCTATGCGGATGCGACCGGCGCGATCGGTGATACGGCAGAGCGAACAGGCATCAGCCGTGAACGGTTCCAGGAGCTGGGCTTCGCCGCAAAGCTCACCGGTTCGTCGTCCGAGGTACTGGCTGGCGCGCTACAAAAAATGAACATCAATGTCGGTGCCGCCGCCAAGGGCTCGAAAGAGCTCACTGACATGTTTGCCGGCCTCGGGATCAAATTGAAGAACACCGACGGTAGCTTGAAAAGCACCGACGAGCAGTTCGCAATTTTCGTTGACCGAATTTCGAAGATCAAAAACCCGTCGCTTCAGGCTCAGGCCGCCGTGAAAATCTTCGGCAAAAGTGCGACAGAGCTTTTGCCGCTCATCAGGGGCGGCAGCGCCGGACTCAAGGAAATGTCCGATGAGGCTCGTCGGCTCGGGATTGTCCTTTCCGATGATGCCGTCCGGGATGGGGAAGCGTTCGGCGATATCCTGGACACGCTCAAGTTTGCGGTCGGTGGCGTAGGCAACATTATCGGTACCGCGCTCGTTCCACAGTTGAGCAAGATGTCCACGTGGCTCACTGAGTCAATCGTCAAATACCGACCGCAGATCGAAGCGTTTGCCACAGCCTTCGCGCAGAACCTCCCGGGAAACATCGAGAAGGTAGTCGGGTTTCTGGGTGATTTGTACGAAGGTATCCAGCCAGTGATCAGTGCCGTTGGCTGGCTTTCCGATACCTTCGGGGGGGCCAATGTGGTGTTTGCGGCGGTGGGCGCGTACATCGGCGGAGGGCTTGTCGTCAGCCTTTTCAATCTGGCGCTGGCATTCAAGGGGGTGGGCATCGCCATTGCCACGACGCCGGTGGGCTGGTTCCTTGCGGCCATTGCAGCTATTGGCGCCGCAGCCTACATCATCTACGAAAACTGGGACCAAATCGTAGCCTTCTTCGAAGAAAAGTGGGCCGGGGTGAAAGCCGCCTTCAGCGACGGAATCATCAATGGCATCGTGAAAGTTTGGCAGGAGTACAACCCGGTCACGTTGATCATGGAAGCTTTCAACGGCCTGGTGAAATACCTCACTGGTTGGGACCTCAGCGCGATCCTCGGTTCCAAAATCAAGGACGCCGTCAGCGCGATGAAAGCCGCCATTCCCGACTGGGCGGCGAAGCTGCTGGGGATCGAGGTTTCCGGTAACGCAGGCGAGGCTGGGGCAGATGGAACGGACGGCAGAGAGGCCGCGGCTCCAAATCAACCATCACCTCAGATGCCGTCCGAAACCAGTGCTACTGCGCCTGGTTCTGAAAAGGACCCGTCCGACATCGGCCGCCAGGCGGCCAATCTCGCTTCAGCCCAAGAAAAGGCCCCGTCTGATGCTGGCCGCCAGCTGGCCAATAATGCTTCGACCTCAGAAAAGGACCTATCTGATGTCGGTCGCCGTGCAGCGCAGATTGGCAACGAGTCCGCCCAGCTCCTTCCAGGCCCTGAAAAGGATATGTCCGATATCGGCCGTCGAGCTGCACGGGTCGGCAACGAGTCGGCCAAGATCACTCAGGTGCAACAACAGCCTTCTGAAGTTCGGGTGAAGGTCGATTTTGTAAACACGCCTCCCGGCACCAAAGTCAAAACCGAGGGCAGCCAGGGCGCCCAGTTCGACATGAATTTGGGTTACTCAATGGCCAATTAATCGGAGCCACTCATGGGCTGGAGAGACAACTACCGCGCCGCGAGCTTTCGCGGCGTTCCTTTTTTTGTGGAGTCTGCAGATAGCACCCATGGCCGCCGCCAGGCGGTGCACGAGCATGCTCAGCGCGATGTTCCTTACACCGAGGACCTCGGTCGAAAGGCGCGGGAATTTTCAGTTTCCGGGTACCTGATCGGGCTGGAATACCAGACTCAGCGCGATGAACTGATCAAGGCTTGCGAAACTGCCGGCCCCGGGGTCCTGGTGCATCCGTATCGTGGTGAGATGACCGTCGAGTGCCGGGGGCTTGGCGTCAGCGAGAGCACCAATGACGGTGGGATGTGCCTGGTTAAACTGACCTTCCTGGAGGCGGGAGAGGCCTCTTATCCGTCGGCCAAGACCGATACCGTCAACGCGATCAGCTCAAAGGGTAACGCCGTGACGGATGCTGCCGAGAGAGGTTTTGTTTCGGACTTTCTAACCACTGGTTTTCCCGCGTACGTCGCACAGTCAGCGGCCGAAGGCTTGGCGGAACTCGGTGAGTTCATGGCGGCTCCAGGCTTGAGTTTTTCTGACGACCTTCAGGCCGCATCGGATTTTTACCAGCAAGCCAAAGGACTTGCTTCCGACGCGTTCAGTCTGGTGCAGCAGCCTTTGCAAATGGTCAGCAGGATTACAGGGCTGATCGGTTCGATCCGCTCAGCCTTCGGCAGCAATGCGTTCAGCATGCTGACGAGCCTGTTTGATCGATCGCCATCCAGTTACTCGGGAAGCACCACAACACCGAGCCGCCAGCAACAGGCGACGAATGCTTTGGCTGTGAATGCCTTGGTGCGCCAGGTGGCAGTTGCTGAGGCCTCAAAGGCCGCCGTCGTCACTCAAACAACGGTGACTGCTGCCAGCGGGTTGACCCAAACAGCAGGTACATCGACCCAAACAGCAGGCGCACCGACCCAAACATCAATCACACCGGGTCGAACAGCAAGCACACCGACCCAAACATTCAGCACACCAACTGTCTACGACAGCTATCAGGCGGCGATCAAGGTCCGCGAGGAACTAGTCGATCGAATTGATACTGAAAGCGAGGCGACACCGAACGACCAGGTGTACGTAGCGCTATCGGACTTGCGCACCAGCGTTGTTCAGGCGGTGCCAAATCCGGAGCAGGACCTTGCCCGCATTGTCCAGTATGTGCCACGGGAGACGCTGCCCTCGCTGCTGGTCGCGTATCAGATTTATGGTGATGCAGGTCGGGCCGATGAGATCACGAAACGCAATGAGCCCCGGCATCCTGGCTTTTTGATGGGGGGCAATCAGCTTGAGGTGCTTGCAGATGGATGACCTCGAACTGCTGGTAAACGGAATGAACTACTCCGGATGGACGTCCATTGGCGTCACTCGGGCAATCGACGCGGCGACCACAGCGTTCACCGCGACACTCACGGAAAGGTGGGAGGGTAACGAGGGCGCTGCCGCGCAGGTCGAGCCTTGGCCGATTCTCCCAGGCGATGCCTGTGAAGTGCGGTTGGCCAGCTTTCGGATGGTCGTTGGCTATGTCGATATCTTCAAACCGTCCTACAGCGCCTCGGACCACACCATCAATATCCAAGGTCGCGACAAAGTTGCCGACCTGGTCGATTGCAGCGCCGTACATACGCCAGACGAATGGAAGAACGTCAACCTGCTGAAGTTCGCCCAGATCCTCGCCGCCCCCTTCGGTGTGAGCGTTATCGCCGATATCGATGTAGGCGAGCCATTTGCAGTGTGCAAGCTGCAACAGGGTGAGACGGCGTTCAAGGCAATCGAGCGGTATGCACGGCAACGCAAGGCCTTGTTAATGCCAGACGGGGCTGGCGGGCTACTGATCACCCGAGCTGGGGTTCGTCGGGCATCCGCTTCGCTTGTTCAAGGCGAGAACATCCTGAACGCGAGCGGTACGCTCGACCACAGCCAGCGCTTCAGCAACTACCTGGTGAAGGGCCAAGCCAGTTATAGCCCCGACAGCACTGGCGAAACGGAAGCTCACATCGAGGGGGCTGTCACCGACAGCGGAATCAAACGCTATCGGCCAATGCTGCTGGTTGCGGAAACAGGCGGGACATCCTCGAGTCTCCACGCGCGTGCGACTTGGGAAGCGAATACCCGGATAGGCAAGGCTGCAGCCGCGAGCATTTCCGTACAGGGCTGGCGACAGAGTCCAGGCGGGCCATTGTGGGAGCCGGGGTTGCTGGTCTATGTGCGGTCGTCCTGGCTTCGAATGGATGGTTGGATGCTCATCCGCCAAGTGACCTATGAACGAGGCGAGGGCGGTACCACCTCCAAACTCGAAATCGTTAGCCCTCAGGCATTCGATCCCGAGCCACCAGATGGGAAAGAGGCGAAAAAGGGTAAGTCCGGAAAAACCGGTAAACGGAACATCTGGGCTGAGGCCATTGGGGAAGAGGAACCGCCGAAATGAACGATGTTTTAAACCGGGTCATGATGATGTTCGGCCGTGGGGTTTTGCGCGCGGTGACCGACACTGGCCCGCGGCAGCAAGTGCAGGTCGAGTTGCTCAAGGGCGAACTGCGCGACGGGCTGGAGCATATGCAGAACTATGGGTTCACCAGCCACCCGCTGGGCGGTGACTGCGCTGTCGCATTCAATGGGGGTAACCGTGAGCAAGGGATTGTGCTGGTGGTCGATGACCGTCGGTATCGAATCCCTTTGCTAGCCGGCGAAGTGGCCATCTACGACGACCTTGGCAACAAGATCGAACTGCTACGCGAAATGGTGAAGGTCACGGCCGTTCAGCACGTTGAAGTGGTGGCGCCGACTATCAAAATGATCGGTAACCTCGAGGTGGTCGGCAACATCACCACCACTGGCACCATTACGAACAACGGCAAGCGAGTCGACAGCACCCATACCCATAGCGCTGGTGGATCAGGAGTGCCTGTCTGATGGCCGATGCCGCGATGGTAATGACTGAGAACGGCGGGGCACTGGTTGTGTCCGGCTTCGACCTGCAGCGCGATGACGGCCTGGGGACGGCGGTAATCATTAGCCTCTTTACTGATCGCCGGGCCAGCTCCGAGCAGATCCCTGTCGAGCTTCCGCAGGATGACCTGCGCGGCTACTGGGGTGACATCGCCAACGCTACACCCTCTGATCAAACCGGTTCACTGTTGTGGCTGTTGGCTCGCGAGAAGCAGTTGCCGCAGGTCCTTGGCCGTGCCCAGCAGTATTGCCGAGAAGCATTGGCCTGGATGGTAGAGGACCTCGTCGCAACCCACGTCGAGGTCACTGCGCAATTCATTGCCCAAGGCTGGATGCTGATCGTCGTCGATATTTTCCGGCCAACCGGATCCCCGGTTCGCTATCAATTCAACTACGAATGGGCGGCTCAAGCCGCGAAGAGGTCTGCCTGATGCCATTCGCAAGACCCACACTGACCGAACTGATCAACCGCGTAATTACAGATATCAGTAGCCGGGTGACCGGCGTCGATAGCGCGGTGCTTCGGCGCTCACTGCTCGGGGTCATTGGTCAATCCGAGGCCGGTGCCGTGCACATGCTGTATGGCTACCTGGACTGGATCGCCAAGCAGTCGATCATCGACACCGCCGAGAAGGAACATCTAGAGCGCTGGGCCGCAATCTGGAAGGTGATTCGCAAGACTGCCGGCTTTGCTGGTGGTCAGGTCGCGCTTTCCGGAAACACCGGCTCCACCATCCCCAATGGAACCATTGTGCAGCGCCAGGACGGCGTTCAATACAAGGTACTCGGTAATGCGGTGTTTGGCAGTGGGCCGCTGATCGTTCCTGTCCTGGCTCTTGAGGCGGGAGAGGCCGGTAACTTCGGTACCGGTTTGCCGATCTTTCTGCTATCGCCAATCGCCGGCGTTCAATCCACAGCCACGACTGCGACCAAGCTCGAAGGCGGTGTTGATGTTGAGTCTGACGAAAGGCTGCTCGCGCGCCTGCTTGCACGGATCCAACAACCACCGCACGGAGGCGCTAAATCTGATTATGAATTATGGGCGCTTGAAGTTTCGGGAGTTACCCGGGTCTGGGTGTACCCACTGCAAATGGGGGCCGGTACCGTGACGGTGCTGTTCGTCTGTGACGAGGAAGTGTCCATCATCCCGCCGCCGGCCAAGGTCGCCGCAGTGCAGGCCTACATCAATGCACGCCGACCGGTAACTGCGGAAGTCTATGTCGCGGCTCCAGTCGCGGGTCCGCTGAACATGAACATCAAACTTTCTCCAAACACCACCGCTGTTCAAAACGCGGTGCGAGCGGAACTGGCAGACCTCATAGCCCGTGACTCGGCACCTGGCGGGACGATTCTTGTTAGCCGGCTGCGTGAGTCGGTGTCTCTGGCTGCTGGCGAGGACAACAACCAGATCGTCTCGCCAACGGCCGATGTGGCGTACGCCACGGGTCAAATGGCGACTCTCGGGACACTCACCTTTTCCAGCCTGTAGGAGGCGCAATGCCAACAGCTGCTGAATACAGGGAGCAGCTGAACGCGCTGCTGCCACCGGGCCAAGCTTTCCCGCGTGACCCCGGCACCACACTCCACGACCTTCTAGATGGGATGTCGGTCGAGCTAGCGCGCCTCGACGCCCGAGGAAGTGTTCTGCCGCAAGAGGTAAACCCGGCAACGGCCGCCGAACTACTGCCTGATTGGGAGCGTGTGGCAGGGTTGCCTGATAAATGCTCGGGTGTCCTAGAGGAAACCCTCCAGGGTCGCCGCAATGCATTGCTGACCAAACTCACCAGCACCGGTGGCCAGTCCCCTGCGTACTTCATTGAGCTTGCGGCGTCGCTTGGCTACACGGTGACCATCGAAGAGTTCAGACCATTTCGAGCCGGGAGATCGGTGGCTGGTAATGCGTTGACCAACGGACCATGGGTCCACACCTGGTTGGTCATGGCACCCCAGTCGAGCATCACCGACTTTCGCGCGGGCCGTTCGGCCGCTGGTGAGCGTCTTCGAACATGGGGGAACGACACCCTTGAATGCAAAATTAATCAGCTGAAGCCGGCGCACACGATCGCGCTCTTCGCTTACGGAGGTTGAAGCATGCACAGAATTGATGGCCCGGGGGCTACAGGGACTAACAAATTTACTGATGGTGATCCGGTTGGCGGAGTCCAGGCAACGGTAGTCACGGACGACTGGTTAAACGACGTCCAGGAAGAGCTGATGAGCATTCTGACGGCGGCTGCGATTACTCCAGTGAAGGGGACGCAGAACCAGATTCTTACCGCGATCAGACGCATTAATCAGTTTTCGGCCAGTTCGTATGCCGTCGACAACGGCACCGCTAACGCCTATGCGGCTGATTTCGTTCCACCTGTCACGACATTGGTTGAGGGTATGGTCCTCAAAATTCGAGTGACCAATGCCAACACAGGTCCAAGCACCTTTAGCCCCAATGGACTCCCAGCCTTACAATTGGTAGGCGCGGGGCACGCTGCGCTGCAGGGTGGAGAGTTGGTGCCGAACAGTAATGTTTGGATGGAATGCAACTCAGGTGCCTGGATCATCTTGGCTAGCAGCAACGGTGCCGCGCAGGTGTCAAAGGGGCTCAAGTCTCTCCATGCGGTGAACCTGTCGCAGCTCGGCAACTACAATTCGATTGCTTCGCTCACAGCAACTTCCACGCTTACCGACGCCCAGTGCGGACGGCCGCTAGTCATCGAGGCCGGTGGTACTACCCAGACTTTGCCACCAGCCGCTAGTCTGACGCCCGGCAGTACATACATTTTTAGCGCGCATCTGCCGGTCACCATTAAGGGTAATGGCGCGGAACTTATCGAAAACAATTTGGGCGTGACGGCAAACACACTGTCTATGCAGGCCGGTGAGCAACTGGTTATCACAACCAACGGCGCTAGCTGGTACACGACAGCCTACTGCCGGTCGTCTGGCCGGCTGATTGGGGTTCAGACCTTTGTTGCTTCCGGCACATACACCCCAACACCGGGGATGGCCAGCGTGATAGTTGAAGCCCAAGGGGGGGGCGGTTCAGGTGGTGGTGCAGCCGTTCCTTCCGCAGGCAACGTTAGTCTCGGTGCGCCAGGTGGCGCCGGATCCTATGGTAAGTGGAGGCTTTTTGCAGCGTCCATAGGTGCAAGCCAAGCCGTGACGATCGGGGCCCCAGGGTCCGCTGGATCTGGAGTGGCGGGCGGAAATGGCGGAACTACATCGGTAGGTGCGCTGGTTTCTGCGCCAGGCGGGGTTGGCGGAAGCGTCCTGAACAATCAAGTGCCGCCTCAGTACAACGGCAACGGAACTGCATCGGGCAATCCAACGGGAGCATCCATAAGCTTTTCGTTAGGCGTGGCTGGCGCACCTTCTGCCGCACCTTTGGCAGGCAGCGGCATTGGTGGTATCGGTGGACCTTCAGCATTCGGAAGTGGCGGACTCGGAAGCGCAATCAACTCGGTCGGCAATCCATCGCCGAACTACGGTGCGGGCGGGGCAGGGTGCGTGTGCGGATCTGGTGGTACCGCTATTACCGGAGCCCTCGGCAAGGCAGGGATCGTTACAATCTGGGAGTACGCATGATGGATTACGCACGTATTGATAATGGATTGGTCGTTGAACTTTTCAGTACCGAGTTGGATATTACGCAGCTTTTTCACCCGGATTTGGTGTGGGCTGAAATACCTGAAGGCACTTCGCGACCATCAGAAGGGTGGGTCGCTAAAAATAATGAGGGGGAGTGGTCATTCTCTGAAAAATTGGAGCCTGAACCATCCGAGGGTGAGTTAAAAAGAGATGCGATCTACCGCAGGGACTTTCTGATTGCTGCCGCAAATGAAGTTACTGCCGGTATGGGCGATGCTTTCTTGGCAGGACTATTGAGTCCAGAAGACGTTGATCGATTCAAAGCCTTCGCCGCGTATAAGTTGAAGCTTAATAAAGTCGTTGAGCAGCCTGGGTTTCCTCAGGTTATTGATTGGCCTGAGGTACCGCTTTAGTTTTTTCCATCCTCGCTTGTATTCTCTTCGCTGCACGGGAAATTGGCATTTCTACCAACGTGAAGCTTGCATAGGACGTTAAGCCAATTGCAGCGATGACTCCGAAGGCAAGCAATACATGATTAGTTACGAAGTGCTCGTTGACCTTTATTGCGGCGCAGATGATCAGTATGTGGCACAAATACGTTGAGTAAGACCAATCACCAAGCCGGGCGATAAAGTTGTGTTTTGGGAATAGCCTTTCTTGAGACAAGCAAGCACACAGAATGACGGCACACGGTAGGCCGCTGCGCAGGGGATTGTGTGTCACCGGCCCAAAATAGACGATTGCGGAAAGGGCCCCGAGCATCATGAGTAATCCTGCGATTGGAGGAATCCGAGTTACCAGTCCGCGCTTGTAGGCAATCGACAGTGCAACTCCAAACAAAAACTCCCAAACCATTGTGTTTCCGTAAAAGGAAATCGCCCCATTCACTTTTTTTGCGACTAGCTGTAAGGCAATTACGCCAAGAAATAACCCGATGGCTCGATATGCGGCAGGTAGAAATAATACCGAAAAAAACACTAAGTAAAAGGATGCCTCATAGTTCAATGTCCAGCCTACTGTCATTAGAGGGTACAGACCCACGCCTGAAGGGTTTTGTGCTGGAATGAACAAAAGGCTTTTCAGGAAAAATACTGGGTCAAATGCAGTAAGAGGGATTGAGTCTGGTGCATATATTAGAGTAATGGCGGTAACTGACGAGAATAGCCAGTAGGCCGGAGCAACCCTAGCTATTCTGTTGGCTGCGAATGATTTTGGTGTTGTTGGTTTTGAAACTGTGGATCCGTAAATAACAAATCCGCTGATCACAAAGAATAAATCAACACCGATGGCACCGAAGTCTCGAAGCAGATCAGGTGCGATCCCGCCTAACTTGTGGTTATAAAAAAGCTGCATGTAGTGATGGCCGACAACCAGCCATGCTGCTAAGGCCCTAAGTATTTGGATTGAGTTGAGCATTGGTTGTCGGTATCAAAAAGAAATCGATTCTACATCCGCTGTACCTGATCTACCACAGAGACAGAGCCCGCCCTTGAGTGGGTATTTTTTTGCCTGGAGAAAAGTGATGACCGTATCCGAGAGAGACCGCGACATCCTCGCCCGCACGCTGTGGGGCGAGGCCCGCGGCGAATCCCTGGCCGGCCAGATCGCCGTGGCCTGGACCATCCGCAACCGCGTGAACGACGGCAAGGACAAGTCGTGGTGGGGGGAGGGCTATGCCGGTGTGTGCCAGAAGCCGTACCAGTTCAGCTGCTGGAACAGGAACGACCCGAACTTCGCCTACCTGGCTGGCGCGAGGCAGATCCCGTTCCGTGAGCTCGCGCAGGCGCGGATTGCCGCTGACCAGGTGATCGATGGAAAGGTGGCGGATCCCACCAGCGGCGCGACCCATTACTACGCGACCAGCATGCCCAAGCCACCGGCCTGGGTGAAAGGCGCCAAGGAAATGTTGAGGCTCGGTCACCACGTGTTCTTCAAGGATGTGCCATGACCGCCTTCAGCAGATTGTCTCGTGTATTGGCCACTGCCGAGGAAGGCAGCCTTTGGTTTGAGTGCCCGGGCTGCTCGATGATGCATCGAGTCATGTACGGCCCCGGGGCAGGTCCGCGCTGGGGATGGAATGGGAGCGTCGATAAGCCGACCTTCACCCCTTCGGTGCTGGTGCAATATCCCTGGTCTGATGGTGATCGTGTCTGTCACTCGTTCGTCACTGATGGCCGTATCCAGTTCCTGGGCGATTGCACTCATGCGCTAGCCGGACAAACGGTCGATCTGTCGGAGTGGGAGGACTGAGCATGACGACCTACCTGAAAGCAGGTGCTGTTCTGCTGCTAACCACCCTGGTGCTGGGCGTGCTGTTCGGCGCCTATCACCACGGCGTGAAGGTTACGGATGAAAAGTGGCAGTCGAAGTGGAATGCCCGTGACACCCGGGACGGCGAGGCGAGGGCGCTCAATGAGGCCGCCGAGCGCACCAGGGAGCAGGCCTACCAACAGTCAATCAACAAGGCGGTTCAAGATGGTCAACGCATTATCGATCAAGCGACGGCTGATGTTGCTGCCGCTCGCGCTTCTGCTGACGGCGTGCAGCTTGCCGCGGACAACCTTGCCCGTCGACTCGCAGCCAGTGAAGCCAGCGGGCATTCCTGCACTGCCGCCGCAAGCCAGGCAGCTGCCCGCGTCGCCGCTGTGCTTGCCGACGTGTTCAAGCGCGCTGATCAGAGAGCGGGCGACCTGGCTGCAGTTGCTGACCAAGCTCGAGCCCGGGGACTGACGTGTGAGCAGGCGTATGTCGGGGTGGGTCGTTAGTTTTTAAATAAAGAAAATCGACTTGGAGACTAGTGTCTGCCTTTTTGTAATTCATCAAAGAAATCAAGAACAAGGATGGAGGCTTGTGCGTAATTACGGGGGTTTGTAACAAATATACCTGTATCTGAAATTAGTAAGGCGAATCCACCGTCGCGCAGATCGGCCTTCTCTGCCTCTGTAAGAGCTGTATTCGAGTGCGAAGCTTTATTCCTGGCTATTGAAAGCGCTCTGAAAAATTTTCGCCATTTAACTATTGTTTCTTTGTCTAGATTTGTCGCATCGAGTGCGCATTCTAGGTAATCGGAAAAATCAGGTCGGTTATGTTTGTTTTGTTTCTTTAGTTCGGCCACAGCTTTGCTTGCAGCGGGTGAGTTTTGAATATTGGCCTGAATAATATCTAGTAGGACATCGTGTTTCAGTTTTCGGCGGCTATTCACCTCTAAGTTCTGTTCGTCGCAGATAAATTTTAGAGCGCGTTCAGTAGCTAAAAGAATAGAAGAGTAAAAGCTACGGTGCACTGCTTGCATAAGTGAAATCCAAGTTTCAAACCCTGTGCATGAGAAGCTGCGCCCGCCTTGATCCAGTATGTTCGCAGGTGTGGTAAGTAGAACCATGGTGTTGTCCACCATAGTTCCGATAAACTGATGGGGTATAGAGGCGGGCGCAATAGTGCGTCGTTCTAAATCTTTAAGCTCAGCGATTGATGTATCGATGGCGTGAAGGTGGTTTTCAGGTGTATGGCTATTGGTCGACATTGGTGGCCTTAAAGTTTTTCAGTGTCAGTGTTGGCGAGGAAATGCAAAGCGGATTACTCCGAGGTCATCATCACCGCGAGCGTCATCTTGATGAAATCCTCGTTCTTGTCGATGGCTTCTAGGGCGCAACGAACGTTGTCGGCAACATCGGCCGATCCGCGTTGCTCGACCCAGTTCGACAGTTCCAGGATGGCGGCCTCCAAGGCGAGCTGGTTTTCGTTGAGCTTGAACAGCAGGGAAGGGAGCAGATCAGAGTTTGGCATCGCGAATCCTCCGTGGAGTTTTCAGCGTAGCAGGGACGAGCTATGGGCTGGGAATTCAGGTCGGCAGAACGCCGGAGAAGGGTGGCACTACTGTAGGAATATACAACGCTAAGTTATTGACTTTTATAGAGTTATGTAGTGGTTTTGAGGCGGCTGTAGCGTACCTATTTTCTCTTGTAGATCAGGGGGTTATGAGCGTTTCCCGGTCACCTTGACATGGTGGCGGGCTTTACAATTTGGCACGACCCAAGTTGGTAAAGCCCTTCGAGGATTTGTGTCACTCGCGGTGGTGCTCTATCGAGTGCTTGGCGGCGTGGCAATAGCGTTCGGAAATTCGTAAATAAACTTTAAAAGCATTTCAGTGAAAGTGATGAGTTCCGTGGCATCCGTACCAGTCATCAGCGCTATCTCATGTGTCGCTTCATTGCCTTTTTTGCGTATGTGGTCAACCCAGGCTCGACCATTCGGAGGGATGAATCCTTTGTCTGCGAGGAAATCAATGTAAAAAATAAATGATTTCCCCTCATCTGCCCCTTCCTGCACACCGATATTCATCAGCAATTTGCGACAGAGCAACACAGAGCCAGTGTATGAGCCGGCACCTGCGCACTTCCTTGCCTCGTCATAAAGCCCACTAATGTCCGCAGGTAAATGTGCGACAGATCGCCCAGGGGCAATTCCGGGAACCTGGTAGATACCGTTGCCCCAGTAGCTTGGATTGTGACAATGGGGGCAAACGTATAGGTGCTGGTTTGAGGCCGAAGAATATCCTAAGGCGCTTGCAACAGTATTTGAGCAGTAGCCACAGGTGTAGCTTTTTGAATTCAATCGTTGGGGGTCATACCAGTGCATTGGCCAGCTCCTTTTTCTGGGGATGCTAGCCAGTTGCCTTTCCGTTGTCTATCAACCATCTTGTTCCCAATCGTGCGCAAAACCCCCTATGGAGGCCGCGTGTTTCCGTTTGCAAAAGTACAAAAAGCTGGATTTTTTGCCACCCCTAAAAAGATATGTATTTGTTATAAAACAATAGGTTATCTCGCTACAGTCCCCAGCATGGGGTGCTAGGGGTCGAGTGTTCGAATCACTCCGTCCCGACCATATTTTTCAATGACTTAGCCCAACTTTCACGAGTTGGGCTTTTTCATTGGTGGGGAGTTTTTCGGGACTTCATCCAGCTTTCCTCTTCAAGATCGTCAGCACCGGCCCCCGCGAGTCGGTTGCTGATACCATGTTCGCAGCCTCAATCAGATGCCCGAGCTCAGCGCCCGAGTAGTGACTGGTGATGCTGCCGTTCTTGTGTCCCAGCAAGGCCTTTCGATCTTCCTGTGTGACACCTGCCGCCCGAAGGCGACGGCCAAACGTATGCTTCAAGTCGTGCACCCTTATGGATGCATATCCAGGGTGAGCGGGGCGAAGGTTTTCCTCCTGCCAGAGTTTCGCCGCTCTCACCCGTGCTTTCTTCCAGGCTGAGTCATTCATCCGGTGCATCGCGTTGCCGTTGAAAGGGAACACCCAGTCCTTGCTCTGGCCGCGCTGCTTGTCGATGATCGATTTCGCCACGCTATTCAGCACGACCAGTCGCTCATCGCCATTTTTAACACCTGACCGCTCGTTTCGGCCGCCAAAGTCGGACGGGATCAGGAATACGCTGGTGCCGAGTTCCGGGACCGAGATTTCCCAATCCCACCTCAATTTGCAGACCTCCTGCTCGCGGCAACCCGTGTTCACCTTGAACAGGGCCATCGTCTGCAGGTGTGCCGGTAACTCCCCGAAAAGGATCGATTGCTCTTCCCATGTCATGGGGTAGGGCTCGCGAACCTTTTTCTTTAGGTCCAGCTTGGCCAGCATTGGCACCGAATCAAGCCAGGGCCTGCGCTCTTCATCCCGCCACTTCCTTGCACAAAGCGATAGAACCCGTATCACCCGCTCGATTGAGATGTTGATCGTGCGAGGTGCCACCGGCTTCAACTGCTTCCCGTCTGGCGTCACCATTCCCTTCAAGCGATCCCTCACGAACGGCTCAAGCGCCTGGTCATCGATGTGCGTCAATGGCAGATCCTTGAGATAAGGGTTGAGCTGCTTCAGGTGGTGCGCCGTCAACTTGATCGAGGGCTGGTCCTTGCTCTCGATCAGAAACCTTGTCGCCGCTTCCTCCCAGGTTCGGATGCGGCGTACGCCGTATACCTTCTGCTGTCGAAGTTGCTCCAGCCGGTGAATCAGGTACTGCTCGGCTTCTTGCCGGTCACCAGTTCCAGTGCTCTCTCGAAGGCGCTCGCCTCGGAACACTTTGTCGATTTGCCAGACTCCACCTTTCTGGTAGAGGCCAGAGATCGCTTTTCTCGCCATGGTTTACCTCCTTTGGCTTCACCCTGGCGCTCGCTGCGAGGGCGATTGTTGTCCTGATTCACGGTCTTTTCAATCGACTTGCTCTCGATGTAGGCGTCTGCCCACTCATCCAGCTCGATACGATCAAACGCCACGCCCTGTTTCCCGATAGGGAATTCACGTACGTTCGGCCTGACCGTTTTGTTGAATTCGTCCCGGCACATGCCGAGATAACCCGGGGCATCCATGAATCGGATGAACCGCGGCGGGATGCTGCTGGCCTTGGCCGCTGTAGCGTTTGCCATGGGAAATGCTCCATGCCGCGCGTGGCGGCAGATATTGATTCACCTGTTAAAAAGAAAGTTAATGGTTTAATTGACTATATAAAGTGCCTGAACTAGTTTTGTTTATTCACCCAGCGAAAGTTGGCGGATATTTGCACTGCGTAGGGAGAATAGAAATGTCTACTACTGTGGAGCAATGGAAGGCTCAAATTGAAAGCGAAATACGTAACAATATTGAGAAATATATTGTTGTTCCTGAGCTTAGTAGCGCTGGAGTCAGCGCTGAATATTCTGATAAGTCATTAGATTTCAAGCGGTTAGGTCTTGAGGCGAAGATAACCTATGCTGCGGATGAGTTTATCCAACGTTACATTGATGATCCAAAGACAGCGGCGATAGATGGACTCTGCTGTTTGGTTTGTTTAGACACAATTTTTGGTAAAGCTTGTGTAACACCTGTTCCGGGAGGTCCGTGCAATATGTGTTAGCGCAGATAGCTGGTCGCGATAAAGGCAGAGCGTCAGATAACTTGGCGCTCGCACTTTAAGTTTGGTATCTCGTTTGAAGTGTCGGTAAGCGTGGCAATTTCAAATCGATATAAACACCACGTGCTCTTTTTGGGCGCTCCGGCATTGTCAAAGAGCGTAGTCGGAACTAAATTTTCGGCGTTATCGCCGTCCACGGCTGGCGGATTGAAAGTGCTTTCATCGGCAACACCGTTCCTTGCCGCTATAGCGGCTGACTTTGAAGGGGGAGGGAGTTACAGGTAGTTTTTGCTGAGGCGCTTGGCGATGGCTTCGAGCTGCTCGGCCATGCCCCACATGTCGTTGTTGTCGCGGCGCGATACGACTGCGGCGCGCTGGACGTTGCGGTCGATCAGGATCTTGGCGGCCAGCAGGATCAACCCGGACTCAAACTTGCGGCGGAGGAATCGTTTCATGGCCTACACCCCCGGGCGACCTTTGAAGGCGAGCCAAATGTAGTGTCGCCCTTTGGCGGTCACCTTGATCTTGCCGGTCTGCTTGTTCCAGCTGATCAGGCGAAGCTCTTGGAGGATCGTGGTCAGCGTGTGGCCCTGGTGCCAGGCGGCCAGCGCCTTGATGCAGCCTTGGGCTAGCAAGCCACGGTAATCGGTGTGGCCGAAGTTGGTACCTTGGAATGCGCCCTGCATCTGCTCGTCGGTCACAAGGTCGGTGATGGCGTTGACGCTTGGGTCACGCCGGTAGCATTTATGCGTCATTGTCATTCGCCCTGATTGGCCAGCATGTTCAGGCGCATGCCCGACGTGCCTGGGATTTGGTGGTTTCGTTCACGCTCTACCGGCTTGAGTGCGGCATCGATTCGAGCCATCGTCGTTACCGGTAGGTCGAAGTCTTCGCCGTTGCGAACGCAATCAAGGCACTCCCGCAGCAACCCCTCCAAAAGGTCAATCCGCTGCCCAGCCTCCAGGCTTAACAGGGCAAAGTCATCATCAGCCTTGTCCATGGCGCAATCTGCTTCGTTAAGGCGCAGCTGCAGAGCGTCACGCTCGGCGGTGATGCGGTCGAAGTCATCTGCCAGAACCACGACAGGCCGGAATACAGCCTCGCTCTCGCCTTCGACGCCGGGGATGAAACCTTTCAATTGCCAGCGCTTTACTTTCGGCAGCGGCTCGGCCGGTTTGTTTTCTGTGGGCATGGGGATACCTCGCGACTATAGTCGCTGGAAATGGAATGGAGTTGGATTCGTGCTCAGTTACCTGAACTACAAAATCGCGCTACGAAAGATCGCAAAAGCCGAGCTTGAGCTTGAGAAGCACCGGCCTCCTAACTCTGTCGAGGCCAATGAGTCTGGAGAGATTGCAGGTTACATCCGCGAGTCAGACGATTTGTATGAATGGAAACGTCTGATCCAGACAGGCTACTACCGCAGTAAAGCCGACCGCCTCCTAGTGCCCATGCCTTCATTCGATGATCCGAAAATGTATGCTCGAGTGGAGTGGGATAAGGATGTTATGGAGCCAAGGTATCTAACCGATGACGGGCTGCGAGCGATTCGCACGGCTATAAGGGGGGAAGAAAAGCACCGACGAGACCGAGTGAGTTACTGGTTTGCTATAGCCGTAGGTCTCATCGGGTCAGTTGCCGGCCTGATCTCTGCATTCAAGTAATCAATGCGATGACCTAAATGCACTCGGCGAACATTTCGTAGCTGGTCGTGATTCATATACCGCCCTATGCCGGGTCATGCCCGGGCGGTGGTGTGTGGGTAAGAGTTTTTTTCTTAGCAGAGCAGCAAGTGAAATGACGAACGGTCAGCCACAATTAAATAAGCAACTGCTTGAAGCTGAGGAATCAGAAGCTCAGGATAGGGGTAAATTATCTGGGTGGCCGTCGTGTTAGTAGGAGTTTTAAATGCCAGTTGACTTTGATCGCGCCGTTGAAAAAGCAAAAACACATTTTGACTCTATGACTGATAATGATCTTCAGCGATTGCAGGCTGAGAATGATGAAGAGCATCGTGAACAGCATGCCAGGTTTCGTAATGGTTATCAGCAGGGTGAGTGCTATCTCTGCGGAAAGGATTTTAAAACTTTAAGTAAAGATGATCCCTGTTTACATTGGTTGCTGAGGCTTGGGAAGTTTAAGCCAAAAGATATCAATTTAATCGCTAGTAAATTTGGATATGTTCAAGTCGCAGCTTATTTGCGATGGTGCGCTAACGAGGAAAAACCATTAGCGAACATAAATGATTTAGAAGACGAGGCGCCAAAGGGGAAGTTTTTAAGCTCAACAATTCGGTGGAAAGGCATCGAATGGACCTTTGATTGCTCAGCTAATGACCTTTCCGGGCACGGCGGCGCACACTCAAACTTTCCGCATTATCACTTTCAGATGAGGATTGATGGGCGTCAGTTTATAAATTTCAACGACTATCATTTGCCGTTCAGTGATATGGATTTGTTTGCTTTCAAACTTCGCGAGCAGCCTGGCTTTAACTTCGATTTTGGAGTGCATGGCGCTGGTATGGCCGATGCTATGCAACTTGATCCGGAGTTAATTATTGAAAATACGGTTGTTTCTGAAGATGAAGAGCAAGCAGGGTTTGGCTTCTCAACTATGATCATGTCAGCTAACGGTACGATCAATGGGGATGATCTCTATAAGATGATCCAAGAAAGCAGGCACACGGGGAAATCAATAGCCAGCATTTCTCGAAAATTTTATGAGGACGACAAAAACATAAGCATTGAAACGATTATATCTCCATCAGAGAGCGTTCCAGAAATTGCCGCTCGCACTGAGATGAAGCGACGATAAGCGTGCTGGCGTGATTCGTTGAAGTGGGGTATTACTGAACTGCCGGAGCGGGGCCCTACCCCTGCTTAATCCGGTGAGAGGCACCTGCTTAGCGGGTGCCTTTTTTGTTTGGTTCAGTCCAATAGGTGAGGGCGGGTTAGGCGGCGAGCATCGCTTCGATCACTCGCTGCCCGGCCAGAGGAGGTACCGCGTTGCCGGCCATGTGCATTGTCAGTCGATGATTGTCCGGGCGTTTCGTGTCGGCCGGAAACGACATGGCTGCAAGCGCCTCGTTGGCCGAGAGCATCCGCATCTCATCCCCGCGCACCAAGGCCCACCGATCCAATGTGGTGATGGTCCCAATTGGGCGTTCTAGGCTGCGACCAGTCAGACCAGAGCCGGACCCGTAATAGGGCATGATGAAACGATCACCGAAGCGCTCCCGGCCATTCTTCACGCGGAGCAGGGTCGATTCAGCCCGGCCCGGCTTCACAACCGGGCTCCACTTGCCCGCTTCGAAATCGATGAAGGATGAGGCTGGCACATGCCGGCGCTGGTGAAGTTGAAGGTTCAGCGGTGCCTTGCTTCGGGTGCAAACCAGAAACAGGCGCACGCGGTGTTGTGGTACGCCGAGATCTGCGCAATCAACGACATGCGGCGCGATCATGTAGCCGAGCGCTGCCATTGCCTGCGACCAGGCTGGATACAAAGCCCAGTCCGTGAATTCTTCGACGTTCTCGACCAGCACCACTTCTGGCCGGTGGAACTCGGCAGCCGACACAACCGCCCAAGCCGTAGAACGCGATGCGTCGTGCTGAGCGTTCCCGGACTTCTTACCGCGCGCCTTCGAATGCCCTTGGCAGCACGGCGAGGCCAGCATGATGTCGTGGGCCGGAACCTTCGACCAGTCCGCCTGGTGCAGGTCCTGGCAGATGTGAATGGCGTCCGGGTGATTGGCGCTGTGCCACTCAACCGCAACGGGCCAGTGGTTGGCGGCCCATAAAACTTCGATACCGGCATTGCGTGCACCGGTAGACCATCCGCCGAGACCGGCGAACAAATCGATTGCTGTGGGCATGGGGCGTCCTATGCCGGGGCATGCCCGGGCGGTGGAGTGGATGGGCTTCAGCTACAGTCGTGTTGTTACCGACGGAGGTGCTTATGGAATGGTGGGTATCAGTCGCGCTGTTCGGTCTGGTTTGGCATGAGTTTTTTCGAGTTGCGAAGCACGTAAACGGCTTGAAAAGTGACTACCAAAGCTTGAAGGATGAAGTAAAAGAACTCCGGCAAAGAGTTGGCTGGCTGGAGGATGAAGATGACTAAGTATCCTCGCCGGCTGGCGTGATTCGTAAATTGGGATGATGATTTGCACCTGGCGCAAACCTGACGGTGGCTGCGATGAGTACAAAAACCGATGTGGAAGCGATTCGGCTGATCGGTGAAGAGGTTGTTCGGTTGCTCAGCCTTCCGCCTGAAAGGCTGGAGGCAGATGCTCGCGCAGGACTTCGGCTGATTGCTGATCTCGCGCAGTGGCGTGATCTTGCCTACGGGCCAGAGCCAGTCCATCGACAGGCGATGGGTCAGGCGGCCTTGCGCTGATTCAGCACCTGCAGGCGTGCAGCTTCAAACTCGCTTGCCACAATCTCGGCGGCGCCTTCGATGTGCTCGCCGCCTTCCTTTAGCTGGAACCCGAGGTTGAGATAAACGACGCCTTCATGCTTGAAAAACACGCCGCCACTCAACCACACGCTGCCCCAGTCCACGCCGATCGCTTTCCATACGTCATCCTTGCTGATGCGATCAGGGCAGTGCTCTTGCCACAGTGCTACCAGGCGCTCGTGTTCAGCCTTGTAGGCAACTCGCGCTTCTTTCTTGACGCCTTTCTCTGGCTTGGCTGCATGTCGCAGGGCGCGATAGCCGTATTCGTCCGGGCGCCGCCAATGCACATCCAGATCCCGGCTATCGCTTATCTTCACTCCGCCGACATAGCTGTCACTGCCCGAATACATCGGAGAGCCTGGGCCGCCGAACACGTCCTTGAGCGCCTCGCGCTTGCGGTCAAATTCGGCGCGCTTGGCGTCCCATGCATCGATGGCGGCCAGCGCCGGCGCGGCGTTGGTTTTGTAGAAGTAGCTGCTCATGGCAATCTCCATTGCAGGCGCCGCCCTCCGTGACCGGATGCGCAGCGGAAGGTATTGTTGTGCTTGGAACCGGAAGTCCCAGGGAAGGCTAGATGTACGTCTATAGCAATAAAGAGAGAATTCGAGTCCAGTGCGGGATATCGATTTTCATCCTGATGGTATCAACCATTTTCCTGGTCACTTCGATATACCGCTACGTCGAGTGCGGTGGGCCTGGGTATGCCATCGTCAAGGCAATTACGGGTCTTTGTGTGGGCGGTATCATGCTTCGCTTCGCAAGCAAGTAACTGGATGGCACCGCCCTCCGTGACCGGTGGTGGCATTCTAGTTGGTGGTAGTGTTTGATATTGCGGCTCAATAGCAAGCCAAGGAAAAGCAGGATATGGATCAGGCCTCAGTCGATGACCTAAATGAGAAAGGCTTCTTATCTCCGACGATTGAAGTAGTCAGAGTGAAGCTGAAATCGACCTACCAAAAATTTTTCGAGGAGGCAGAGGCTGCTTCTGGTGTCGCTCAGACTTTGGTAATGGGTGCTGGTGCCGATCGAAACGCGCCCCATATGATGGCATCACTTGTTTTTTTTCATAAAACGGTAAGAAGCTGCCAAGCGGCGATACTACTTTGTGAAAGAGGGCTTGTTGTGGATGCCCAAACGCTGGGTCGTTCTGCGGTTGAGGCCCTGTTTCATGCAGCAGCTCTGATCAATGATCCGACGGTGTTTTCTCGCATGGGTAGGGCTGGCGATATCGAAGACAGGAAGCAAGCCGAAGCGATGATCAGAACGCTAGCAGAATTAGGGTTAACGGCTAAAAATGTTCAGGACTTGAACGAAGTTATCAGTCGAGCAGAAGGCGATAGTGCAGGATTTTCGACTTTTGATGCCGCCCGTATTGCTGGCCTGATACCTCTTTACGAAACCATGTATCGCGGCCTTTCATCGGTAGCTAGTCACGCTACTTTTAGGTCGATGGACTCGTCTCTCATGATCAGGGATGGTGAGCCCGTGCTCGTTACCGGTCCAAGCGAATATCACTTGGAATTTACACTCGGAATCTTGAAGACTTGCCTAGATATTTCAAGTAGCAGACTGCGAGAGAATTTTATCTTTGAAGAATGAGGTTTCGGCTTGGCATCTTTATGCAGACTCTATGACTTTCGTCAGCTGGCGTGATTCGTTGAAATGGGGTATTTGTGTTCGGCCCGGCACGTGGCCGGGTCTAGGAGAGAAATTGTGGGCAAGCAAAAGATCGATCATTTGACCATAGGTGCTGGATCGAGCACGGCGATCTACGACCGCAAGCAAAGCCCAGAGGAACTCTTTTTAGAGGATACGGACGAGCTTGATGTGTACAAAGTAACCCTTCGAGAGGGGACCTACGGTCATAATGGTCAGGAACTCAAAGAGGGATCGTTTGAGATCACCCTTTCGGTTGGCGGAAGCCTCTGTGGATACGTAATCACCCAGATGCCTGACCTAACCCCAGAAGATGAGCCGGAGTCGATTACCCTCACGCTGAAAGTTGAGCGCTAGGCGGTAAGATTTCATCTCCCGGATCCTGCTGAAGCATCAGCAGGCTCTTCCTGTGAAAAGCCAGCGACACGTTTTGGGAGACCTCAATAACGTGTCGCGGCGGTGTCAGCAGGGGCGCGGACTTTTGAGGCCCTAACGCATGAAGATGATGAATCATCAGCGTCATTGCCTCGCCCTGTTCCTCGATGCCGTGCCAGGCCATTAATTCAGCCAGCGCTTGCCGGGTGCCGGCCATGGCATGCATTCGCAACTCCTCCTCGCCGCGAGTCTTTCGCCTCGCCGCAGTCTTTGCCGATCGATCTTTCTGCGCCGCTGCCATTGCTGCACTCCTTTAAATCGCTGGCTGGTAGGTCTAACCAGGTCTGTCGTTTGCGCTGTTGCACGCGAGCTATGCGGCGCATGAATTACTACCTTGGCGCGCTTTCGGGTAGTCAATGCTGTGGGCGGCAATGATTCGCTCGAAGGCTTTGTTGCCGATGGCCAGCTTCCCGCAGCACCGGCGCCGGGTGATGCCCAGTTCCATGAAAGCCCTGATCCGCTCGGCATATTTCGCGTCTCTGGCATCTGCTTGCTCCTTGCGCAGCGCGTCATTCGCGCCTCCCCGGGTTGGGCGCTGGAATGTGATGCCGTGCTCTTTGGCGATGTTGTAGATAGACTTCCTGCTGACGCCGACGGCCGCCGCAACTTCCACCTGGGTATGCGTGCTGCTCAACCCACGAACTTGATCGACCAACCTTTCACGCGCCTGCTGGCGGGCATCGAATGCATCTGGTGGCGGGGGAGTCGCGTCAACCCGGCGCCGAACAAATGGCTTCGGTGCCGGCGGCATCTGGTTGCTGTAGCTGATCGGCTTGGGTTTGTAGTTGTAGGGGGCGGCTTCTTCGATCTTGCCGCCAGCGGCCAGGTACTGCTCGACCTGGGCCGTCAGCTCGTTGGATATCGGCCGAAGGGCTTCGACCAGACTGAGGTGGTTGCTGATCATGCTGCTAACCCCAAGACCTTGTTCATGCGCTCGTCGAGGATTTCGTAGAAGGTTTTCACCCGCTCGCTCAACTTGCGAATCATCACTTCGTCACGGTAGGCACGCTTGATGAACAATGGCATTCCGGGCCAGTAGCACACGAAGTCGATCCACTCGCGTTCCGACACCCACAGCCCGCCCTGGCACTGTGCGACGTGCTCCTTTGGAATCTCGCCGCCGAGGATTACTTCGACCTGCAACTTCGGCAACTTGGTTTTGATCTCTGTCAGGCCTTCTTCGAGCACCAGAGAGTCGGGCGAGTAACCGATGCCATGGTTGAGGATGATGCCGACCTGGGTGGTTTTCACCTCTTCGCGGTCTTCGTACAGGATGCGCGCCGCGCCTTCCAACTCATGGCCGCGCTCAGTGTGGCGATTGCCGGTGAATGGGTCGGCCAGCTCTCCGGTGATGCGCTCACCGATTAGGGTGTTCATGTAGGTGAAGGCGCCGGCGCCAAACCCGGCTTCACCTTTGCCATTCACCAGCAGGCTATCCAGTTCAGAACAGGTGACGATGCCGAGGCGCAGGGCGAGCCATTCAGGCGTGCCTTGCTGGACTTCAGTAATGATTTGCATAGCTTACTCCTGAGGCCTGCTGGCTGATTTAGTGACGCGAGCGAGAACAGCATCGAACTCAGATTTGAAGACGTTGGCAGCACAGCCGTACTTGACCGTGAAGTTGTCCTGCAGCACCTGACTGCATTTCTTCAGCAACGCATCGAGCTGGGCGGCTTGGCCGGCGGTGATGACCGGCTCTGCTGGCGGGTCAGGTTTCTTGTTTGCCCCTTGGCCGTCATCGTCTTCACCGGTGGTGGTGAAGTTGAGCAAAGCGCCGGCGGTGTACCGTTTTCCGTAACTGACTGAGCTGGCCACGGCCTGGACGGCATTCTTGTTGCCGCTGACATCCGCAGGCAGAAAGATCGACGTAACCTCGCGGTGACCAGCACGATGACTGAGGACGCCTTCGACCTCAACACCACCCTGGGTGCGTGGAATGCGGAACGACAAGCCAAACCCGTGCTTGGCGAGAACGGGTTTGATCTCTTCGTTGATGTCCTCCCACAACGCATAGGTGGATTGGACATTCTTGAATTTGTCGCGGATTGCTCCGCGCTCGCCGATCACAGGCATTTCCTCCTGCATCTGGGCCAGCGCTTCGTCGTACTGCTGTTTCGCTTGCTGCGCCTGATAGCGTTCGTGCATTGCCATCAAGCGTTCCATCTTGTCGATGTCAGCATCTGGCGACATAGCCACCTGCTGAATGATCGACATGATCGTTGCCGATTCGGTTTGCACGGCCGGCACTCGCTCAACCTTTTCTGTCACTGCAAGATTGCTCATGGCGACCTCAGTACTGAATTGAAATGGCGGGGATCTTGCGCTGGTGAATCAGGATGATGACGGCCTTCGCTACTTCTTCATCAATGCCACCAGCTATTAGGGCTTTCTGTGCGGCGAGGCAGATGGTCTTCTTGTGTTCCTTGTCGGCCTCGCGCAGCCGCTCCTGGCGCAGGATTTCGTCTGCTGCTGCGTCCGCTCGGGCTTTTTCATCCAGTCGCGCCTGCTCGACGGCTTGTTTCTGGCGCTCAACCGCTTCCAGGCGGTCACGCTCAGCCTTCTGCTCTGCCTCAAGCTGCTCGCGTTTTGCCTGCTCGGCGCGACGTTCTGCTTCAACGGTCTGCAACTTCAGGTCGTTCTCGCGCTTCTCGGCGGCTGCCTGCTCGTCACGGACGCGCTGAGCTTCAGCGTCACGCTCACGCTGAGCCTTTTCCTCAGCCTCCCGTGTGGCACGCTCAGCGGCTTCACGGGCGATGCGGTCCTCGTTGTCCTTCTTGTCCCGGGCTTCCTTCTCTTCGCGCAGGCGGACCAGTTCAGCCTGTTCGGCTTCGTACTGCTGGCGGGCGGCGAGGGCAGCGCGAAGCACCCCCATTGCCTTGTCCTTGGCGCGAGCAGCCTCCGGCTCGAACTCTTCCCAGTCGTCTCCCAGGGCAACCGTTTCAAGCTGTGCGAATCGGTCGACCAGGTCTTCGGCGGTGATGCCGTCCAGATCTACGGTCAGCAACCGGATGTGCTCGATCGCATCGTTGTGCTTGTCGACCCGGGCGTCCTCGGCGGCTTGCCATTCATTCAGCGGGCGGCGCACCTCTTCCTGCCATGCTTCCAGTGTGTCCCTGACGCGCTTGCGCTCGGCGTCGATCTTCTTCGGGACTTCCTTCAGGTCGGCGACCAGCTTCTTGCCGACGTCGTCCAGAGCAGTCTTGGAGCGGGCGACCTTGTAGGCCATCGAGGCGATCGCATCGCGGCCCTTTCGGGTGCTGATGTCCGGCGTGAAGCCGTCGATCTCGGTGCGGATCTTCTGTAGCCAAGGCTCAAGTCCCTTTTCGGTGCTGTAGACGGTGAGGGCGGTTTCTTGCGGCGGCACTACGGCCAGTTCGGTATTTGCGGACACGACAGAATCCTTGCCGCGATACACGCAGCGTTCGAAGGTGTGAGTTATTGAGTGACGCGATCAGCCAGAGCGCTGAGCAACATCAGGAAGGTGAAGATGGCGATGACCGGGAATGAGCCGCGCCAGATGAGCGCGCGGCGGGCGCGTTGGTGGTCGGTCATGGGATGCACCGCTCGCTACCACCGCAATAGCTGTAGTCGGGGTGAAACTCGCGAACATCGCAATCAACCACGTAGTCATTCCCACACGAACGGCACTCAGCCATCCACGTACCGCCGACCAGATCGAGGCCTTCTGGATCTCGTCCTTGGGCCGCCTCATTACGGTAGTTGCGCTCTTGGCGTCGTTCGCGCTTTGCCTTCGCGGCAAGTTGTGCGGCGGTCATGGCCGAACCCTCACCGCGATCCGTCTGCCCTTCATGGTCGCAGCCAGGCGCTGGGGCAAGTTGGCGACCAGCTCGTCACGCTGGCGGCCAATCACTTCATTGAAGGGCAGGCCGAAGCCGAGAATGGCGATGCGCCGCTCGATGTCGTCGAGCTGTTCGTCGATCAGCGTTTTTACCGGTGGCGTACTCATGCGAACTCCTTGCGCTGCCTGCATTGCTTCAGCAGGCGCTGGCAGTAGTGGCTGAATTCTTCGAGGGTGATCAACTGGTCCGTCATCAGGTTGGTGATGACCTGCTGAACCAGAATGCTGTTGCCGGGCGGGCTATCTGGATGCTCAAGACTATCCAGCGCTTCGTCGATGAGGATGTGCGGGCTCATTAGTCGACATCCTCCCGGGCTTGCTCCACGGCCAGATCAAACCAAGGTTCGATCAGCTCTAGGGCAATGTCCTGAAGGACGTGCGGGCCGAGCAGCTTTTCCGCGAAGCCCCTGACGTTGCCGCCCTTGATCGCAGCGACCACCAACTGAGCAAAGAGGTCTTCGTCGTCCTCGCCGTCGATCTGCCGCTGATTCAGCTGCGCCTGAATCTTGCCGAGAAACTCCGCGTACCCGATGACCTTCGTCTGGCGGCGAGTGCGAATCACAACGTCACAGCCCAGCACCAGTTGCTCTGCGGCGTTGTAGGACCAATTGTCTGCGGCCTCATCACGCGCCGAGGTATCGCAAGGGGTTATGTGGTCCCAGCGGGACTGTGCTGCTGCGATTGCGTTCATGGTCGCCTCCAGAGTGGCGGGGTGTTGATCCAACAAAACTCGGCTGCACTCATCCATTCCGCTGGTTGCCGTTGGGCGCGGAAGTAAGTGCATGCGGGTGGTGTCGGGGGAGAGTTGCCCAGGCCCGCTACTGGCGACGGCCTGGGTGTGCAGCATCAGCAATGTGCGATGTCGTTCGGTTGGGCCTACCGGTCCCCGGTTGATGCGCGGTCACATCCTCGGCCCTGCTTTCCGCTGCCTGTCAGGTGTTGGGCGCAGCCTTCAGGCTTACTGCGCCACGCGGGTGAATCGCTTACTGGTGCATGGCTGCCAATCCTCCGTGTTGTGTGGGTGTGAGAATGCAGGGGGCCGCGTTGCGCGGTGCAGAATTCGTCCGCATTGGGGTGTGATCTGCATGACGTTTGTCGGCCGTTGCTCTCGCGCTGGCTGGCGGTACTCAGATCACACTCCGATGCGGCCTGGTGCTGGGGAGTACCAAGGCATCGGGTGGGTTAACCGGCTTCGTCCTGACCACCCAGGACCTCAACCATCACCGGTATAGGGCAGTTTTCGTCAGGCTGACGTGGCGCTGGTTGTTCAGTCGTCTTCGCCCTGGGCGAGCATCTTTTCGATGTCGCCAGCGGTGGGCTTCCTCCAGTTCTTGATCTGACCGGATTCCAGATCGATGGTGAGGATCAGGTAATCGCCGTAGTGGTCACCCGGGAAGAAGTCCGGCACGTAGCCTTCGTAGCTGCCCACTTCTTCGCCCTGTGCATCCTTCAGGCCGGCCGCGAAGCCGTCACGCACCTTGATGTGCAGGTGCAGCTCGGTCACATCGACCTTCACCGTTTTCTGCTGGTTGATTTCCATGCTGCTGTCTCCGGTTGATTTCCCGTCTGGCCCTGTCGCCAAGGCCAGCCAGTGAAATCTGTTGTCCGCCCCATGCTCGGCGCCTCGGTTTCCCCACCTGGCCGGCGTCACACATTTCGTGTTCGGTGTTCTTCGCCGGCTGGCTTGCATGGTTTGGCGTTCTACCTTGTAGGGAGTCCGGCCAGTTCCAGAGCTGGCATGGACGACTGTTTAGCTTTCTCACCACCGGCAAGCCGGTAAGTCGTTGGGTCACGTCAGATTGTGTAAAGAGCGGTCAGGCCCTTTGAGGCCCTTCGCAGTGGCTGTGCGTCGCTGCAATGGATATAGTTAACCATCGGTATATTTTAACGTCAATACCGATGGTTAATTTATTTTCTTCTGTCGTGATATATGCTCCGCAACAACTGGATATATATACAGCTATAGGGGGATGTAATGGCAAAGGCGAAGAAGCAGTCAAAACCGGAAGCAAAAAAAGAAATAAGCGGAATAGAGCGGCTCGGCCTGCGCGTTTCCTCGATGATCAATCACCCGGTCGCACAGATTCAGCGCTGGGTAACGATTCACCGCTTGGACACGGACGGGGAGAGGGAGTGGGAGGAGGTTATGGGCTTGCTATCCGAAACGGACGGCATAGATATGACGTTCAACGACGATGAGTCGGTGACGCTGAGGTGGGAGGCCCTGGCCGAAGAAAATCGCGTGATCGAAGTGGAGGATGCGTTGGAGGTGGAGGAGGTCGCGCCTTTCTGAGTACGCAAAAAAGCCCGCTCAGTGGCGGGCTCCGCAATTAATTGTTTTTCAGTCGGTGATCGGCGGGTACTTGCCGCTGACTGAGTCCCTGTAGACTATTTGGCTGAATAGTCTGGGGCCGTCGCGCATCAGTACCAAGGCATTCTTGGCCTCATCCTTTGTCTTGAATGGCCCTGCACCGACGCTCAAGCCGATCATCGAAACCACTGGCAGGCCAATCGCGGCAATCGAGTTTATTGTCCGCTCCTGTTCCTCGGCGTCGCGGCAGGCCGTTGAAGCAACCCAGCCGTTCTTCAGGAGGGGAGGCTTGACGGGCTCTACATCGGCGCCGCAGTGCTTGCACTTCACAGCAGCGTTTTTAATGGATTCGGCACACAGAGGGCAGGGACGAACATCGGTTTCGACATGGCCCTGGACTGCAACAGGCTTACCTCCGAGCAAAACTATCAGCAATCCCGCCAGCGTAATCATGCCGCCTACGATGGTGTGCACCTGGCGATCAGCCATAAGGCCTAGATTGTTAACTCTGCCACCGGAGCCGGTAGCGACAGATACATCCATGCTCAGTGCGAAAACCAGCCAGCAGATGCCGATGATCATCGCAAAAGTTCCAAATCCTTTCATTGGCCCCTCCCGTAATTGAGCTGGCACTTTACCATTCGTGGCGCACAGCCACCATTGATCCGAAGGTACAGAGGGATGTTCTGGGCGCCAGGATACGGTGAACTCCACTACGCAAAGGAGCGCCTGCAATGAAGCCACCCGAAAGCTACAAGGTCAATGGATACACCGTCATGAAGGTGGGCGACGGCTGGGAGGTGGCGAATAGCGATGACCGCCTGGCTGGTCCGTTCGATCGTGAAGAGGACGCAGTAGAGGCTGCAAAGGCGTTGTCGCCGAAGGGGTAGGGAAGGCCAGAAACGCCGGGCTCTCTGTAGAAGGGCCAAATCCCTTTGGCTGAATGCATTGTGCTTGTCTGGTGTGACGAAGGCATGACGGGGCAGATACAAAAAAACAGTGTTGGGCCACGATTGACGAGGTGGAGATTGGCATTCGAAAACCAATGACTCTGCTAAAGTCGTTCCACTATTGCATTGGAGAAGGTTATGAAAGGAATTGCTGTTCTTGCTATCGCCACCGTGATGCTGAGTGGGTGTGCAGGGTCTGTATGGAAAGCCACTGGCAGTACGGACAAGTTTACTGACCAAACCACGACCATGGTGACCACCGGGGACTATTCAGCAGGAACTTCAATCATCACCAGCTCGCTCAAGTTTTATCCGGTGGTAAGGAAGGAGGGCGGTGAAATCTATGTGGGGCTTATGTCAGGCGGCCGTTTCAAAATCCCCGTCGGCACCATTCAGCTAAGGATTGATCAGAACGACGCGTGGACGATCACCCCTCAGGAAACACCAATCTCAATGGTCCCTGCGGCGCCGGAAATTGCGCTTGGGTTGCCGGCCGAACAAGCAGAGATGATCAAGAAGGCCCAGGCCCAAAGCATGGACAGTATTTACAAAATGATGAGCCCCTACACTGTCACGGGCGGTGACAAAGCGAAGGAGATTCTGCGGCAGATGGTGACAGGTAAAACCCTTATCTATCGCACAGTCGGAATCAACCAAGCGGCTTCAACTACAGGCGAAATCGAACTGGACGATTCCTTGCGTCAGTCGCTGAAATTGATCGGTATCAATCCATCGACGATCTGAGTCCAGAATGAGAAAGCCCGGCGCTTGGCCGGGCTTGTACGGGAGTTAATTCTTTTCAAGATCCAAATCATGCTGACGCAGTCCATCCGGTATCGGCAGATCACTGATCTGAATACAGCGAACTCCGGATCGCTCAGCCTCAGAGCGCATGTCGCCATCGTTTGTAATTAGCAATCTTGCGCCGTGCACTTTGGCAATCGCAATAATTTGCCAATCCACTTTCACCGCCTGCCTCGGACGTTTAGCGCTCTTGTCTGATTTTCTGGCGCTGCGCCCCAACCTTACAACTTCGACAGTCTCCATAGCTGCTCTAAGATCATAAGGCAAAAGTCGGAAGGCAGCCGTTCTGAAAATATTTTGTGTGGCGTTAATTTCCGGCTGACTTGCTTGATCGAGAAATTCAGCCCAAACCTGAGCGGGAATTCCAACACTTTCTCTTTTCTTACGTAGATCCAAGAAAAGACCCTGCATACGGATATGGTCGTCCGGATTGAGGTGTTTTCCAAAGAATAGGACCAGCGCATTGGTGTCCAGAATTACCAATTAATGACCCTTCCTTAGCCCAGACAGGTAATCTTCCAGGTCAGGCACATTGCTCCAGCTGAGGCCAAGAGCCTCCATGGATGCGTAAGACTCGTCCCAGTCTCCTGACAGTGGGGACCAAGACTTCACATTAAGTTGCACCAGCTCCCAGCTACCTGCGACGGTTCGCTTCCACTTGCCCTTGCCGTTCAGCTCAATAGGATCGCCCAAGTAGTAGGCTGAAATTTCTTTCGCCAAATGGGCACCTACAATTGTGCAGTTGTACTCGCGACCGTCGGCATCTTTCACCAGCACCGGGATTGTATCGTCTCGGCCTCCGATCTTAATTACTTGCCCGGTAATAGTGCTGTCTTGATCAACAAGTAGTTCTTTGGCTAGGGCCGTTTTCTTTCCGCCCGGGAATGGATAGATCACTGCGCCGCTGGGGTTTTTCAGTTCCCCCCTTGTGCCGTCTTGAGCCAATAACTCATTGATTCGGTCAAGGGCGCTGACGGCCTCTTTTGCGGCCTTGTCACTTCGGTTGGTCGCAAGGGATAGACGTTTCGATACACTGTCCGCCACATCCTGTTCTGCCCATGCTCTAAGGGCGGCGCTGCCGGTTGAGAGCTTGTCGAAGTGGACCTTTTCTTTCTCGCCCATCAACTTGGCCAATTCAGCCAGATAGGTGGCCATCCGCTCAAGCGTAAGCTTGCTCGGGTGCGAACCGACTATCCTGAGAGTGTAAACGTTGGGCTTTTTCATAGGCTAATTATAGGCATGCATCCTTGCCGAATTCGATGTCTTTCCGTCTCTGCGAACCACAAGACTTGGTGCTATACAGCCTTCCCCCGCACAATGCTTCCCACCTTCACCTCATCAGCGTAAGCAGTCAGTCTGACATCGCGATCCTCAGTGCTACTGCTGCCTCAAGCAGCTTGTGCGCTTGCATCGAGACAACTGCAGCCAAGTCATTATTCCCCGTATCTCTAAGCGTTGCGGCCAAATTGAGCAGCTTTCCCACCTCTGACTCGATGGCACGGGCGGACTCGCCTATCTGGTATTGAAGTGAGTGCGCCATGCCGTCAGCCCTCGTTCCAGATCGGTTGTGATCCCCATGCGCTAGGTGATCCGCCGTGTCTCAAATGGTTGTCGCGACAACTGTTAACCGGGTTAACCCTCAACTCGATGCACCTATAAATCCCCGCTGCGCCAGGCGCCGTTTCAATGAATTTATAGCTACCTTCAATGAAGAGTCTTGCGGCTTTCGCCAATCCTGATCCGGTCTAGCGCCCGGTTCAATGCATTCAAGGCATCGAGGAGGGCTTTAGCCTCAGCTTCCCGGCCATCTCCCCAAAGGCGTTCAGCCATTTTATTCAAGGCCTGAATAGAACGCTCGATTTCAGCAGCAGTCACCACAGCCTGACTTTCCGGCTTTTTCTTCGGCATTGTCAGAACCTCTGCAGAGCCCGTACTACGGGTCAGATGCTCAGCCCATAACCCAGTTACACCAGGTGAGCGTTCCACACCAGGAGCACGCGAGCCTGAATATAGGTTTCATCCGCTCTGATCGTTTGCGGTGGGTGCATCGTATTATCAGAAATCATTTTGATCTGATCATCGCCTACCCATTGGAGCCGCTTGATGTAGAGGTGACCTTCCCAAGAGAACATGTAAATCCCGTCCCCAACGAATTCCCGAATACTGACGTCGACGAGCAGTGGGTCTCGGTGCTTGATCGTGGGCGCCATCGACTGGCCCCAGCCGGTCACCATCTTCAAGTGAAAGTGTTCTTTGAATTCAATGCCCATTTCTCGCAAATGCTGCGGGCTGACACGTACGTCTTGAAACATCTCGGGATAGTCGTGTGGGATCTGACCTCCGCCCATCGCGGCGCGGACGTCGTAGTGCGCAATCCACACTTCATCACCCATGGCACCCGGACGGTAGTAATCCAACTCGATCGCGCCGCCACCATCTTCTGCTTGGGCGACGGCGAGCAGTCGCCTGCGAGCATCCTCAGTAAGGTTTTTCCCGCTTCGACTTAGCATGTCCCGGACGACGTCAGCTGCTGTGGCGCCCAACAAATCGCCATTACCGTCCGCTTTCACAGCGGGAGCGCCGGTCAGATTGCGAATCTCTTCGGCCAGGCGCGGACTGAAGGACTCGACCGGCTCCTGAATCATGCGAGCCAATACCGCTGCGAACTGTGCGTTGAGCGGGTTTATCCCTTTGAAATACAGGTTAACGGCGGCCGGTGTCATGCCGGCCGCATCAGCGATTTTCTTCTGACTTAGCTTCAGCTCGTTCTTTTTGGACAGGAACAAAGCATGTGCCGCTTCGCATTCAGCCATTCGGTCAGGCGGGAGGATTCGTTTTTTCGTCATCGCGCGAATGTAAACCAATGGTTAAAAAATAGAAGAAACCATCGGTATTGATTATAAATTAACAGATGGTTAATATCCGTCTCATCAACAACAGAGGCACGACCATGAATGAGACTCCCCTCGACAAGTTCGTGGCTGACAAAGGGCAGTCCGAAGCCGCACGGCTTCTTCGGGTAACTGCGCCAGCCATTCACAAAGCTTTGTCCGCGAAACGAGATATCCGAGTGCTTGAGCTCCCAGATGGAAGCTTTCAGGCGAAGGAGCAGCGCCCGTTCCCATCACAAAAATCCGCCGCCTAACCAACCACCTTTCGATTCGAGGCGAGCGAGACAGTTGTGCGCTCAAACCCGCGCAACTCATCACCACCCAGTCGATCACGCAACGGAGCTGCAACTCGCTCAAACGTAGGCCAAAGCCGGAGTTGAGACGACAAGGGCAGGGTGGACGTCAAGGCGATCACCAAGCAGCAAAGGGCGGCTATCTCGCCTTGTAATTCGGATTGATTGGTCATGGGGCGATCCCTGATCTGAGCAGATTTTCAATGTACCCAGACTACGAGCGAGACAGCCCCATGCAAACGTCCAGTCCAAGACACAACGCGCAAACCCGTGACCAGGTGCTGGTCGCGCACGCAGCGAACCAGATCGCGCGTACCAGCTTGAGCCAGGACGATTTCGCCCAAGCCCTGAGTCGCGAACTGCATTTGTCGTGTCCAGACAAAGCGACAGCCAAAGAGGTGCCGGACTTTGCCGCACTCACCACACAGAACGACGTCGGCGAGTTCGTTAAGGCGACCGGACGCTGGTTGAAGCGGGTTCAGCGTTGGTTGTCGGGCGAACAAGACATGCCGTCGTGGCTTGAGGAGTCCTGGGTCAATGCACTGGAGCCTGAGTTTCGAGACCACTGCATTAACGAACTAGCCGGTCGCCATGGGCTTATTGGTGCCCGACGGATGCAGAGCGAGCAGTGCGCGAACAAAAGCTTCGGCGCATTGATCCGCGCCTTGGGTGATGTGATCGACACCGGAAGCGAGGTGTTCGACGACCAAGTGATGTGCGAAGAGGACCTTCCGCACTTACCGGCTTTCGCCAAGCAATGCCGTCAGGTTGAGGCGCGGGCAGGGGAGTTGGGCCGAAAGGCGGAAGCCTTGCTTGTGAAGCATCGCCCGAATTTGAAATCCATCGCCTGAATCCCGGGCACAAAAAAGCCGGGATTGCGCCCCGGCTAATTCATTACCACTTGATGAGGCCGATTATGCAGAGCCAACCCAATTCAAGCAATACCCCTTCCAATGTCGCGACACGTTTTCAGAACTCGAAAAGCGTGTCGCGTACTTCTGCGCTTTCTCACTTGGTCAGGAATACCTGACATGCAATACACCGTCACGATCAACCAGGTGAAGGCACTCGAGTGGGGGTTGAATTCTCAGCAAGCTCTGCTGTTTGCCTTCGTCTATGGCTGCCCGAGTTGGACCAAGCCAATCAAGACTGATGACGGGATCTTCTTCGCGCTGAGCAAGGCCAAGATCATTGAGGAGCTGCCGCTGCTCACCGATAAGCCAGACACCGCTTACCGCATGTTGAAGGCCCTGGAAGAGGCCGGTTTGATTGAGCTATCCAGCACCTCGAACATTACGCTGTTTCGCCTGACCGAGAAGTCAGTTGAGTGGAACCAGAAGCTTGATGGGTCGGAAAAATATCCGACCCCACCACAAAACAAAGGTCGGAAAAAAATCCGATCTGCCTCGGAAAAAAATCCGAGCAAGGTCGGAGAAAAATCCGAGCAAGGGTCGGAAAAATCTCCGACAAATCAGGATACCAATCATCAGGGTACTAATCAGGATACCAGTCAGGACTTGCAGGATGGCCCGGACAAGCCGGCCCAGTCCCACGGTTTAGTGCTGGTCGTTGATCGCACCGACACTCCACGGGTTGAAATCCCGGCGGACATGCCAGGCCCCAAAGACCAGTCCTGCAAAACCTTCAAGGTCTGGGCGAATTACGCCATGGCTTACCGCAAACGCTACAACACTTGGCCGGTGTGGAACGCGAAGGTCGGTGGCCAGCTCGGCCAACTCGTCGATCGCCTCGGTACCGACGTCGCCCACCACGTCGCAGCCCACTTCCTGAAAACCAGCGATGCCGCCGTGCTGCGCAAGTGCCACAGCCTCAACGAACTGCTGGCGAATGCTGAGAGCTACCACACCCAATGGGTGACCGGTCAGCGTGTCAACGGCGCCACTGCTCGTCAGATGGAACGCACCGAAGCGAACCTTTCTGCCGCCGAGCAAGCCGCTCAATTGGTTCTGGCCAGACGCCAGTCGGGAGAGCGCAATGAATACCTCTGAAATGAACGACGCCCAAGTTGCTGGTCTGTCCGCCGCTATCATCGCAACAGCCGAAGCCATGGGGCAGGAGATGAGCCCCGGTACTGCGGCAATCATGGCTGAGGACCTCTGCGCCTATCCCGTATCGGACATCCGCGCTGCACTGAAGGCCTGCCGTTTCGAAGTGAAGGGCAAGCTGACCATGGCTGACATCCTGCAGCGTGTTCAGGCTGCCGATGGCCGCCCGGGCAAGGATGAAGCCTGGGCAATCGCGATGACCACAAACGATGAGTTCGAGACCGTGGTGCTGACCGACGAAATCCAGCTGGCTCTCGCCGCTGCGAAACCAGTTCTCGACGCCGGCGACAAGGTCGGTGCTCGCATGGCATTCATCAGCGCTTACGAGCGGTTCGTAGGCCAGGCCCGAGAAGATGCGAAGCAGGTCAACTGGCACATCTCTGTCGGGTTCGACGCCAACCGTCGTATCCAGGCCGTCACTAGGGCGTTGCAGATGCAGCGCATCTCGCGGGAACACGGACAGAAGTACCTGGCCGATCTGAGCGTTGAGCCGGTCACCGAGGACGGTCGCGCCCTGGCTGGTTTGCTCACCGGCGCAGTCACCCGGCCGGCACCGGCGATTCGCGAAAAGCTCCAGCTGGTGAAAACGTCAATGCTGGAAATGCGGAAGGCCAGTGCTGAGAGGAAAACCGAAATGCGGATTGAAGCGGCGAACGAATTGGCGGATCGCCGGGCACTGCTGATTCAGCAGGCCCAGGAGCTGGAAGCGAAGAGGGCGGCGCAATGACTGACAAGATCAGCGTCAACAGCCAGGCCAAGCTCACCGAGGCCATCATGAAGCTGAACACCATGTACCGGGACAAGAAGTTTGTGGTGGTGTCTTTGCGCCCGGGCAAGGATCGCACACTCGACCAGAACGCCCTGTGGTTCTCCCTGTACCAGCGAATCGCGGCGATGACGCAGATCGGCGATGTCGACGATGCACGCCGGTACTGCAAGCTGCACTTCGGCGTCCAGATCCTGCTGAACGAGGACGACGACTTCCGCAACGGTTGGTACCAAACCATGCGTCACCTGACCTACGGACAGAAGCTCGACCTGATGGGGGCCTGCCCGCTGTTTGGCCCGGACGGATTCCCGGTGACTCGGTTGTTCAGTCGCGCCCAGGGCATCGCCTACACGGATCGCATCGTGGCCGACTTCACGGAGCGCGGCGTGGTGTTCACGGATCTGCTGGGCGAGGTGGCTGCATGAGCGACAGTCTCGGAATTACGACGGAGACAACAGTGTTTTTGTCCGTCGACAAGCTGGTCAAGGAAATGGACGCAGAAGACATTGGGAGCTTTTGCAGCGCGATCGCACTTCGTCTGGATGGCGAATACGCAGCCAGAGCGGATGCTGCTAGCGCATTTGCAGGTGGGCTATCCGAGTTCGGCTGCCGGTTCCTTGCTGAGGTGGTCACGAGTTTCTACATGCGCGAAAAGCGGGAGGATCGCCGATGAGCTTCACCACCAAGCCTCCGCGACCGAAGAAGTGCAGCGTCACGTCGTGCCGGGCCGTATTCGTCCCGAAGGAGAGCTTTCAGAGCTGGTGCTCGCCGGACTGTGCCGTCGTGATTGTCAGAGGCAGGCAGGAGAAAAAGCGCAAAGAGTTGGCCCAGGTAGAGCGCAGGGAGATCAAGGTCCGCAAGGAAAAGTTGAAGAGCAGGGCGGATCATTTGCGCGAAGCCCAGGCGGCGGTAAACGAGTACGTGCGCCTGCGTGACGCTCATCTGCCGTGCATCAGCTGCGACTCGACGCCCAACGATTACGACCTGATCACGGGCAGCCGCTGGGACGCCGGGCACTACCGATCGGTTGGCGCGTGCCCCGAGCTTCGCTTTGAGCCGCTGAACATCCACCGCCAGTGCGTGAAGTGCAACCGGAACCTGTCCGGCAACGCGGTCGAGTACCGCATTCGCCTGGTGCAGCGCATCGGCGCCGACAAGGTTGCCTGGATAGAAGGGCCTCATTCGGCCCGCAAGTACACCGTGGACGAGATCAAGACCATCAAGGCCGATTACCGGGCAAAGACAAGAGAGCTGAAGGGGAGAGCAGCATGACCTATCGCAACGTGGTATCCGCAGTAGTTCGGGCGCTGGCGGCCGAAACCATCAACTCTGCCGGTGGCTGCGACTTTGAGCCCAAGGTGCAGTGCGCCAAGCAGAAGGGGGAGATCGTCGGCAAGGAGGCAGCGTTCCTCATCGATTGCTGGGTGTTCGGCCGGTTGCACAAGTCGCTGTCGGCGGCGCATTGGCGCGCGTTGGTGGCGAAGTACTCAACGCATGACGAGCGCAAGCATGGGGCGATCCTTGAGCTGATCAAGACGGCGCAGTCTCCAGCACCGCAACGCTTCCGGGAATGTGCAGTGCTGACCTGGGCAATCCCGCAAGTGGCTGGTACAGAGGGCAAGCGGTCCGCCGCGGTCCTGCCTGCTGCCTGGTACGACATCACCAACTGGGACAACGACGGCAAGCCGGAATCGACTCGGTACAGGTGGCGATCGAACATCCGCAAGGCACTGGATGACCAGGTGAACGAAGCGCTTACTGCTGCTCAGGAGCTGCTCGATACAGAGGGTCTGATCGAAAGTTGCGCGGCGTAGCAAATAGCCATTGCATCGAGTGAGAAAGTGAGAGAGTATTCCCCCATCCTGTCGATCTTGCGCGTTAGGGATCGACAAAACTTCTCCCTGGAGCAGCGGCATCCGTTGTTGTGGCTGGAGTCGTAGCCGGCACCGTAGGATTCATGGCATTGGTAGCTGTAAACATGCTGTATCTCAAGGTGCAAGAGCCGACCGTAGCGGCCTCGACTACGAAGGAGGATAACGAGATGGTGAAAAAAACTGACATGGCGTTCCTTAACACGATTCACGCTGTCGGTGCCGGTCTCGTCTCCAGCCTCATCATTGCCGGTCTGATTCGAGCCTAACGGCTCACAGAGCCCCGCCTAGTGCGGGGTTTCTTTTAAACCCGCCCTGTGCGGGTTTTTTATTACCTCGAATTTACCTGTAGCCAGGGCAGCCTTCGGGAAGGCCTGGACACTGATAAGCCGGTAGTGCAGTGCTACGAGAAAACACCGGCAGCCCGCGCACCCTGGCCGTACATGCTCCAGGGTGGCGCGAGGCTGGATCAGCGAGATTGATGCAATGGGGCGTTGACGCTGGGAGAGTCTTTGGCGGACAGCACGGAGAGACGTGCGCACCTATTCAGGGCCTCTGCATTCGCAGGGGCTTTTTCATTTCAGGAGCACAGCATGAAGAGTAAATATCGCCAGGCTGTCGAGTCAGTGATTGCGCAAGAGGCGAAGCTGGCCGAAGTCACTCACTTGCACGCCGGAGCCGCTGTTCGCGAGAAAGAACTTGCGGAGGCTCTGAGACTCAATCAACAGACGCTTGCTCGATACGAGGCGGATGTGTCTGAGCTTGAGTCGCAGATGACCGTTTATCCTCAGGCTTAGTCAAAACCCAAGGTATGACTCCAATAGACTTGGATATTTAAGCGGACCTTTAGTGGCCTTCTGTTTGTTGGTGACATCGATAACCACCATGATGTCTTTGGTTGAATTGAAATCGCTGCCAACATACAGGGATGAGCAAAGGGCTTCTGCTGTTGTATCCAGTTCGAAGCAGTAAAAGGATGTTGTTTCGTCCCAGTTTTTGCGGCTCGTGAGTTCGTTGACTTTCTTCACGAACGAGTCATATCGAGCTTGGCGCGAGTCATCAGATTTAAACTCAAAAGTCACAATAAAATTTGCCATGGTTCCATCCGTTGTTGCGGTTGTAGGGATCTCGACGATAGCACGGTGCCATATGCCCGCCACTAAGCGGGCTTTTTTATTCCAGTCATGCCCACCACGGAGTCGAGCGCATGGAGTTTCTACAGCGCCTGTTCGATAAGCTCGACTGGGCATTGGCCGGACTGTTGGGCGCTATCGCCGCCAGCTTCTGGCACCGTGATGACCTGGTCGACCGAAAGGCCTGGGCCATCTTCATTTTCTCGGGAGCTGTTTGCGCGCATTACCTGACAGGTCTGATCAGTTCCTACTTCGGCGTGGTCGAGCCGCGGAGTGTGGCGGGGGTCGGCTTCCTGCTCGGCACGTTCGGCGGGTCACTCATTGCCGCCATCACCCGGGCCATCAAAGCCGCTGACCTCTGGGCGTTCATCCGCCAGCGGTTCGGGGGAGGCAACCCGCCATGAACTACGAAACGTTGAACGCAGTCACTTGCGGGCTGATCGGTTTGTGGGCGACCTGGTGCGTGCTGAGCGGGAAGGTTCGTGATGGGGTGGTGGGCAAGATCATCTACGCCGCGATCGCCATCAGCGGCTACGCGATCCTGGCTCGCAACGATCACTTCATCCTGCCGCCCACCGCCGCAGGTGTGACGCTGCATGCTTCCCTGGCTCTCGCCGGCATTCGCCACATCTTCATGGTTACCTGGTGGCAGCGGGTGAAAGCCTGGCTCTGCCGCACGCTGAACTGTGAACACTGCATGCGCTGTGACAAGGCGCCGGGTGGGATCGATCGCCGAAGTAAGTAAACCGCGACACAATTCGCGAATCAGCAAATTGTGTCGCGACATTTGACATTCGCTGGCAACCCTTCGCGCAGCGTATAGCAAATTACCTGAAGGTTTATTCATCCAGCTCTAGGTGGTCTGCCGCAGTGATTTCTTTATCCAGTTTCTCATAGTCAATATGCTTACCTTTCTTGAGGTCTGGCAACATATCTTCGAGTAATCGCTTAGCTGTGAATGCTTTTGCCCCCTCCAAACTGCTTGTGCGGAACAGACCGAAGGCGCCGTTATCGAGTTCGATCATAGTGATGTCGTAGTAGTTGCTCAAAACTTCGCTGACGGCAAGCACGAAGGACGCGCGTAGCTTCATTCTGTAGCCAAGGAACTTGATGGTTTTTTGGCTGACTCGAATTCGTGTTTGCCCTGAACGCTCGAACATGAGGGCTAGTAGCGTGGCGGTATCGTCGGCAGAGCGAAGCATGGGCGAATTCCTGAATTGGTTTATTTTAACCCTGATTTAGGGTTTTATGATCTTGATTCAGAATTTTGCCTGTGTCAACAGCCCCCTTAGAGCCGCTACACGGTTAGGCTCACGCAAAGTCGACTAGGATAGTTGGGCGATGACAGTCGGGGGTGAGCTTGGGCCGTGGTCGGCTGGTGTACTTGCTATGTGCTCAGATGCTGGTCGTGTCGAGATAACCGGCTTTGGCCCTAAGGTCGATGACATGCAGTCGCTTGCCCTGTTCCGACTGGGTGAGCAGAGGCTGATCGAGATTATTCTGGAGGACGCTGAAGGGTAGGTGTGCCGCAGGTGAGTGCGGCACGATCGATTTTACTGCTCGCCGCCTCGCATTTTCTCCGCTACCCCTTTGAGATAGCTGATCAGGTGTTCGACCTGCTTTGAGGTTGTAGCGATTGGATATTCGCCAAGAACTGCTCTCAGCACTTCATGATGATCAACGAAGAAAAGTCCGCCATCCACATACGATGCGTACTCGTTGATTGGCATCTTATGCATGGATGGAATGTCGATAGCATTGGCATCTGTATCGATCGTTACGTTGATCTTCATGGTCTATCCCCTTGCTGTGAATTGAGCTTCTCGCATACGGCATCAGCGTCCACCTCGTCGTCGTGCTCGCTATAACGGTCGCCGTTTTTAATGTGCTCTACCACAAACCAGTATTGATTGATCGGGACTGGCCGAACGATTTCTCCCGGCTTGATCCCCTGGACAACAACTTTCGGGACTTTCCTGACTTCGTATTGAGGTTCCACGAATGACTTCCTTGCGTTGAGTTGATCGTCACGATTACCGGCAACCCGCCACAATTTCAAGTATCAGAGTTAAATCATGACAACCAAGCAACCCGACTGGGAGGCGATCGAACGAGCCTACCGGGCTGGTGCGCTTTCCATCCGAACCATCGCAGAGCGTAACGGTGTCAGTGACACCGCGATTCGCAAGAAGGCCAAGGCCTTAGGATGGGCGAGAGACCTTTCCGAGCAGGTCCGCAAAGAGGTTCGCAACAAGCTGGTTCGCGGTGAGGTTCGCGATGATCAATGTGCGAACCCTGAGCGGGACGCCGAGATCATCGAAGAGGCCGCGGAAGAGGGAGCGACGGTTGTTCGCAGTCATCGCCGGGACATTCGCAAAGCCACGAACCTTGCGAACCTGCTGATGGATGATCTGCTCACCACGATCAAGCGACGCGAGGAAATCGAAAACGCCATTGCTGACGAAACTGCCGACGATGAGAGCGGCTTCCGTCGTGGCTCGATGCTCGCAGCTGTCGCCCTGCCCAGCAACGCCAAAACCCTTTTCCAATTGTCCTCGGCCATGAAGAACCTGCAGGTGCTCGAACGCACTGCATTCGGCCTTGATGACAAGGAGCAGTCGAAAGACTCCGACGAGCTCTCGCAACTGATGGACGAACTATCGAAGGACGCCTGACATGAAACCCGAGCACATGAAGCTGCTCCGGGGTCGATTCTGGCGACTGAACAACCTCTACTTCATCACCGACAAGCACGGGAAGAAGGTCCGCTTCCGCATGACGCAGGAGCAGATCGATTACTTCCAGGGGATGCATACCCGGAACATTATCCTCAAGGCGCGGCAGCTCGGCTTTACGACCCTGGTCTGCATCGTCCAGCTGGATGCAGCTCTGTTCGAAGCTGCGAAGTGCGCACTGATTGCCCACACGCTGAACGACGCCAAGCGGCTGTTCCGAGAGAAGGTCAAGTACGCCTACGACAATTTGCCCAAGGAGATTAGGGCAGCCAACCCGGCACGCAACGACGCTGCCGGAGAGTTGGTGTTCAGCAAGGGCGGCTCGCTCTACGTCTCGACCTCATTCCGGGGCGGCACGCTGCGTTACCTGCACGTTTCCGAGTTCGGGAAGATATGCGCCAAATTCCCGCATAAGGCGCGGGAGATCGTCACCGGCGCTTTCGAGGCCGTGGCCGCTGAATGCTTCGTCACCATTGAGTCGACAGCAGAAGGTCGGGCCGGATATTTCTTCGACTACAGCCAGTCTGCCGAGAAGCAGCAGATGGCCGGCGTGCCGCTGGGCCTGCTGGACTGGAAGTTCTTTTTCTTCAGCTGGTGGCGGAACCCGCTGTACTGGCTGGATTCGACCGACATCGTCATCCCGGACCGGCTGACCAAGTACTTCGACGACCTGGCCGCCAAGCATGGCGTCGCCACAAACCCAGGCCAGCGCGCCTGGTATAGCGCCAAGGAAAAGACCCTCGGCGAAGACATGAAGCGCGAATACCCATCGATACCTGCCGAAGCATTCCAGCAGACGATCGAGGGTGCCTACTACGCCAAGCAGTTCACCAAGCTGTATGCAGCCCAGCGCATCGGCAAGCTGCCAGACAACAGCCACTTGCCGGTTCACACGTTCTGGGACATCGGTGTCGGCGACTCCACGGCAATCTGGTTCGTCCGGTTCGTTGGCGACGAATACCACGTCATCGACTTCTACCAGAACAGCGGGGAAGGCCTGCGGCACTACATGAAGGTGCTCAAGGATCGAGGTTACACCTACGGTGAGCACTGGGGGCCGCACGACATCGACAACCGGGAATTCGGCAGCGATGGCAAAACTCGGCGAGAACTCGCCCGAGAGGGCTACGAGATCGACGGACAGCGTTATTCGATGACCTTTCAAGTGGTGCCGAAGCTCGGTATCGACGAGGGCATCGAGCAGGCTCGCGAAATCCTTCCAAAATGCGCTTTCGATGAAGCCAAGTGCGAGGAGGGCATCACCGCCTTGGAGAGTTACCGCAAGGAATGGGACGACAAACGTGGGTGCTGGAAGGACAAGCCTCTACACGATTGGTCGTCTCACCCAGCCGATGCATTCCGGTATTTCGCTGTCGCCCAGAGCGCAAGGAAGCCGGTCAAATCAATCAAAATGGGATTCGCACGCTAATGGCAGACGTCACCTACACCCGCCCGGAATACGACGCGGCACAGTCCCGTTGGCGGCTGGTGCGCGACGTGTGCAAGGGCTCCGAAACGGTCAAATCCCGAGGCGATGTCTATCTGCCGAAGCCGAATCCGCACGATATCAGCCAGGAGAACGTCGAGCGGTACAAGGGGTACAAGCAACGCGCTGTGTTCTACAACGCCACCGGACGGACGAAACACAGTCTGGTAGGCGCGGTGTTCCGCACCTGGCCAACGCTGACTGCTCCAGGCGCTCTCGACTACGTGTCGAAGGACATCGACGGGCAGGGCGTGAGCATCTACCAGCAGTCGCAATCGGTCATCGGGCATTTGCTCGAAGTCGGCCGCCACGGGCTCCTCGTGGACTACGCCGCCGTGAAGGCCGGCACTGTGAGTAAGGCAGACGAACAGGCGGGACGTGCCCGGGCGAGTGTTGCCAGCTACCCAGCAGAGGCAATCAGGAACTGGAAAACTTGCAAGGTCGGTGGTCAACATCTGCTGAGCCTAGTTGTCTTGCGCGAAGAAGTGGACATCGACACCGATGATGGCTTCGGTAGTGAACAGGTTGTGCAGTATCGAGTGCTGCGCCTGGATGATGCCGGCGTATACACGCAGGAAGTCTGGCAAGAAGGCAGCAGCGAGACATCGATGATCACTCCGCCTTTCACGCCGCTGAATGGTCTTGGGCAACCGTGGAAGCTGATCCCATTTCAGTTCTTGGGCAGCGAGAACAACGACACCAGCATCGACGATTCGCCGCTCTACGACATGGCCGTGCTCAACATCGGCCATTATTGCAACAGCGCGGACTACGAGGATTCGGTGTGGTTCTCTGGTCAGCCACAGTTCTGGATTTCCGGGCTTGATGAGGCCTGGCGCGATCACTTGGAGGCGAACGGCATTTATGTCGGCTCTCGTGCTCCGCTGACACTTCCGGCCAACGGTTCGTGCGGCTTTGCTCAGCCTGAGCCGAACACGCTTGTCAAAGAGGCCATGGACGCCAAGAAAGAGGACATGGTGTCCCTCGGCGCCCGGCTGATCGAACGCGGCAGCGCAGTAAAGACCGCAACCCAGGCTGACAACGATAGCGCCGCTGAACATAGCGTCCTGTCGCTGGTGGTGAGCAACGTCAGCGAGGCCTACAGCCAGTGTCTGGTTTGGATGGCTGAGTTCGTGAATGCCACGGGTGAAACGCTCTACAAGCTCAATCAGGACTTTAGCCAGATCACTCTGGACGCGACGATCCTTTCAGCGCTGTTCAACGCAGTGCAGGGCGGCAAGCTGCCGACGGGCGACTTCTGGCAGTACCTGCGCGATCGCGGGGTCATTGATCCGGAGAAGACCGACGACCAAATCCGTGACGAACTGGATACCGAGAACCCCGGGCCTGATCTGGATGACGAGGAGGTAATCCCGAATGGCCGCAAACCAAGCGATCCTTGATGCCACGATCAGACACGCGGTATTCCTCGAGCAACTGAAATCCGGCGAGGTTGCGAAGTTCGGGCCTTTCCTCAAGGAGATTGATCGCTTGATCCGTGAGCGGCTGACTCGGGCTGACCTGACGGATTACACCGTCGCGCGGCTGGAGCGCCTGCTCAGCGAAGTCGACAGTCTGCTGCTGGGCATCTTTAACCGGTACAGCGACAAGCTGAACCTCGACCTGATCGACATTGCGAACTATGAGGCTGAGTTCGAAGCAACGAGCCTGACCCGAGCGGCGCCGGTGGGTGTCTCGTTTGATGCGGCAGTGCCGGGTGCTGCCGCGATCAGGGCGGCCATCCTCGCCAACCCGCTCAGCGTGCGCGGTGCGGACGGCGGCAAGCTGCTCAAGTCGTTCATTGATGGTTTCACCGCCACCGAGCGACAACGCCTCACTGGCGCGATTCGGCAGGGCTTCTTTGAAGGCCAGACGAACTTCCAGATCATCAAGAACATCCGTGGAACCAAGGCGCTCCAGTACAACGACGGCATGTTGGCCACGACCAACCGGAATGCTGGCGCCGTGGTGCGGACGGCGGTGCAGCATGTCGCCACCCAGGCGCGTATGGAGACGCTGAAAGAGAACTCAGATGTTGTGCAGTCGGTGGAGTGGGTCAGCACGCTGGACACGAAGACTACCGCTCAGTGCCGGACGCTCGACAAACGTCGGTTCAAGTTGACTGAGGGGCCACGTCCGCCGATCCACATCAACTGCCGATCGACCGTTGTTGCCGTGACGCGCTTCAGCGCTCTGTTCGCCAAGGACGCCACACGGGCATCCATCGGTGATGCTGGAGCCCAGCAGGTGAGGGCGGACCTCAGCTATTACGATTGGCTCAAGCAGCAGCCGGCAGCGTTTCAGGACAAGGCCATCGGCCCGATCCGCGGCAAGCTTTTCCGTGAAGGAGGCCTGAGCATCGAACGGTTCTCCGAGCTGCAGCTTGATCGCAACTTCTCACCGCTGACTCTTGTACAGATGCGCGCTCTTGAGCCGTTGGCTTTTGAGCACGCCAGTATGTGACTTGAGCATTAACCGAGATCGGCAGCTTTCTCAGGAACAATTGCGAGAGCATTTACTGTGCGGCTCAGGTACGGGTATTTCTTTTTGATGCGTACGAAGTAACCCGACTTTACGAGTGCTTCAACCACCTCTCCTGTTGCTTGCATGGTGTTTTTGTAAGGCGACGATGCGGGCAAGAAGTCGTGGCGAATGATGGGGTCAAGAGTCATGCGTTGCTCTGCTGGGTATTGATCCAAGGACTGCGCACGCTGATTAATCGCCAGGTCAGAAATCCCATTCTTCAGTAGGTGGCGAACCAAGGCGCGTATATCGAGGTATGCGTCCGCGCCACCATATGGAAGCTTAACTGTAAATTCTCCATCTACAAGGAGATTGAGCGGTTGGACATCAATGACGGATTGGTTTTGCTCGGTCAGTTGGCGGTAGTGATCAATCGAAAGTACTGCAAATACTGGATTCCCTAGGGCGTCGTGCAGGAATTGTACGCTGTTCATTGTTGTGTTCCTTTTCGTTGTTGTGGCTTCGCTGTAGAAGAATGCTATCTACAATATGATTCGCTGTAAACCCTTCGTTGTAAAAATAGAGGCAGGGCCTCTCTCTCAAGTTCCAGGGGAACGAAAATGCTCAAATTTCAAATTGACAGCCTTGATGGTGTCGACGAAGCCGTGCGCGCGCTTTACACCGAGAAGGACGGCAAGTTCGTACTCGGTATTGAAGGTCTGCCACAGCAAGAAGATGTATCTGGCCTGAAGGCAAAGGTCGACGAACTGCTCGGCGAGAAGAAAGCAGCCGAGAAGAAGGCGCGGGAAGCCGAAGAGGCGGCGCGTCTTGAGCGTGAAGAGCTCGCTCGCAAATCCGGCAACGTCGAAGAACTCGAGCGGTCCTGGTCTGAAAAGTACAACCGCCGTGAAGCTGAGCTAAACGGCACGCTGGAGCAGGAGCGCCAAACGTTGAGCGGGCAGATCCGGGATCTGACTGTTGGCCGTACCGCTACCGATATCGCGTCTGCCCTAGCAATCCCAGGTAGCGCAGAAGCTCTTCTGCCCCACATTGAGCGCCGCCTGAGTGTCGAGCAGCGTGACGGGAAGCCTGTGGTTGTCGTGCTCGATAAGCAAGGCAAGCTCTCGGCAGCTTCGCTGGACGAGCTGAAAGCAGAATTTGCAAACAACACCGCCTTCGCGCCGTTGATCGCGGGTAGCAAGGCATCTGGCGGCGGGGCCGGAGGTGCTGGAAACGGCGGTGGGGCCGCTCTGAAACGCTCTGAAATGACGTCTGTGGCCAAGCGTGAGTTCATCACGAAGAACGGCCAGGACGCTTACCTGAAATTGCCCAAATAATGGAGTAACCCATGGCGACTACCGTCACCTCGGACATGATCGTTTACAACGACCTTGCCCAAACCGCCTACCTGGAGCGAATCCAGGACGTGATCGACGTTTTCAACGCCTCTTCCAACGGCGCGCTGATTCTGGACAACGAACTGATCGAAGGCGATCTGCGCAAGCGTGCTTTCTACAAGCTCGGCGGCGCCATCGCTCACCGTGATGTCAACTCGGTCGCAGCTGTTACCGGCCAGAAGATTGGCTCCGGCGAAATGGTCGGTGTGAAGGTTCCGTTCAAGTACGGTCCTTACGAAACCACTGAAGAGGCCTTCAAACGCCGCGCTCGCTCGCCGGAAGAGTTCTCCGAGTTGGTGGGTCAGGACTACGCCGATGCTGTGCTGGAAGGTTACATCCAGTACGCCATGGCAGCGTTGAAGGCAGCCATCGGCGCCAACGCAAATATGGTGGCTACGGCCAGCTTTGCCACCGACGGCAAGAAGGCGTTGACCAAGGGTATGCGCAAGTTTGGTGACCGCTTCGGTCGCATCGCATTGTGGACCATGGATTCGGCGACCTACTTCGATATGGTCGATCAGGCCATCACCGAGAAGGTCTACGAAGAAGCCGGCGTGGTCATCTACGGTGGCCAGCCGGGCACCATGGGCAAGCCTGTCCTGGTGTCGGACACTATCCCTGCGGAAACCATCTTCGGCTTGCAGGCGGGTGCGATCAAAATCACTGAGTCCCAGGCGCCAGGCTTCCGTTCGTACAATATCGACAACCAGGAAAACTTGGCGATGGGCTTCCGTGCCGAAGGCACCTTCAACCTGGACCTGCTGGGCTATAGCTGGAAGGACTCCACCGGTGGTGTGAACCCGAACTTGGCTGCAATCGGTGCTGGTGCCAACTGGACCAAGTACGCGACCAGCGACAAGGTCACGGCCGGCGTGCTGATCGATCTGTCTGCACCTTAATCGGCTTACTCGCAACGGGCGGCCTTTAATGGTCGCCCTGGAGATATTCATGGAACTCATCTATTCCGCTCAGAAGTCGGATTTCGATCCGCAAAAGCGCTACCGAAACCCAGAGCACTTCGAACGACCAGAAGCCGGCGTGACCAGCGTGCTGGTGGTTGGCGACTGGCCGAACGTGGTTGATGCCTACGAGAATGTCGGCGTCGAAGTGACGCAGGGGGAGACGGCGCCGCGCCAGGTGGCTGGTAACAGCCAAGTTGAACTGGAAGAGTTGATCGGCAAGCTGCGCGTTGAAAGCGATACGATCCGTTTGTTGGTCGATGGTTTGGAAACCGGCGAGATTCAGAAGCCAGAAGTCGGCGAACTGGCAATTCGACTGTACGATGCGCTTGATCACTTTCGCATCCAGATGAGCGAGTTGGCCGGCAAGCGTGATGAACTCGCAGCGGACAACGGGAAGTTGCGCGAGGAGCTCGACGCACTGAAAGCGGGCCAAGGGCCGGAAGTTGAAGAGCTGAAGGCCAAGCTCGATGCGGCCGGCGTGACCTACCGCGCCAATGCATCGAAAGAATCCCTGGAAAAGCTCGTCGCCGAGCTACCCAAGGCGTAATAATTCGGGCTTCGGGTTGTCCGACGCCCGACCTTTGAAACACACAGCGAGATGATTCATGGCTCTCATCGTTGAGGATGGCACCGGCAAGCCAGACGCCGAAAGCTACGCATCTGCAGAGGATCTGCTCCTCTACGCTGGCAAGTTCGGTGTGGCCATCCCGGCGGATGAGCCGGCGCAAGAAGCGCTGCTGCGCCGGGCCGCTTTGGCGATGGATGGCATGAAGTGGAAAGGGCGCAAGTCCAACAGCGAGCAGGCCCTGTCTTGGCCGCGCCGCAGTGTTGAGCTAGATTGCGAGATCAAGCCCGACAACTACCTGCCGGCGCGGATCCAGTACGGGCAGATGGCCTTGGCCGCCGAGATTCATCAGGACGACGTCGACCCAATCGAAAAGCGCAAAGGCGCCGTGACGCTGGAGCGTGTCGAAGGTGCGGTGACTCGGGAGTACGCCACGATCCCGAACACCAGTGGTCGACTGTTGCCGGCGGCGCCAGATCGGCCGAGTGCCACGCAGTTTGCTGACTACCTCCAGAAGCGGGGGCTCTTTGCCGTCCGCGCATAGCTGAAACGGAGCCACCATGGCCTTCTACGACGAAATGGCCGTGATGGCTCTGGATATGATCACAGAGTTCGGCCGGCCCGTGACCATCCGGGCAATCACAGTCGGTGAGTACGATCCGGAAACCGGTACCGCACCACCTGACACCATCACGGAGCAGACCGCACAAGGCATCCTGCTCGACTTCACCGGCCAAGAGTTCCAGAACAACAGCCTCATCAAGCAGGGCGACAAGAAACTCAAGATTGCCGCGCAGGGGCTGGCGTGGGTGCCTGACCTGCTGAACAAGGTCATCATTCAAGGTCGCACCTGGTCAATCGTTCCTCCGCTGAAAGAAATCAATCCGGCCGGTACGCCGATCCTCTATGAATTGCAGGTGCGATCGTGAGCCGAGCGGGCTCCGGCCAGTCCGGCAGCTTCGCCCTGAGCCTAGCCGAGTTCGCGGCCCAGGCGACGGAAGCCATCGACGCGAGCCTGCGCGAGATCATCATCGAGGTCGGCAGCAGCGTGATCCGCATGTCACCCGTGGGCAATCCCGAACTATGGGCGCAGAACACCGTGGCCCGCCAGTACAACAATGCCGTCGACGATCACAACAGCAACCTACGCAGCGACCCAGCCAACCTGACGAAAGCAGGTAGGCTCAAGCCAGGCCGCAAGCTGAACGATGGAATGGATATCGTTGCGCCAGAGGGATACGTAGGCGGGCGGTTCCGGGCCAACTGGCACCTTTCGATTGATGTCGTCGAGAACGTCACCTTTGACGAGGTAGATCCAAGCGGGGGCGAGACAGTCGCCGCGCTGATCTCAGCGGTCAGCGACTTCACCGCGGGCCAGACTGCGTACCTCATCAACAACCTGCCATACGCGATCCCGCTTGAGTTCGGTCACTCGAGTCAGGCACCCGGCGGCATGGTCCGCATTACCGTGGCTCGCTTCCAGCAGATCGTGCAGGAGGCCATCAGGAACAACCAAGTATGAGTCACCACATCATCGCCTCGATTTACGAAGCCAAGCTGATCAACTGGGCGAAGGCTTTGCCGGTGCCGCTCAAAGTAGTGGTCGAGAACGAGGCCTACACGCCAGTCGACGGCGCCACGTACCTGAAGGCATTCACGCTGCCGGCCGATACCGCGACCAACACGCTCGGCGGCGACCACAAGCTGTACACCGGCGTATTTCAGGTCAGCATCGTGACGCCCTCGGGCGAGTACCGCGGTGCGGCCGGCGCGCTGGCCGACCAGATCGCCGCGCTGTTCCCTCTGTACGAGCGAAACACGAAAGGCGCGCTTACGGTAGTAACCATGAGCCCAGTAGACCCCGGCCCCGGCATTCCTGACGACACCACCTTCACTGTTCCTGTGTCGTTCCTTTACCGGGCCGACACCAACTAAATCCGCCCATTGGGCAAACCCAGAACCCGCCATAGAGCGGGTTTTGTCATTTCTGCAAAGAGGAAACCCCCATGGGATACAAGCTACCCAACGGTGCGACGTTTGAACACGCCGCCACCTACGCCGCTCCACTCGCTTTCTCGGCCATATCCAACGCCTCTGAAGCCGCTTGCACCGTAGTCGGCGCCACTTTGGCAGTCGGTGACATTCTACTGGTCACTTCTGGCTGGACCGCGCTGAACAACAAGGTCGTCCGCGTGAAGGCCGCGACCGCAACCGCGATCACCTTGGAAGCGATCGACACCACCAGCACTCAGATCTTCCCAGCCGGATCCGGCGCGGGCAGCCTGAAGAAAGTCCTGACTTGGGCACAGATCCCGCAGATTACTGACGTCGCCTTCTCCGGCGGCGACCAGAACTACCAGGACGTGGTGTTCCTCGAGGATGCCCAAGGCCGACAAATCCCAACCGACAAGGCCGCTGCTCGCATGGTACTGACCGTTGCCGATGACCCGACTCTGGCCTACGTGCCGATCGTGACCGCTGCTGACGTTGCTCAAACCGTGCAGGCGGCACGCCTGAACCTGCCAGGTACCGACAAGCTGTACTACGGCGCCTACACGTCGTTCTCGCTTCAGCCGTCCGTGTCCCGAAGCAACATCCTGACTCGCACTGTCTCCCTGGCCTTGCAGTCCACTCCAACCCGCTACCTGTCGTAAGGGCTCCTCATGGCAAAGTTCTCCATTGCACCCAAACCGACGTTCACCGTCGATGTCCCCATTCCGCAGGTAGGTGGCAACCCGGCAATGGTTCCGTTCACGTTCAAGTATCGCGACCGCACTGCTTTGGCTGAGCTTTTCGACAGTTGGAAGCAGAAGGCAAGCGACCTTGGCGAGCGCTTCAAAGGGACGGAGCCAACCCTTGTGGAAATCACTGCAGCCGAAGTCGAGCAAGGCGTCGAACAAATCAAGGATCTGGTCGTGTCTTGGGGCTTCGGTGACAAACTCAGTGACGAGTCGATCACTGCCCTGGTGAAGAGCTGTGTTGGCGTGTCGGACGCTGTCGTGAAGGCCTATAGCGAAGCGTTTGGTAAGGCCCGCCTGGGAAACTGACCGACGTCGCACGCGCACTTTACGAGCCGACCACTGATTCCCAAGTCCTTTCGGTGTTCGGCCTTTCTTCGTCGGATGTCGATGACGCCTTCGAAGTCTGGCCGGACAACTGGCAAGCGTTTCTCGTCATGGATTCGATGGGGACTCAGTGGCGCACAGGCGCATGCGGCGCGACCGGCCTCGATTACGGCGTGCTGCCGAAGGTGATGAAGCTCGTCGGTGTTCCGGCGAAGGACCGCCCCGGCGTGTTTCAGGACATCCGCGTAATGGAGTCGGAAGCCATCGCGGTTATGGCCGAAGCCCGCGACAACAGCCCGTGAAGACGGGCACTTATTCAAGGTGAGTCGATGAACATTGCAGAACTCGGCATCAAGGTCGATTCGGCTGATGCTGCTAACGCTGCGACCGATCTCGACAAACTGACGAAATCCGGCGAGCGGGCAGAGCAATCCGCTGTCGGCCTGATGAAAGAGATGGAGGCGTTGGAGAAGTCGTTGTCGAAAGGCGCGACCACCACGCAGGAACTGTCCAAGCAACGTGATGCGCTGGCGAAACTGACCAAGACCGGTGCTTACGGTGAAGCTGAATTCACCAAGATCACCGCGCAGCTGGATAAGCAGCAGGTGGCTCTGGTCAAGTCGACAATGGATGAACAGAAGGCGCTAAACAGCCTGCTGGGCGCCATCGACCCGGCCCGCGCCGCAGTGGCGAAACTGGATACTCAGGTCGAGCAATTGGGCAAACACCTCGATGCCGGCCGGATCAGCCAGGACGAGTACAACTCAGCCCTGAGCAAGATCGATAAGGACTACGACAAGCTCAACAAAACCACCACCGGCTTCGACAAGCTGCGCCTCGGGACACGGCAAGCACAGGAAAACGTCGTTCAGTTGGGAAATGCGCTGTCCTCGGGTGACTGGGGTAGCGGTGTTCGTGCGGTCGCTCAGTTGGGCGCCGGTGCAGGCGAAGGCGCTGCAGGGTTGCTTGCTATCCTCGGGCCGCTCGCGCTGGCAACTGCGGCGGTGGGCGGTCTCGCATACGCGTTTTACAAAGGTAGCGAGGAGCAGGACAGCTACAACAAGTCACTGATCCTGACCGGCAACTACGCCGGTGTGAGTGCTGGGCAGTTGGGCGATATGACGCGCCAGGTCAGCGCAACCGTGGGCACCTCTGGACAAGCTGCTGCAGTTCTCGCGCTGCTCGCCGGCAACGGCAAGATCGCGGGCGAGAGTTTCACCGGCATCACCCAGGCCGCTGTGTCGATGCAGGAAGCGACCGGCAAGGCTGTAAGCGAGACGGTTGCCGAGTTTTCCAAACTCGCCGACGATCCGGTCAAAGCATCTGCCGCGCTGAATGAGCAATATCACTACCTAACCGCTTCGGTTTACTCTCAGATCACCGCTCTGGAGAAGCAGGGCGACCATGCTGGCGCCGTGAAGCTGGCTACCGAGTCGTTTGCCGACGCGATCAACGAGCGCACTCCGCGAATCCTGGAAAACCTGAGTTTCTGGGAGAAGGGCTACAACGCAGTTGCCCGTGCTGCTGATGGCCTGAAGAACATCGGACGCAGTGATATCGGCGCCGATATCGAACAAGCGCGACGGGATTTGGCCCGCGCACAATCCGGTGATGTTGGCCTGTTCCAAAACAAGCAGGAGATGGTCGATCTCTATCAGAATCGCCTCAACATGCTGGAGGATCAGAAGGCCGCGGAAGCAGATATCGCCAAATGGGAAGGAGAGCAGGCGAAAGCCCAGGGTGATGCTGTCTCGTCGATGGCCAAAGTCGACGCGCTCACCAAGTCATCACTGACCAATGAGCAGAAACGCACTGAGGCGATCAAGGAGTACAAGCGGCAGCTCGAAGACATCCGAAAGGTGGCGCCGAACGACCCGCGCCTGGATCGGGCGGCGATCGACAAGAATCTCGCGAACATCAACGACCAGTTCAAGGATCCGAAAGCGGCCGGTTCGCAGGTCGATCTGACCGGGTTCAACAACGCGAAGAACAACCTGGCAGCCATCAGCGAGGAGTACAAAAACGCCCAGAAGGAACTGGAAGCAGCGCAGAAGGCAGGGCTTTTTTCTCAGGACAACTATGCCCTGAAGCGCGAAGCCCTGATCGGCAACGAGCGAGACGAAATCACCTCCGCCTACGAGGCAGAGATCGCCGCACTGGAAGCCACCAAAGCGAAGAGGACCACCACTGCTGCGCAAAGCATCCAGCTGGACCAAAAGATCGCCGATGCGCGCGCCGGGATGGTTAAAGCTCAGAAGGATGCGGATAGTCAGCTCGAGGTCTTGGCCACGAACGAGACAGGGCGCCTCGCCCGGCAAGAGCGGGCAATCACGACCTATGTTCAGGCCTTGGCCCAGCAGCAGCGAGCACTGGAACTGGCAGGGCAGCGTGCCGTCCTCGGCGTCGGCCAGGGTGATCGCCAGAACGCACTCAACAACGAACTGAACAGCCAGCAAGATCGGTTCGCTCAGCAGTCGTTGGAGTTGGCAAACCAGAAGTCCGATCCGTCGCGGAACATGTCGGAAGAGGAGTTCACCCGCAAATCACAGGCTCTCGCCGACGCGAATAAGGCTGCCACCGACCAAATCCGGCAGAACTATGCGGACGTGGAAAAAGCGCAGGGAGACTGGACCAAAGGCGCGACTTCGGCTTGGGCCAATTACCTGGATTCGGCAAGCAACATTGCCGGCCAGACGAAAACCCTATTCGGCAATGCCTTCAGCTCGATGGAAGACGCAGTCGTCAACTTCGCCATGACCGGCAAGCTATCGTTTGCTGACTTCACCAAGTCGATTCTGGCCGACATGGCGCGGATCGCCACGCGGCAGGCGAGTTCGGCATTGCTCAGCAGCCTGGTCAGTGCAGCTACCAACTATTTCACTGGCAGTGGCTCCGGTAATGGGATGGCTGCTGGTTCTGCCGGCGCGACGTCGTCGAATCTTGGTGCCTTGCAGGCGGGATACTCCAATGTCGACTTTTCAGGCTACCGAGCGTCTGGCGGCCCGGTCGCGGCGAACTCGCTGTATGAGGTCAACGAGCTGGGGCCTGAGCTGTACAACGAAGGCGGCCGATCCTTCCTCATGACTGGCGCGAATGGTGGCAGCGTAACCCCGTTGACCAGAGGCGGAGGGGCAGGCATTCAAGCCATGGGCGGTGGTGGCGGGGCCACGCAAATCAACGTGCAAGTGAGTGTCGCCAGCGACGGCAGCACCAGCGCAACGTCCAGCGATCCGTCGTATCAGCAGTTCGGCAAAGAGCTCGGCGACTTCGTCGAGCAGAAGTATCGACAGCTGCTGCGCAAGGATCTGGGTCAGGGCGGCAGCATTACCAGAGCAATCAAAGGGTGACGAGTTATGGCGCTTGAGCGATTCACCTGGCAGATCGAAAAAGGGGCCGAGGGCGACATCAGTCAGCGGGTGCGCTCCAAGCAATTTGGCGACGGCTACAGCCAATCGGTGTCGGACGGCATCAACAACAAATCGCAGTCCTGGCCGTTCAGCTACACCGGCAAGGCCGTCACGATCAAACAGATCATCGCCTTCCTCGACCGTCACGCAGGGGCGAAAGCCTTTCTGTGGACACCGCCACTCGGCGAACTCGGCCTCTACAAGTGCGCGGGCTACAAGTCTGCGCATAAAGGCGGCGACGTCTACGCGCTGACCGGCACCCTCGAACAAACCTTTCACCCATAAGGAACTGCCGCATGGCATTGATAACGGACATCCAGAAGCTGGAGCCCGGCGGGGAAGTGCGGCTGTTTGAAATTGACGGCACGGAATACGGCGCCGACGTGCTGCGCTTCCATGGTCACGCAATCCCGCACACGCCCGCCGAGCTGCTGGCCTACGAGGGCTCAGTCGATGCACTGCCGGCGAAGTCGATCTGGTGGCAGGGCAACGAATACGCGGCCTGGCCGGTGCAGATTGAAGGCATCGGCGCAGACAGCAACGGCAGCGCAACTCGACCCGTATTTAGCGCTGGCAACGTCAATGGACGAATCACGGCGTTGTGCCTGGCGTTCGACGATCTGCTCAAGTTTCAGCTGACCGTGCGCGAGACCATGGCGCAGTACCTGGACGCGGTGAACTTCCAGGATGGCAACCCGATTGCCGACCCAACGCAAGAGGCGCTGGAAATCTGGTACATCGACCAGAAAACCGGCGAGGACGGCGAGGCCGTGCAGTGGGAGCTTTCATCCCCGGGCGAAATCGACAATCACGGGCTGCCCGGGCGCCAAATGACCACCTTTTGCCACTGGGCCATGACCGGTGGATACCGCGGGCCGAACTGCGGCTACACCGGCGGGGGCATGTTCGACGATGACGACAACCCGACCAGCGACCCGAGCAAGGACGAGTGCAAAGGTGGGCTCAAGTCCTGCAAATTGCGCTTCGGCGACAACGACCAACTTCCACACGGCGGTTTCCCCGCTGTTTCCCTGATCGCCCGGAGCTGACCATGCGCAAGCACATCCTGTTGGCGGTCCAGGCGCACGCGGCTGCCGAGTACCCGAAAGAGTGCTGCGGCCTGCTGCTGGCGGTTGGGCGAAAGCAGCAGTACTTCCCGTGCCGGAACATCGCGGCCACGCCTAGCGAAGAGTTCCGGATTGATCCGGAGGACTACGCCGCGGCGGAGGACCTGGGCGAGGTGATCGGCATCGTTCATTCGCATCCTGACGCAACCAGTCGGCCGTCCGCACACGACCTGGCCATGTGCGAGGCTACCGAGCTGCCCTGGCACATCCTCAGCTGGCCGGAAGGCGATCTGCGCAGCATCACCCCGGGCGGTAACACGCCGCTGCTCAATCGCCCCTTTGTGCACGGCGCGTGGGACTGCTGGCAGGTCTGCGCCGATTGGTACAAGCGGGAGTGGGGTCTGGAGTTCGAAGCCTTCAATCGTATCGATGGCTGGTGGGAGAGCGAGGACAACACCAGCTTGTACGAAGCCAACTACGAGTCTGCTGGCTTCTACAGGGTCGACCAGCCGCAGCGTGGTGACATGATCGTGATGGAGGTGGGGCGGACGGCTCACCCGAACCATGCCGGGATCTACCTCGGTACCGATCCAGCACTACCAGAGGAAGAGGCGAACACCTTCGGTCCTGGGCCTTTCCTGTTGCACCACCTGTACGGAAAGCCATCGGAGGTCATTGTGTTTGGCGGACCATGGCTAGACCGCACACGGCTGATCCTTAGGCACAAAGATTCACAATCAACTATTTGTTGAGGCGTACCCGTGGGTAGTTCTGGCGGCGCTGCGAGCTGTTTCTTGTAGGGCTTTGATGGTGCTAGATTGTGGGTCTCAATGAGGAGGGGCTGCATGAAGCGTCTGATAGTGGCAGGGATAACAGGAGTGGTTCTACTTTCTGGTTGTGGCGATGGTGGAGAGAAATATAGGAAAGAAGCCGCCGAACTTCGCTCCGGAATAGAAGACCTCCGCACACAGCTTTCGCTAGCTAGTAATCGAGTGAAGGAGTTGGAGTCTGAAAACTTACGATTAAAGCAAACCCCTCATCTCCTCTTTGCAAATGTTCGCGAAGCACTAGATCGAAAAAACGAGACTGAAGTGGGTGCTGCTGTTAATGCCTTAAAGAGCAAATATCCTGATTCGCCAGAAACCGCACAAGCCAGCAAGCTCCTGAATAACATGATTTCTGAGCGACAAGCTAAAGAAAAAGAGACCGAGAAATTGGCCGCTTTAGGTTTCAAGGGGATCCCAGTGCAGAACACGTTCACAGGAACCTCATCCGCCATTAACCTGCTTTCCGCCAAGCTAGGAGGCAGATGGCAGTTCAATGATCACGGGGACGAGTATGAGTACCGCGACGCAGAGCGCGGTGCACAGTATGTTACGGCGCAGGTGACATATTCCTCTAAAGAAAAAGATCCAAGCCTGATGGCTATGGCTGTTTATGCTCCACGGGATGGAAAACTGAAACGCTTGGGTGAAATGGGTTTCGAGTTTGTAAAGTGGGAGAGTTTCGCGACGTTTTTAGGTAATTACCATGATTCGGGTAATGACTTTGCTCACTCCGAAAAGATTCGCTTCTCGATGGGAGTGCAAGTTCAGAATGATGAAGTAGTGAAACCTCTATACATTATTGCTGCTAAGAAAGGATGTGCGAACCGGGATGAAGATCGTTTCGGACGTCCTCCTGTGAAGTATGTGACGTATTCTTGCCAGTCTTTACCGACGGAATTAAGTCTCAACGACTTCACAAGCGGGGAATATGGTGTAGTTAAAAGATTTGATTGATTAGGGAGGAGTCATGCAGATTTTGATAGGGACGATGGCGGTGATGCTGCTGGCGGGGTGCGCCTCAACGGCAATTTCGGTAAAGGATGCCAAGCTTGTCCCGGCCGATGAGGTTTACGCGTTCCAATCCAAACCGTCAGGTGATAGTGGGAAAATTACGGTCGTGCGAGATTCCGGCGCGGTCGGATCTGGCTGCGACATCGTTGTTTACGTTGACGGACGCAAGGCAGCAAAAATAGGCACTGGACAGCGAGCAACCTTTTACCTTCCTCCTGGCAGCTCGAACCTGGGCGTAGGCTTGGCTGGATCAGGTCTATGTGCTGGCGCTGCTATCCGTACTATTTCGGCGAGCGTCCAGTCTGGAAAGGAAAGTATCTATAGGATCAGTGGTGATTTGGCAGGTTTTTACATCGGCCCCTATGTCGACTACAACTGAAAAACCAATTTCATGAAGCCGCCTCCGGGCGGTTTTTTTATGCCCGGAGAAAGTAATGCAGGCATCAGCGATCAACTACCAGCCTATGACCACTATTCGTTTGCACGGTCAGCTTCGACAGTTTGGAAAGTCCTTCCGGCTTTCTGTTAAGTCACCCGCGGAAGCGATAAAAGCGCTCTGCGTACAGATTCCGGGATTCGAGCGCTTTATCTCGAACGCGAAATCTAGGGGGCTAGAGTTCGCTGTATTTCGCAAGGGAAAGAATATCGGCGAGAGCGAGATCGCGTACAGCGGCTCCGGTGACATCCGCATTGCGCCAATTATCGTCGGCAGCAAGCGCGACGGAGTTCTTCAGACAATTGTTGGCGCAGTCTTGATCGTCGCAGGCGTATTTGCCTCAGTCACGCCGTTTGGCGCGCCGTTAATTGGCGCGGGTATCGGCCTAGTCGCCGGCGGCGTCATCCAGATGCTCAGCCCACAGGCCCAGGGCCTCAAGACCAGCGCCGCGCCCGAGAACACCCCCGGCTATGCCTTCGGTAGCGCAAAGAACACGACAGCGTCCGGCAATCCGGTCCCGCTCTGCATCGGCAAACGTCGATGGGGCGGGGCGATCATCAGTGCCGCGATCTACGCCGAAGACCAGATGTAGCCGAACCGTCGAATACCGCAGCCGCCCATGAGGCGGTTTTTTATTGCCTGGAGAAACGCATGGGCGCAGCACAGCAGGTTGAAATTTACGGCGCCAAGGGCGGATCGGATAAGCCAAAGACGCCGACTGAGGCGCCCGATAGCCTGCGCTCGGTGGCCATGGCCAAGATCCTTATCGCCATGGGAGAGGGTGAGTTCGCTGGCAATCCGATCGCCAAGGACATCTATCTCGACAACACGCCCCTGCAAGATCCCCAGGGCAACATGAACTTCCCGAACGTGAAGTGGGAGTACCGCAGTGGCTCCGTCGAACAGGGCTACATCCAAGGCATTCCGTCGATCGAGAACGAAACCTCACTCGGCATCGAGCTGCGCAGCGGTACGCCCTATGTGCGAGCAATCAGCAATACCGAGTTGTCGGCCGTGCGCCTGCGCTTCGCGTGGCCCGCCCTGCAATCGGTCGATGCCAGCGGAAACGTAAACGGCTACCGGATCGAGTACAAGGTTGAGCTGGCCACCGATGGCGGCGCTTATCAGCAAGTGCTGAGCGAGGCTGTCGACGGCAAGACCACCAGCACCTACGAGCGCACTCGCCGTATTGATCTGCCGGTGGCGAACAGCGGCTGGCTGATTCGTGTCACCCGAGTGACCCTGAACCAGAACAACAACAAAATCGTCGACACCATGCAGATCGCTGGCTTCACTGAAGTCATCGACGCGAAGCTGAGCTATCCGAACACCGCACTGCTTTACATCGAGTTCTCGGCTGAGCAGTTCCGCAATATCCCGGCGGTGACCGTTGATTGCCGGGCCCGTAAATGGCAAGTGCCCAGCAACTACGATCCGGACACCCGCACTTATACCGGCATCTGGGATGGCACGTTCAAGCTCGCCTGGACCGATAATCCTGCATGGGTAACTTACGGGATCACGGTAAATGACCGCTTTGGCCTCGGCCGTCGGATCAAACCATGGCAGGTCGATAAGTGGGAGTTGTACCGGATCGCCCAATACTGCGATCAACTGGTACCAGACGGAAAGGGCGGGCAAGAGCCGCGCTTTATCTGCAACCTCAACCTGCAGGGCAAGGCTGACGCCTGGTCGCTGCTGCGCGATATCTCGGCGATTTACCGCGGCATGACCTATTGGGCACAAGGGCAATTGTTCAGCTTGTCCGACATGCCGCGCGCAACCGACTTCGACTTTGCCTACACCCGGGCGAACGTCATCGACGGCAAGTTCACTTACTCGAGCGCTTCGGAGCGCACCCGCTACAGTCGAGCCCTGATCAGCTACGACAACCCGGCGAACAACTACGACACCGACGTCACCTCGGTGACCGATCCGAAGCTGCAACGGCGTTACGGCGACAACCCACTGGAGATCAGCGCCATTGGCTGCACCCGCGAGTCGGAGGCACAACGCCGCGGTAAGTGGGCATTGCTGACCAACGCCAAAGACCGGGCCGTCAGTTTTAAGGTGGGTCTCGATGGTCGCATCCCTCTGCCTGGGTACGTCATCCCGGTGGCCGACGAGCTACTGGCGGGCCGCGCAATCGGCGGGCGAATCTCCGCAGTTGCTGGTCGCACCATCACCCTTGACCGCGATACTCAAGCCAAGGCCGGCGACCGACTGATCCTGAACCTGCCCAATGGCAAGTGCGAGGGGCGCACCGTGCAGTCGGTGGCAGGGCGGGCGGTGACCCTCACTGTCGCGTATTCGGCGTTGCCAGAGCGCGAGTTGGTCTGGGCGCTCGACGCGGATGACCTGGCTGTGCCGCTGTACCGGGTGACTGCCGTGTCGCGGCCGGAGCCGGGTGTATTCGAAATTTCGGCCGTTCAGTACGACCCGAGCAAGTTCGCGCACATCGACACTGGCGCCCGCTTGGAAGAACGGCCGATCAGCGTGATACCGATCACCGTAGTACCGGCGCCGGCCAGCGTGACACTCACATCGAGTTCGGTTGTCTCCCAGGGCATTGCCGTCGCCACCATGACGATCACCTGGCCGGCGGTGCCCGGCGCGGTCGGCTATGACGTGGAATGGCGCAAGGACAGCGGCAACTGGATCAAAGTGCAACGCACCGGGATGACCAGCGTCGACGTCACTGGGATCTACGCTGGTGCGTACGTGGCGCGTGTGCGGGCCGTCAGTGCTTTCGACATCTCGTCGATCTGGCGTAACTCGATCCTGACCAACCTCAAGGGCAAAGCGGGACTGCCGCCAGCTGTGTCATCCCTGACGGCCACCTCGTTGCTATTCGGCATTCGCCTCAAATGGGGTTTTCCAGCGGGAGCCGAGGACACCCAGCGTACCGAGCTCTGGTATGGCCCGGTCAACAACCTGGCCGTAGCCACCAAGCTGGCAGATCTGGCCTACCCGCAAAGCGACTACACCATGCAAAGTTTGCTGGCGGGCACCTCGTTCTTTTTCTGGGCACGCCTGGTAGACCGGATCGGCAACCTCGGTCCTTTCTATCCGGTGGTGAACGGGGTGTTGGGCCAGTCGAGCTCGAACGCTGCTCCGATCTTGGAGATGATAAAGGGGCAGATCACCGAGACAGAACTCGGCCAAGACCTGCTAAGCGAGATCGATAAAATCCCCGGGCTTCAAACGCAGATCAATGCGCTCGACGAAACCTACGACCCGACCAAAACCTACATCAAGAATGCGATCGTTCGTTCTGGCCAGTTGCTGTATCAGGCCAAGGTGCCGGTGCCGATCAACACGCCACCACCGAACGGGACCTATTGGTTGGATGTGGGGCAGTCGGTGGAAACGGTCAATGGACTGGCCCAGCAGGTTTCGACAAACACTGCCGACATAATCGACCTCGATGATGAGATCACTGCGCAAGCTACGGCGTTCGATGCGCTGCGGGCCTCATTTCGAGACGACAACGGCGAAGGGGAACTGGCGGACGCACTCAAGAGCTGGACCAGCACCGCCGCAATTGCCACGGAGGAGAAAGTTCGCGCGTCAGAAACTGAGGCTTCGGCGAGAAGGCAGACAACGCTAGAAGCCAAGATCGGCGACAACGTGGCCAGCATCACCACCCTTGAACAGGTGGTGGTTAACAACCAGCAAGCCACTACTCAGCAGATCACCCAACTGAGTACGACGGTCGATGGGCAGGGTTCGCAGCTCGACAGTCAGGGTGTGGATATCGGCAAACAGAAGACGATGATCGAGACCAACGCCTCGATCATCAACGACGTGAACGGCAAGCTGGCTGCGACTTGGTCGGTGAAGATGCAATACAGCACCTCCACCGGGCAGTACATCGCCGCCGGGATTGGGCTGGGCATTGAGAACACAGCAGCCGGATTGCAAAGCCAGTTTCTGGTCAGCGCGGATCGCTTCGCCATCGTCAACACCATAGCCGGCGGCGCTGCGTCTGTTCCGTTTGCGGTGCAGGGCGGCCAAGTGTTTATGAACTCAGCGTTCATCGCTGACGGCACCATCACCAACGCCAAGATCGGCAGCTATATCAGCTCGACCAACTACATCGCCGGCCAGCAAGGCTGGATCTTGAATAAGGACGGAACGCTGGAGATCAACGGCATTGTCCCTGGTCAGGGGCGGCTGGTGATCAACTCGCTGAACGTCTCGGTCTACGACGGCAACAACGTGTTGCGTGTCCGACTCGGCTATCTGGGGTGAAAAATGGCTTATGGAATGCGGGTTTGGGGACCCGATGGCGCGCTGCAGCTCGATGAGAACTCTTTCACCATGCGGATTGTGTTGTCGACCCAGGTCAGCTTTGCAACCGCCGCGAAAGCGAATCAGGACTTCTCGGTGCCAGGTTGCGATGCGTCCAACTCGGTGGCGATCGTTATTCCGGTAGGCCCTTACAACGCGGACTTATCTTTCCAGTTCGAAACTGAAATGCTCTCGGGGGTTGCGCGTGTTTACAACTACACGCGCACCTTCGCGGCCAGTCTTTCCACCAGCGGGACCATGCGTTTGATGGTCATAAGGTTTGCCTAATGACTTATGGGCTCAGTTTCATCAACAACAGCAATCAGGTGGTTATCGACTCGGAGTTTGCCCGGCTCAACGTGATCTGCAGCGGTCGTTATGCGCCGACGCAGGAGTCAGGGCTCGGATCGTCCACTTCTTTTCCTCGTGTCATCACCAGTCAGGAGCCGCCGTTGGTGTTTTGCCGTCCAGATACGGGAGGGATTGCAGGGCTCACCGCCATGCAGGTGATCGGATCGGCCGGCAATTGGACAGGCTTTTACGTTCGGGCCTACGACGTGAATAGCAACCAGCCGAACGGACGGTACTTCGCGGCGACATTCGGTGCACAACCTGTTGCCACTTATGGGATGCGGCTCTGGGACGGGTCTTCAAAGTTGCTGTTTGACTCCGCCACGCCGACGGCGCTGTTCACGAGGGCGTTTCAGAATTGGACTTATCAGCGGTACGAAACCACTCCAACAGGTTCCTCGCGGAACTATTACACCGTGCCATTCAACTTTCCCGAAAACGAGTACCTGCTGATCAACACATTCGGCATGAACATGCTGACGGGGTCAGCTACCGGTCGTCTCGTTAAAACCCTTTGGGATTTCAATGCCGGGGTGCTGTACGCCATTACGGACGGATTTAGCAATCCGTTCGCCTTCTTTATGCCTGCTGTTTTCGCAAAGCTCGCGGTTTAACCAATAAAATAGGAAGTTGCCATGCCCTGGTACAAATCAGGAACGGTCTCTGTCACCCTAAATTCGAGCGCCGTGATTGGTTCGAACACTGCCTTCATTGCGAACGCGCGTGTGGGCGATGCCTTTCGCGGCCCCGACGGCGCCTGGTATGAGGTGACCAACATTGCCAGCGACACGGCGATGTCGATTTCGCCTAACTACAAGGGCGCGACCAACGCCGCCGGAGGTTACGCCCTCGCGCCGATGCAGGGTTACGTGAAGGACTCGGCGGATGCGCTGCGAGCCTTGGTCAATACCTACGGGGCAAAGCTCGCGGCACTGGGTACGACCGGTAACTACGATGTTCTGCCGCAAAGTAAAGGTGGCACCGGGCTAACTGCCGTTGGGACCGCCATTTCATCGGACGTCATGACCAGTGACGTTGATACGACGGCGGGGCGCCTGCTCAGGGTCGGCGACTTTGGTATCGGCGGTATCAACGGAGGGATGGGTTTTGCCGACGCCAACTTGGCAATCATTCCGGGGTTTGCACGTATCATCGGGACTGCACTCAGCGCGCCAATCCCGGGGGCGCCTTATTCGATGATCGTTACTCGGTACAATCAAGAGGTTGCTCAGCTGGCCTTCCAAGAAGGCACAGCCGTTCCAGTTGTTTCTGTTCGCAAACGCCTTGGAGCCACCACTTGGGGCGGCTGGCGTGGCCTTGCATTGAATGGTGCCAATACTGATATCACCAGCCTTACGGGCCTGACTACGGCGCTGAGTACTGCTCAGGGCGGTACGGGCAACACCATCGGTATGGCCACAAGGCTCGCTGCGGCCGCCATTCTCGGCACGGTTTCGCAATCGGGTGGAGTGCCGACAGGTTCTATTATCGAAGCGGGTACAAACGCGGCGGGCTCCTACACCAAGTTTGCAGACGGCACGCTTATCTGTGTTGCAAAACCAGTCGGCTCACCTGCTGTGGCGGCGAACACTTTCACCGTGGTAGGTCCCCTCGCATTGCCGGCTACGTTCATTGATGCATCTTTTTATGTGGCGGGGAGCGGTGCACCTTCGGCATCCAATGATCAGTTTGGGTTCTCTTATGGATACGCCGTCTCGACGTCCAGCGTGTCTCTTGTTTATCGCAATGGCCCAACAGCTCAAACAGTTACCAATATTCGAATTATTTGCATAGGGAGGTGGTTCTAATGCGGATCAAGCTGTGGCCGACACGCTGCGATGATGTTTTGGAGATTGAGAAACGCGGGGAAACTTTGATTGTGAACGGCGAGGTGTTCGATTTCTCGCCTTTGACCGAAGGCAGCACGCTGCCCGGCACCGCCATCACCAGTAAGTGGTTCATTGGTGATATCGAAAAAACCAGCGGCGAAATCAGGCTGGCCATGTTCTTGCCTATCCCCGCCAACTTCAGCCCGGAACAAGCCTTTCCCGCCGACTTGGTAGATGTGCCAGACGGCCTTGTCCAGTTGCCCCAGCCCCTTCCAGAACCTGCCGATGCGAGTGAGGTCACCGATGAACATTGATTGGTCGCAGTTGGTCACCAAGGACATGAAGGACGCCGCCGCTCAGGCCGTGCAACTAGCCGCGGCCAAAGCCGAGTTAGCCGCGAAGAACGCCAAGGCGGTGACACAGATCGCTCGCATCCAAGACCGCGTCGACACGCTTGGTTATGGCATCGATGTCGGCGAAGCCACCGTTGAGGACCAAGCTGAACAGGCCGCGCTGATCGTCAGCCTGAAAGCCTGGAAGACCTACAAGTTTTCCCTGGGCAAGGTCACCGTCCAGCCAACCTGGTACGCCGCGCCGGTCTTGCCGAACGAGCCGGCGGTTCCAGTGATCGTCGCTGACCCCGAAGCGACAGCCACCGACGTGATGTAACGCGTAGCCACCGCACAACGCACCCGCCATCGAGCGGGATTTTTTTTGCCTGGAGAAAAGTGATGACCGTATCCGAGAGAGACCGCGACATCCTCGCCCGCACGCTGTGGGGCGAGGCCCGCGGCGAATCCCTGGCCGGCCAGATCGCCGTGGCCTGGACCATCCGCAACCGCGTGAACGACGGCAAGGACAAGTCGTGGTGGGGGGAGGGCTATGCCGGTGTGTGCCAGAAGCCGTACCAGTTCAGCTGCTGGAACAGGAACGACCCGAACTTCGCCTACCTGAGTGGCGCGAAGCAGATTCCTTTCCGTGAGCTCGCACAGGCGCGGATTGCCGCTGACCAGGTGATCGATGGAAAGGTGCCGGATCCCACCGGCGGCGCCACGCACTATTACGCGACCACCATCAAGGCGCCGGTCTGGGCGGCGAAAGCGAAACAGACTCTCAAGTTGGGCGGCCACGTTTTCTTCAGGGACGTGCCATGAAACCGGTCTGGTTGCGAGTCCTTCCTTACATCACTGCACTGACTCTGGTAGCCGGGGCGTTGTTTGCCGCCTACCACCATGGCGTCACGGTCACGGTTGAAAAGTGGCAGTCGGAATGGAATGCCCGCGACACCCGGGACGCCGAGGCGAGGGCGCTCAATGAGGCCGCTGAGCGCACCAGGGAGCAGGCCTACCAACAGTCAATCAACAAGGCGGTTCAAGATGGCCAACGGATTATCGATCAAGCGACGGCTGATGCTGCTGCCGCTCGCGCTTCTGCTGACGGCGTGCAGCTCGCCGCCGACAACCTTGCCCGTCGACTCGCAGCCAGTGAAGCCAGCGGCAATTCCTGTACTGCCGCCGCAAGCAAGGCAGCTGCCCGCGCCGCCGCTGTGCTTGCCGACGTGCTCAAGCGCGTTGACCAGCGAGCGGGCGACTTGGCTGCAATTGCTGACCAAACCCGAGCCCGGGGGCTAACCTGCGAAGCTGCGTATGGAGCTATGACAAGATGAGAACTACCATTACAGATCCTGTCGCAATGCACGTAGTTTGTTAGTGCAACGCAGCTATCGGGATTTGTTAATTTTCGGCAGGGAGAGAACCAGTACATGAAGTTCATCAAATCTTTTTTCTTCGTAATCAGCATTGCAAGTTTGGCCGGCTGCATGTCCGCTGAAATGGTTTCCTCTCCAAACTCTGGATCTGCTTATGCGCCAGTGAACGAGAGCTCCAGATCTGGGATTGTGAAGTATTTGAACGATGGTGCAGATATTGTTCGCAAGCAGCGCCGAGAGGATGCTTATAAGCAGATGCATGCGGCCTGCGGAGGCCGATACAATATTGATGCTGAGGGCTCGAATGCAGAAGGAGGAGCAGTCATAAATTCGGGAACAGGTTCTTTTTGGGCGCAATCAAATTACTGGTACATCCAGTTTTCCTGTGTCTGATAAAAGCAAAGCCCCGAAGGTTCGGGGCTTCTATTTTCGCCTGCATTCCTTAATGGCAAACTTGGAGGCGGGAATACTAAAGCCTAGTCAATGTCCGTCAGACGGATTGTCAGTTTTCGATAGCCTGCTTCAGCTTTGCAAGACACTCTTTTAGAGCTGGAGCAAGGCTCGGGTCTTGGCTATGTTGTCCCGCCGCAGCGTCTGCAATCGCAACGGCTCCTTGTACGACGTTAGCTGCCGTGGTTTCAGCTACCACCCGACTGTCAATTTTAATCAAAAACTCTTTTGCTCTGAGCTTTGAAATGGGATCTTTAGCCGAGATTTCCATGCACTCATTCAAATCTTGAACGGCACCATAGCCGCCGATTGTGCTCAAAGCGCCGACTGCTAGGTAAGCGCAATAAACACCACCAATCACCAAGCCTGCAAGGCCATATTTATTCAACAGCGATTTCCTCTTTTGCTGCCCATCAAGGCTCTCAGATGGGGATGGCTAGAAGCCAGTATTATGCAGGCCTGCCGCTGTGATGCCTACCCACTCCAAGCTCAAAGCCTGCATAACTGATGAGGCCATGCGTCACGACGGTTTAATTATTCAACCATAGGGGGATCGATCGCTCGTGGCCGAACTGCGAAAAACCGGGCTGCAATCTTGGGCTAGAGTGGTCCCGTCGATTGCAGTCACTCCGGCGCCATCATCACCGCGAGCGTCATCTTGATGAACTCTTCGTTCTTGTCGATGGCTTCCAGGGCTCCGCGCACGTTGTCAGCGACGTCGGCCGATCCGCGCTGCTCGACCCAGTTCGACAGTTCCAGGATGGCGGCTTCAAGGGCGAGCTGGTTTTCGTTGAGCTTGAACAGCAAGGAAGGGAGCAGATCAGAATTTGGCATCGCGAAATCCTCCGTGGAGATTTCAGCGTAGCAGTGGTCAATCGTAAAAGAGGGAAGGGTACGGTCGGCAGGATGCCGGGGAGGGGCCGAAAAGGTGTGGGGACTTTTTCGGGGATTCGCCAATGTTGGTCTGGCTCTGTAAGGCACCGTTTGCAGCGAGCGCCAGTAGAAGACTCAACAAATGCTGGGGATTACGGCCTTTTTCAAGCATGGGGTGCTAGGGGTCGAGTGTTCGAATCACTCCGTCCCGACCATATAATTCAATGACTTAGGCCAATGTTCACAGCATTGGCCTTTTTCATGTGCGTGACATTTGCGTGACTTCTCGATTTTTCACGCCTGCTTCCTCTTCAGGATGGTCAGGACCGGTCCACGCGAATCGGTTGCTGATACCATGTTCGCAGCTTCAATCAGATGCCCGAGCTCAGCGCCCGAGTAGTGACTGGTGATGCTGCCGTTCTTGTGGCCCAGAAGTGCCTTGCGGTCTTCCTCGGTGACGCCTGCTGCGCGTAGCCGACGGCCAAACGTGTGTTTGAGGTCATGAATCCTGATGGATGCATAACCTAGGTGAGCGGGGCGAAGGTTTTCCTCCTGCCAGAGTTTCGCCGCTCTCACCCGCGCCTTCTTCCAAGCCGAGTCGTTCATCCGGTGCATCGCGGTGTCCTTGTAAGGAAAAACCCACTCCTTGCTCAGACCCCGCTGTTTGTCGATGATCGACTTTGCCACGTTGTTGAGCACGACCAGTCGCTCGTCACCGTTCTTCACCCCGGACCGTTCGTGTCTTCCGCCAAAATCGGCCGGGATCAGAAAAACACTGGTCCCGAGCTCCGGTACCGAAATCTCCCAATCCCATCGAAGCTTGCAGACTTCCTGCTCCCGGGTGCCGGTGTTCACCTTAAACAGCGCCATCGTTTGCAGGTGGGCGGGCAATTCCGCAAAGAGAATCGACTGTTCCTGCCATGACATCGGGTAGGGCTTACGGCTCGACTTCTTCTCTTCCAACTTCGTGAGCATCGGCACGCTGTCCAGCCACGGCCTGCGCTCATCGTCTCGCCACTTCCTGGCACACAACGATAAAACCCGAACCACACGCTCGATCGAGATATTCACCGTTCTGTTGCTGACGCCTTTCTTTACCTTGCCGTCCTCGAGTTTCTTGGTCGCCAACCTGTCCTTGATGAACGGCACCAGAGCCTGGTCGTCAATGTGGGTCAGCGGCATGTCGCCAATGAACGGGTCCAGCTGGGAAAGGTGGTGCGCTGACAACTTGATTGAAGGCTGGTCTTTGAACTCCAGCAGGAAGCGAGTCGCCGGCTCCCGCCAGATCCTGACCTTCTTTACGCCGTACACCTTCTGCTGGCGGATCTGCTCCAGCCTGAAGATCAGGTAGCGTTCCGCTTCTTCCCGGTCACCAGTTCCAGTGCTTTCGTAAAGTCGTTCTCCGTTGATTTTCTTGTCGATATGCCAGATGCCTTTCCTCTCGGAGAGGCCTGTGATCGATTTTCGCGCCATGATTTATCTCCTTTCTGGCGCTCGCTGCGGGGCAATTGTTGCTCCGGGGCGCGTTTTTTATCAATTGCTTTGGCCTCGACGTACGCCGTTGCCCAGTCATCCAGCTCCTGTCGGTCGAAGCCGACACCGCGCTCGCCGATGGGGAATTCGCTGACATAAGGGCGCACCGTTTTGTCGAACTCTGCGCGGCACATTCCCAGGTAAATGGGTGCGGCGCCGGCGCGGATGAAGCGGGGGAGGATGCTTTCGCGCCGGGGCCGGGAGGGCGCCTGCGCCAGTTCTGCAGACATAAGTGCTCCATGCCGCGCGTGGCGGCAGAAGGTGGGGAGGGGTTATTCCCAGCCGTGCAGGTAGGCTGGCTCGGTGAGCTCTTCAAGCTCTTGTCGCAAAGACTTTTCCAGGGTCATGGACTTGCCTTCGTCCTGGTCAAATGCCTCCGTGTTGTCCAGCATGGCGTCGCTTACCAGATCGACGTCTTCCAGGTTGAACTCAGCGTGCGGATAGCCGCTGTAATCGCATAGCACCTGAATAGCGCCAGCGGGGTCGTAGGCGGCGACGATGTCGTTGTCCCCCACTTGATAGGCTTTCAATTTTACTTGGGGCATAGCGATTCCTCGCCCGCCGTTCACTGGTGGGCTGGTAGTGGAAGACGGTTACGTGTATCAAACTCATTTAGGTGCAGGTATCGTTACCTCCACAATCAATGGGGTGCCGTGTGGTGGTATACCGAGTTGAATATCTCCCGGTCTAGTTGTCCCTCTGGTCTAGATGAGGCTCGCCGTCGCGCTGTTCAACGGGTTTTTTTGTATCGCATAGCAATGTTTGCTGGCGTAAAGGGGATGTATGGGGTCGGATATAAAGCAAAAAATGCTAGCGGCAAAAATGTATGTAAATTCAATTGCTTATTTCTTAAAGTATGCGGTAGGGTTTTTTGTAAAGAAGATTTACGGTGCTGCTTTTACTGTTCTAGTTCTTACTTTTGCAGGTGGAGCGATCACGTTTGTTACGTGGCTTTTGTGTAAGCGTTTTTTACGTGATGAAAATATTCCTTTTGTTGAGTTTAAGCAGCTTGAATTCATTCAATATTGGGGGCAGTTAGGGGATTTTTTTGGAGGGGTACTTAATCCTATTCTAAGCTTTGTCGCGATTCTTGCAGTTCTTTATACAATTCGACTACAAAGTAAGGAGCTCGCTGAGGCGCGAGAAGAAACTAAAATTGCTAATAGAACATTGATTAAACAAACCCAGGTCTTTGAAAGACAAAATTTCGAGTCAGTGTTTTTTCGGATGCTCGAAGTTCATGCCCGATTGTTAGCTGATACAGAGGTGCCGGGGAACAGTAGCCGAGGGCGCGGTGTTTTCGTTGATTTTAGTAACGAATTTAAAAAATTCTGCTTACAGTATATTGTTACTGAAGACAGTGTTAAGCGTATAGCAGCAGGAATCATGTCTCGGGGTGATAATGCTCTTGGGCACTATTTTAGAAATATGTATCAAATTTGCAAAATGATAGATAATGCAAAGTTTCATTCTTCAAGCTCGCAGGGTGGGTTGACGGGGCGCTCTATTCGAAGAGTTGCAAAAATGAATTATGAGCAGAAGCGGTTTTATGCAAATATATTGAGGGGGCAATTGTCGTCATACGAGATGCATATGCTGTTGTTGAATTGTCTGACGCCTGAGGGCGAAGGGTTAAAATATTATGTTGAGAAGTTCTCTATGTTGAAGCCGCTTAATAAAGATACTTTTGTCTCTGATGGCGATAAGGTGTTTTCTCTATTTGATGAAATGGCATTTATGGATTCTGAAGATATTGATGTAAGTTTAATAATGAAATTTGACAAGGTTAAGCGTGCGGAAAATGTGCGCCGTATGATTAGGCTTTGAGATATTAAGCTGCGTTTTTTTATTCAGTCACCGTGGACCATGGATCTCACCAGTGAGCCTTCGGCCGCGGGCTGACGCTATTGCGCACATTCGCACCTACTGATTCTTGTTGAAGACTTACCGTCGGCGCAGTGGCTGATGATGTCATCGGCGAGGAAGTTGAGGCCGGGCAAGCCGGCCAGGGGCCGCTGAGGTACATGCGCTTCATGCGGCTCCCGCGACTGGCTGACGGAAGACTGGAATAGCGCCGGCCCGCTCTCTCACAGCCATCATTCCGGCCTCGTCATAACCCCAGATGTTGCTGTCGTTGAAACGCTCGGGCCCAAGAAAGCCAGGATGCAGCGGCTCGCAGGTGCAAATGTAATCCCGAAATTCTTTGACCAGATCCTTCAGCGTGCCGCCGTGGCTGAAGCCGCGCCATTTCGCGCCCCACACCGTGTCATGCGTGAAGATGCGCTTGCCGCTGTAGTCGTCGATAAACCAGACCTTGCCCCGAGCATCGACTTCCATGCTGACGTAGCGATTTACGGCTTGGCTGTAGAAGAACCGGCGGCCATGGTCGGCGATGATCCGGATCACCTGGTTGACTTGCTCGGCGCGATGGCGCTTCAAGGTGAGTTTGCTTTCTTTGGGCACGGGGCGTCCTATGCCGGGGCATGCCCGGGCTGAAGGGTAGTAAGGGATGAGCTACAGTTGAGCGTTCAAGAAAGGAGTGGCGTTATGGCTATGTATTTAGTATCGGCAGTTCGCATCAACAAGAACGGTGAGGTAGTTGAGTTTCAATGGAACCCCGTGAGTGGCAACAACCAGGCAACAGGTCAACACGAAATCATTACTTTTGAACAGGCTGTAAACGCTATTGAGGGCGGAGCAATTCTGTACCCCCTATTTGCAAGCGGGGCCACTGGTGGGCAACTAAAAATCGTAATGGATGAAAATGGCAATCAAAAAATCGAGGTTTCAGATATTGGCTCAAACGTCACTCATACCATCAGCGATTTGCCGAAACTGAAATGAGAGTACTTTTATTTTAGGCCAGCATTAGTGCCTCGACGATTCGCTGGCCTGCAAGTGGCGGCACCGCATTACCGGTCATGTGCATGGTCAGCCGGTGATTATCCGGGCGTTTCGTGTCGGCCGGGAACGACATGGCGGCAAGGGCCTCGTTTGCCGAAAGCATTCGCATCTCATCCCCCCCGCACCAGGGCCCACCGATCCAGTGTGGTGATGGTCCCAATTGGACGTTCAAGGCAGCGGCCAGTCAGACCAGAGCCGGACCCGTAATAGGGCATGATGAAACGATCACCGAAGCGCTCCCGGCCATTCTTCACGCGGAGCAGGGTCGATTCAGCCCGGCCCGGCTTCACAACCGGGCTCCACTTGCCCGCTTTGAAATCGATGAAGGATGAGGCTGGCACATGCCGGCGCTGGTGAAGTTGAAGGTTCAGCGGTGCCTTGCTCCGGGTGCAAACCAGAAACAGGCGCGCGCGGTGTTGTGGTACGCCGAGATCTGCGCAATCAACGACATGCGGCGCGATCATGTAGCCCAACGCTGCCATTGCCTGCGACCAGGCAGGGTACAAGGCCCAGTCCGTAAATTCTTCGACGTTCTCGACCAGCACCACTTCAGGCCGGTGGAACTCGGTAGCCGACACAACCGCCCAGGCTGTTGACCGCGATGCGTCGTGCTGAGCGTTCCCAGATTTCTTACCGCGCGCCTTCGAATGACCTTGGCAGCACGGCGAGGCCAGCATGATGTCGTGAGCGGGAACCTTCGACCAATCCGCCTGGTGCAAGTCCTGGCAGATGTGAATGGCGTCCGGGTGGTTGGTGCTGTGCCACTCAACCGCAACAGGCCAGTGATTGGCGGCCCATAAAACCTCAATACCGGCATTGCGGGCACCGGTTGACCATCCGCCGAGACCGGCGAACAAATCAATTGCAGTAGTCATTGATACTCCAGACAGCCCTGAGCCTTCCGGGCTGGTGTAAGTGAGATAAGATTTGGATGGGATGCCAGCACTCGCATGGCGACAGACGTGGAAGAGGGAGCGATGGGTTCTGCGGACGTAATTGAGATAGGCGATCAGTTGTTATCAAGGGCTGTTTACTTTGAGGACTCTCTAGGTCGCAAGATACGCCCTATCTTTCAGCGAGATGACGTTACGGGGATCAGGTCTTATCGCGTATACCCAGTAGGAAATAGCAAAAGCACCCATGTCGAAGTATTCGATGCAGCTGAGCTTGCTGCATATGCAGGCAAAGGTTTTGCTATACGCTGCCGGCTCCCATCAGGGAGCAGCAGCAATAGATCGCTCCATTCAAAAGACATCGCTGGCCGGTTGGTTGTATTGCCAGACCTAAAGTACCGTACGCAGCTTGAGGAACCGCCAGAGAAAGCTAAACGTTTGCCAGCACCACTCCTTAGGAGTGTTACAGCAGAGTACGTTTGGTTCGCAGTGCAAGACCTTCTTGCGGGAGTAGATGTGCCTGGTTTTGGACCGTCTACTGACTATGACCTCATTGCTGAAGGAGGGATACGTCTTCCGCCAAAGCAGGTGTTCGGCCTTGCCGCGTCTAGAGCTTTGGGTAGAGCGATAACCCCTGTCGACTTTTCGGGTGGTCTAGGAACTGTTTTTTTCGAGTTATTGGAGGAAGCGGGGTATGAAATTGTTGCCAAGGGCGACCAGCCTTCTTCTGAGCGCTTGCCAGAATATGCAGATGAAACTTTATGGGTGGAGGGTCGACAGAAGCTGGTAGTTCACTTGCGCAAGGAGAGAGCCGCAGGGCTTACAAGAGCCAAGAAATCGGACTTTCTGAAAAGGCATGGGAAACTCTTCTGCGAGCTCTGTCTTCTAGATCCGATGCAAACATATGGGGAGCATGGGGCGGCCTGCATTGAAGTTCATCATCATGAAACCAGCCTGGCGGAGATGCAGGAGGGGCATATTACTACGCTGGACCAGCTCAAATGCCTATGTGCGAACTGCCACAGGGTGGAGCATCGGAGATTGAGAGAGCGGTAGAATCAACCTCCGCAATAGCCTGAATCGCACTTGCTGGCTGGGAATAGCTGCATCTGATCTCGCGCCCTGGGCGCTTCTGCCCACTGCAGCACAGCTCGGATGCCAACCGCGTTCTTCCGGCGCGCTGCGCGGAACATCACACGGGGCTTGCCCTTGGCGGTGAACCCCAGTTCGCGCTCAGTGATGTCGATGAGCTGAATTCTGTCATCGGACAGAAGTCTCAGCTCATCGATATTGGCGTTGATGCAGGGATCGCATTCGCGGGACCGGTGGGGTAGAACCTCGAAGCCCGCGCGGGCCAGCAGTTCATTGCGCATCGCGTCGTCGTGCCGCACCAGCGGCTGCCATAGCTCCCGGCCGCCGTGTCGCTCGGACTCAACGACGTGCTCTGGCGCATCCGCCCGGTGGGCGCTTTCTGACCTTCGGACTCCGGTCATGGCCGTTGCCAACCGTTCAGGGTCACGCTCATCAAGCCAGGCCAGCGCGGGTAGCACCTTCAACTCAGAGGTGCATAACTGACCTTGACCGCCGGCGCCAGGCCAGCCGCGCTTTCTCTTTACTAGGTCGAGCATTCCTTCCGACTCGGTGCGATCGGTCGTGAAACCATAACTCTGGGCTAGCGCCTCGCCGGCGGCCACGCGCTCAGGCCACCAACTTACTGCCCATCCAGTATCCGAGTAGAGGCAGAAGACATTCTTCAAGCCGCGCTCATGCGCCCACTGGATCAGGGCGATGGAATCGTTCCCGTAGCTGCAGAATAGGACGTGCATAGTAATCTCCAGCCAGGCACCGGGCTCGCCGGCTGGCGTGATTCGTTGAAGTGGGGTATTTGTGTTCGGCCCGGCATGGGGCCGGTTCGAGGGGGATTCGATGCTTTATCGTGGTGAGTGCAAGGCAAAACACGATGCTAATAATGGGAGAATCCTCCCCAGAAATATGCACGGTGAAATAGAGGTTTTGGCGCTCCGCGATGGCCGCATTAGCCGTAACGGTCGCTTCACCCGTGGGCCAACAGAAGCCAACCGAGTCGCGGCACATCAGATCGACGCAGGGTTGTATGGTGGATGCTCCGTCTCCACGACACGTTCCTACGAGGTGGCAAAGCGATTCGCCTTGTATGGTGATAACCAAGGCGTCGTTTATTGGATTGATGACGAGAAATTTGAATTGCATGGCGTTGTAGCAATCTCGCCTGAAGATCCTGAGATCCCTAGTGAAGAAGAAGTAACAATTCGCGCCGCTGATGGCGGAGAAATTCCAGCAGAACTAGTTTTTTGGATTGAATTCGTTGCGCGAACCTGACCCAGCTGCCTATTGCTGGTGATAATTTCGGTATTGATTAGGCACCGCCCTCCGTGACCGGATGCGCAGCGGAAGGTATTGTTGTGCTTGGAACCGGAAGTCCCAGGGAGGGCCAGATGTACGTCTATAGCAATAAAGAGAGAATTCGAGTCCAGCGCGGGATCTCGATTTTCATCCTGATGGTATCAACCATTTTCCTGGTCACTTCGATATACCGCTACGTCGAGTGCGGTGGGCCTGGGTATGCCATCGTCAAGGCAATTACGGGTCTTTGTGTGGGCGGTATCATGCTTCGCTTCGCAAGCAAGTAACTGGATGACACCGCTCTACGTGACCGATGGTGGCAATTTGGTTTTGGTTGGGGTATTACGGGTGACCGGCATGGAGCCGGATGGAGCGGATATGAGTCTTGAAAACTGGAGTTTTATATTTAAGTAGGTTGGTTATATTGGGGCGGCTCTCGTTATTTTTTCGACAATGGGAGTTGGGTATTTTGAAGGTAAGATCGATGAGATAAAGGACGGTAAAATAGATGAGTTGGTGTCAGGTAAGAACGCATTATTGAAGAGCGTTGATGAATACAAGCATCAGGTCGAAGAAAAGCAGAGGCAGTTAGACGAGTTGAGATTGAGGGCCGTTAATGCGCAACGTAACGTTTCAACTCGATACTCTTATCGCGGTGTAAAAACTACGGTGACGGGGAATAGGACGATTGTCTCAGATGAATTGGCAGACTGGCTTCCAAAGATTCAGGCCCTTACAGAGCTGCGAGACTGGGCATCAATAATTGAAGAGTCTAGCTCTATGATAAACGATGAGCCTGAGTTTTATACGCCTTATATTTCAAGGGCGACCGCACGTTTCATGATGGGAGATATAGATTCTGCTGAAGCGGACTTGATGTTTGTAATCCAAAACACTGGAAATGATCCAGAATATAGCGGCGTGCCAATGTTGCTGGAATCTTTTCAACGAAATAAATCTTAGTAAAAAACTCAAGAATAGTTCGGAAGTTAATGGTCCAATAAGTCTGGGTTATTCGTCGTGACAAATGCGCAGAGCTTCGCGGTTGTAGGCAAGTTCCAGCTTCCGCGACACGTTTTCGCTAATCGTGATTTCGTGTCGCGGCGGCTCCAGCAGGGGCGTGGACTTTTGAGGCCCTAACGCATGAAGATGATGAATCATCAGCGTCATTGCCTCGCCCTGTTCCTCGATGCCGTGCCAGGCCATCAAGTCAGCCAGCGCTTGCCGGGTGCCGGCCATGACATGCATTCGCAATTCTTCCTCGCCGCGAGTCTTTCGCCTCGCCGCAGTCTTTGCCAATCGATCTTTCTGCGCCGCTGCCATGGGATACCTCTTCTATGCCGCTGGCCGGCAATGCCAACCAGGTTTGTCGTTTGCGTTGTTGGACGCGAGCTATGCGGCGCATGAAGTACTACCTCGGCGCGCTTTCGGGTAGTCGATGTCGTGGGCCGCAATGATCCGCTCGAAGGCTTTGTTGCCGATGGCCAGCTTCCCGCAGCACTGGCGCCGGGTGATGCCCAGTTCCATGAAAGCCCTGATCCGCTCGGCATATTTCGCGTCTCTGGCATCTGCTTGCTCCTTGCGCAGCGCGTCATTCGCGCCTCCCCGGGTTGGGCGCTGGAATGTGATGCCATGCTCTTTGGCGATGTTGTAGATAGCTTTCCTGCTGACGCCGACGACTGCCGCAACTTCCACTTGGGTTTGTGTACTGCTCAACCCACGAATTTGATCGACCAACCTTTCGCGTGCCTGCTGGCGGGCATCGAATGCATCTGGTGGCGGGGGAGGCGCTTCAACCCGTCGCCGAACAAATGGCTTCGGTGCCGGCGGCATCTGGTTACTGTAGCTGATCGGCTTGGGCTTGTAGTTGTAGGGGGCGGCTTCTTCGATCTTGCCGCCAGCGGCTAGGTACTGCTCGACCTGGGCCGTCAGTTCGTTCGACTTGGGTCGAAGCTGCTCAACCAGGTTGAGATGGTTGCTGATCATGCTCAAGCTCCTAATCTGTGGGCTTGTGCCCGCGCTTTGTCCGCGACCTCATCAACCATGCGATTCAGCTCCAGGTTGAACTGGACCAGCTCTTTGTGCAGATTGGCGATGTAGTCTTCGTCGCGGTAAACCGTCTCGATGTAGAGCTGGCACTCTTCGTCTTGACGAGAATCGAACGACAGAAAGTCCCACCATTTCCGTCCCGTAACGAACATGCAGCCCTGGACCTGCGGCATGTGTTCCTCGGGCATGCCTTCGAGCCAAGTCCTAACGTGTATCGCCTCATTGAAGGGGCACTTCGACTCTGTGCCACCGTCGTCATTGATCAGCCCGTCTGGCGAGCAGCCGAGCCAGTCGTACTTCGGGTGGACGATGAACCCTGACGGTATGACGATGTTGCCGGTCAGCATCTCGTAGGCGTCCTGAGCCTTCTGTTCTTCGGTGTGGCCCCACTTCATGGATGCGCTGCTGACGTTGTGCTTGGACTTCTTTGCCAATCGCTCGAAGCACAGTTCGCGCATGTATGAGGTGCGCGCACCCATAGGCTCGCGCTTCCCATTTTTGTCAGGCTTCCCCCAGGCAATCACATCTTTGAACCGACTGGCTGTCACTCGGCCAGATCGGTCTGCACGCCACTTTTCAGTGCCCTGAAGTTCCGTTCTCACTACGCCGCTTCCTCGACCTGAGACAGGTCGTCGTTGGTGCCAGTCAGATCGGTAAAGTCGCCATCAACGGTTGCCGCCATGTTCTTGAGCGCTTCGTGGCATTCCAGACCGATCGCTGCGCGCTGCTTGGGCTTTAGGCCTGCCCAGGCTGTCGCATAGGCTTCGATGTCCTGCCGCCTCGCGACGACCAATAGGTCTGCGAATACTCCATCGATTTCCGGCGACGGGGATTTCGGGCCGAACGACACACCAGCAGCGGCAGTGGTATTTTAAGCCTGCTTCGCAGGGGTGATATCGATTTCACCGCCGTACGAGTCTTCGAATTCATCGGGTGTATAAACGCCGAGGATGACGTCAGGGCAGAAGAGTCGCGCCCATTTTTTAGTTACCAGGTAGGCAATCTGCTGCTTGGGATCTTCCGCCCAAAGTGTGGAGTTCCGCGTGCGGACCTGGGTGAGCAGAGGCTCCAGAATGCGTGGCTCGTCTTCACCCTTGAAGGTTGCCCAGACCTTAATCCCAAGGCCTTTCTCGTCGTCAAAGCTCCAGCCCGGAACACGGTACTTCTTGAACTCGCCAGTGTCCTCGTCCTTCTTGGTCCTGCTGGTGACTTCGCGCATCTTGCCGATGACGTTTTCCCAGGCGCCGAACCACTCGAAGTTCAAGCGACCCTTGACTGGAGCCTTGGCGGTGATCACTGCGTTGACGAATTGCGCCTCATAGCTCAATGCACCGCCATTGACGATGAACGTCTTCTGCGCAACCGCAAAGGCTAGTGCGAGCAACACATCCAGCTCGCCATTGGTAGTGGCGAGCACTTAGGGGTCGATATCTGACACGCCTTGATGATTCCTGACGCCGACAATCGGGTGAGTTCCTGTCACCTTTGAAGCGGCGCGGAGATCGACGATGGCTATCAGTGTTTTTGACTTGTTCAAGATTGGAGTCGGCCCCTCCAGCTCCCATACCGTCGGCCCGATGCGTGCCGGGGCTCTATTTGTCGAGGCCTTGCGCGAACGGGAAATGCTGGCGCAAGTGCAGCGTATCGAAGTGCGGTTGTATGGTTCGCTGTCGGCCACGGGTATCGGCCATGGCACCGATAAAGCGGTGATCATGGGGTTGATGGGGGAGTGGCCGGATAAAGTCGACCCGCTGCTGATCGAGCCACGCTTGCTGGATCTGCGCGAGACACAATGCCTGCTATTGGCCGGCGAGTTCCGTGTGCCTTTTATCTGGCAGCGGGACATGCGACTGCTGGATGAAAACCTGTCATACCATCCCAACGCCATGACCTTGAGCGCATTTGCCGAGGATCAACCGCTGTTGTGCGAAACCTACTACTCCATCGGCGGTGGCTTTGTCGTAGATCAACAGCAAGCCGCCAGTGGCCGGCTCGATCGGGATCAGAGCGAACTGCCCTACGACTTCGGCACTGCCGCGCAGATGCTGAGCCAGTGCAAGGCTCATGGGCTACGTATTTCCCAGCTGATGCTGGCCAATGAGCGGGTATGGCGCAGTGAAGAAGACATCCGCCACGGGCTGGCGCAGATCTGGCAGGCGATGCGCAATTGCGTGGACGCGGGCCTGCGGCATGAAGGTGTCTTGCCCGGAGGATTGAATGTGCAGCGCCGCGCGGCGCGTCTGCACCGCAGCCTGCTGGAAATCGGCAAACCCAATGTCATCGGATCGACCTTGAGCGCCATGGAGTGGGTGAATCTGTTTGCCCTGGCAGTCAATGAAGAAAACGCTGCCGGCGGGCGTATGGTGACCGCCCCCACGAACGGAGCGGCAGGGATTATTCCGGCGGTATTGCAGTACTACATGAAGTTCTGCCCCGAAGCCAAGGACAGCGACGTCGTGGACTATTTCCTCGCTGCTGCCGCGGTGGGCATTTTGTGCAAACGCAACGCTTCGATTTCCGGAGCGGAAGTAGGGTGTCAGGGCGAAGTCGGCTCGGCTTGCGCAATGGCTGCTGCGGGCTTGGCGGAAATCCTCGGAGCCAGTCCCGAGCAAGTGGAAAACGCTGCGGAAATTGGCCTGGAACACAACCTCGGACTGACCTGCGATCCCGTCGGGGGCCTGGTGCAGGTACCGTGCATTGAGCGCAACGCTATTGCGGCGGTGAAAGCGATCAATGCTGCGCAGATGGCTTTGCGCGGTGACGGAACACATTTCATTTCTCTTGACCGGGTCATCCGCACCATGCGCGATACCGGTGCCGACATGCATGACAAATACAAAGAGACCTCCCGTGGCGGGCTGGCGGTCAACTCCATCGAATGCTGAGTTACCTTGACCAACGGGGGAGTGGAACATGCTGCAACTGACCGAGTCTGGCCGGCCACAACCGCCGGTGCTGCGTATTGGTTTCTGGTTGATGGAAGCCTTCGATTTGTATGCCCTTGCCAATGCGCTGGAGCCATTGCGCCTGGCCAATCAGTTGGCGGGGTGCAATGTTTGCCAATGGCAAATGCTTAGCCTGGACGGACAGCAACTGAACGCCAGCAACGGCATCGCAACCGCCACTGCACGACTGGATCAGGCACAAATGTTCGATATATTGATCCTCTGCGGTGGAGATAACCTGCATCTTCAAACCGAATATCCAGACTTGCTCCAGCAACTGAACCACTGGGCGAGGCAGCCGATCAGCCTGGGGGCGTTGGGTAAGGCCGGTTGGCTGCTGGCGCAGATTGGCGCGCTGGATGGTTTCCGCTGCAGTTTGCCGCAGCCCACCCCATCACTGACCTTTGCTGCTTTTCGCAAGTTGACGCCGGTAGCAGCGCCGTTCTGTGTCGATCGCCAGCGTCTGACCTGCGTCGGCCCGCAGGCCGTTCAAGGGTTGATGCACGAGCTTCTCGCCCGGACCCACGGTCGTGGTCTGATACTGCGGATGGAAAAACATGCAGCACGCCAGGCCCGGCCGCTACTTCCCCTGCATGACGCCCCGGAAAAACTTCAAGCAACACTGGCATTAATGAACGAGCATTTGCGCCGAACGCTGGGTATCGACGAACTGGCCGACACCATGGGCATTTCCCGGCGACATCTGGAACGGCTGTTCAAGCGCAGTCTGGGTTGTTCGCCGTCCCGACACTACCTGGACTTGCGGCTGCAACAGGCGCGCCAGTTGTTGCGGGCCGGTGAACATGCTTTGTCAGATGTCGCCGGGGAGTGCGGTTTCGTCTCGGTGCAACATTTCTCGCGCTGCTATCGCCAATACTTCGGAGCACACCCTCGCGATCATATGGGCGCGAGCTTGCTCACGAAGGCGCAGAATCAGCGGGTAGCAATGTTGAACACACCGGCCACATCGCGAGCAAGCACGCTCGCGCACTGACTGCGTTGCCAATGCCTCCGCCAAGCGGCTTTTATTGCGCTTGCCGGGGGCATTTTTGTTTCTGCCGGGGGACTCGGGGACCCGATTCGCAGACAGCGGATATGACCAACTACAGGTCGGATTCGCACAAAAAACCTCACCTTGCATCTGTTCGAATGATCTTCAACGGCCCGCCAGATTGGCGCCTTCTGTTGCTCAATCAATGACAAGGATAAATGACATGCAAATGCCGAAAACCATCCAGATCAAGAACGGCGAAAAAGTGAACCCGACGTTCTCGGCTCAGGAATATGCCAACCGCCAGGCCAAATTGCGGGCTTATCTGGCGCAGAACAATATTGACGCGGCAGTCTTCACGTCTTATCACAACATCAACTACTACAGCGATTTCCTGTACTGCTCCTTCGGGCGTCAGTACGCGCTGGTCGTGACCCAGGACAGCGCCGTGACCATCAGCGCCAACATTGATGGCGGTCAGCCATGGCGCCGTACCGTCGGCACCGAAAACATCGTCTACACCGACTGGCAGCGCGACAATTACTTCGTCGCGATCCAGCAAGCCTTGCCCAAGGCCGGGCGCATCGGCATCGAATTCGACCATCTGAACTTGCTCAATCGCGACAAACTCGCCAGCCGCTATCCGCAGGCTGAGCTGGTGGATATCGCCGCACCGTGCATGCGTATGCGCATGATCAAGTCCGCCGAAGAACACGCGATCATCCGTCATGGCGCACGCATCGCGGACATCGGCGGTGCGGCCATCGTCGAAGCCTTGCGTGATCAGGTGCCAGAATACGAAGTAGCCCTGCATGCGACTCAGGCGATGGTGCGCGAAATTGCCCGCACTTTCCCGGATTCCGAACTGATGGACACCTGGACCTGGTTCCAGTCCGGTATCAACACCGATGGTGCACATAACCCGGTCACGTCGCGCAAGGTCAACAAGGGCGACATCCTCAGCCTTAACTGCTTCCCGATGATTGCCGGTTACTACACCGCACTGGAACGTACCTTGTTCCTGGACCACTGCTCCGATGAGCATCTGCGCTTATGGGAAGTTAACGTCAAAGTGCACGAGGCCGGTCTGAAGCTGATCAAGCCAGGCATGCGCTGCTGCGATATCGCGCTGCAATTGAACGAGATTTTCCTGGAACACGATCTGCTGCAATACCGCACCTTCGGCTACGGCCACTCCTTCGGTACGCTGAGCCATTACTACGGACGCGAAGCCGGGTTGGAATTGCGCGAAGACATCGACACGGTGCTGGAGCCAGGGATGGTGGTGTCCATTGAACCGATGATCATGCTGCCCGAAGGCCTTCCGGGTGCCGGCGGGTATCGTGAACACGACATCCTGATTGTCAACGAACAGGGTGGGGAAAACATCACCAAGTTCCCGTATGGCCCGGAACACAACATCATCAAGAAGTAAGATCCCGCGCCGCACAGTGAACCTGTGCGGCGTTTCTTTTTGAGGAATGGTTGTGTACTAGCGAAAAAATAACGTATGCACGCTAAAAAACGCGCAGCATCTACTGAACCTTAACCCTGCCAAGTAAAACAATAGAGGGTTTTGTCATGTTCTACGCCTCGACTCTTCGTTTCGATAACCACACCTCTGACACCGGAGGTGCCCAATGAACACCCAAAGCGCAAGCCTGACGCCGACCCTGGCGCAGAAACTTGAACAGACCGCCGAGCGCAAGGCCCTGCGGCGCGCGGCCAGTGCCAGCTTCATGGGCAATTTCGTCGAGTGGTTCGACTATGCGGCCTACGGCTATCTGGCAACCGTCATCGCGCTCACGTTTTTTCCGCAAACCGACAAGACGACCGCGCTACTGGCGACGTTCGCCGTGTTTGCGCTGTCGTTTATCGTCCGCCCGCTGGGGGGACTGGTCTGGGGCCACTTCGGTGACAAATACGGGCGGCGTAGTGCGCTGTCCTGGTCGATTCTGATCATGTCGATCTCGACCTTTTGCATCGGCATCCTGCCGACCTACAACCATATCGGCCTGTGGGCACCGGCCTTGTTGTTGCTGATTCGCTTGTTCCAGGGTTTTTCCGCTTCAGGTGAATACGCCGGGGCATCGGCGTTTCTCGCCGAGTATGCGCCCGAGGGTAAACGCGGTTTGTACACCAGCATTGTCCCGGCGAGTACGGCGGCTGGTTTGCTCTTCGGCGCGGTCTTTGTCGCCGGTCTGCATGCGTGGATGAGTGTCGAGGATCTGCACAGCTGGGGCTGGCGTTTACCCTTTCTGCTGGCAGCGCCATTTGGGCTGGTGGGGCGCTACATCCGCATGAGTCTGCAAGACACGCCCAAGTTTCTGGAGATGGAAAAACGCCTTGAAGCAAAGGAATGCGCAACCCACGCTCCGGTTCGCGAATTGCTGACCGTGCACCGACGCAGTGTGATGATCGGGATCGGCGCGACCTGCCTGAATGCGGTAGCGTTCTACTTGTTGCTCAGCTACATGCCAACCTACCTGTCCACCGAAATGGGCATGAGCGAAAGTGATTCGTTCCTGGCGTCCACGGTATCCCTGGCGACCTACATCGGGCTGATCTTTCTGATGGGCAAACTGTCGGATCGGTTCGGGCGCAAAACCATGCTGCTGACCGCTTCAGTATTGTTCCTGGCGCTGACATTTCCGCTGTTCGGGATGTTGGAGAATCAACCGCTGATGGTGATTCTGATGATCCAGATTGCTTTCGGCGCGATCCTGGCGATGAACGACGGCACCTTGCCGTGTTTCCTCGCCGAGATATTTCCCACCCGCGTCCGCTTCAGTGGTTTCGCCTTCAGCTTCAACATCGCCAACGCGGTGTTTGGCGGCACCGCGCCGTTTATCGCGACCTGGCTGATTCAACTGACCGGCAACAAAATGGCCCCGGCCTGGTATCTGCTGGCGGCAGCGGCGGTGGCATTGATTGCCATGCTGGCGAGCCGGGAAACGGCGCATAAGGCGTTGCAGGACTGACAGACTGAGGTGTCCTCGAGGATGACTTCGCGAGCAGGCTCGCTCCCACAAGGGATCTTTAGCGGACACACATTCTGTGTTCACTAAAGATAAATGTAGGAGCGAGCCTGCTCGCGAAGAGGCCATTCCAGCTGACATCAATGTTGAATGCCAACCTGCCAATCAATGCACCGCCGCTACTTGCTTGCGCTCACCCATCGGCGATACGCCAAAGAAACGGCTGTAGCATTTGGAGAAGTGCGCCGGGGAAACGAAACCGCAGGCGAGGGCGATATCACGTACCTGCGATTCGCTGCGCAGCAATAATTGACGCGCCCGTGCGAGGCGCAATTCCAGGTAGTACTGACTCGGCGTGCGCTGCAGATGCTTGTGAAACAGGCGTTCGAGCTGGCGCACCGACACCTCGTTCAACCGCGCGAGTTCCTCAAGGCCCACCGGCTCCTCGAGATTGGCTTCCATGATCGCCACCATCTGGCTGAGCTTGGGCTGCGAGGTACCCAGCTTTTGCCGCAATGGCACTCGCTGTTGTTCCTGTGCATTGCGTACCCGATCACACAACAACAACTCGGCCGCATGGGCTGCGATATCGCGACCACCAGGTTCGCGGGCAATCAGCTGCAGGGTCATGTCCATGGAGGCCACGCCACCGGAGCAGGTGTAGCGATCACGGTCCAGCTCGAACAACTGGTTGGAAATGATGATCCCCGGAAAACGCTCCTTCAGTGCTTCGATATCTTCCCAGTGAATCGTGCAGCGATAGCCCTTGAGCAGATCGGCGCGCGCCAACAAGTGGCTGCCGGTGCAGATCCCGCCCAGTGGTACCTGATCATGCGCCAGCTTGCGTAGCCAATTGAGCAGTGGTCGGCTGCCGTGATTGGAGACGATCGGGTTTGATCCGACAACGAACAGCATGTCGAGTTTGGGTGCATCGGTGATGGTATGGTCAGGCAGGATGCGCATGCCGTTGCTGGCCGTCACCGGCTCCAGGCTGGCGGCGATGATGACCGTACGGAACATCGGTTTGCGTGCGGCCAGATTGGCCATGCGCAGTGTTTCCACGGCGGAGGCGAAGCCGATGGTGGTGAAGTTGGGGATGACCAGAAAACCCACGGTTTTCACCGGTCGTTGTTCATTCGCCGAACGTCCTGCGGCGGGTTTCGCCACCTGGAGTTTCGCCATTATTACCGCTCCTCAACTGCATCAGTGACATGCGCCGCGGCAAGCTGCCGATACGGGCAACGTCATCTCGTTTTTGTGATTGTAAGCCCTGTTTACAGGCTTCAGGATTTTACTGTGTGTGTCCGGACAATGGACCGCGACGAAAGGAATACGCACGCAAGATGTCATGAGTCTCGATTGGCTGGAGGGGGTGTAGAAAACGTGGGGAGTAAGGCATGAGTGATCAACAAAAAAACCGGCCAGCTCCGTGGTGGAGAACGGCCGGAAAGAGGTGAACGAGGATGAGTGTTACTATCGGGGATAGCGCTTCAAGCGTTTTCGGTTCGTGCGATGTCGACGGCTTGCACTGTCTTCTTCCTGGAGTTGAAGATTGCGCCCATACAGACGATGGACAGTGTCAGCGCACCCGTCGCAACCACTTCCATGCGATGCTGCGGCAAGATCAGCATGACCACCAGGATGCTCAAGATGCAGGCAATGACCAGGTAGCTGAGCCAGGGGAAAAACCACATCTTGAACGCGATCGGTTGCCGCGAAGCATTCATCTTCTTGCGCAGTACCAGTTGCGAAACAGCGATGACCAGATAGACCAGCAGCGCAACGGCACCGGAGCTGGCCAGGAGGAAGGAGAAGACTTCGTTGGGTGCAAAGTAATTGAGTGCCGTGGTCAGAAAACCGACCGCTGTGCTGGCCAGCACCGCGATATAAGGCACCCCTGAAGACGACGTCTTCTGCAGTACTCGAGGACCATCACCGCGTTTGCTCAGGGAGTAGACCATGCGTGACGCGGTATAGATGGCTGAGTTGAGGCAGCTGGCTACAGCAATCAGCACGACGATATCGACGATCATTTTCGCGTGTGGAATGTTCATCAACTCGAGCGCCCTCTGATAAGAGCCGACTTCCATGAGCATGGGGTCGTTCCAGGGGACGATGGAGATGATGAGGAATACCGAGACGATATAGAAAATCCCCATTCGCCAGACGACGGAGTTGGTCGCGCGGGTGATCTGTTTGGAGGGGTTTTGCGATTCGGCAGCGGCAATGGTGACGATTTCCGTGCCCATGAAGCTGAACACGGTGGTGAGCATCGCGCCGATGACGGCGGTCATGCCATTGGGCATGAAACCACCGAACTCATGACTTAGTTGAACGACCCCACTCACCGTCGTATCCGGTAATCCGCCCACCAGGGCAAGTGCGCCAAGCGCGATAAACCCCAGAACCGCGATGACTTTGAGCATGGCGAACCAGAACTCGAACTCCCCGTACCGGGCGACACTGAACAGGTTGGTCAATGTCAGCAGGCCCGTGACCGCTATGGCGAACTCCCAGGTCTGAATGGCGGGAAACCAGGCGTGCAAGATGGCGGCAGCGGCGATGGCTTCAATCGGAATGACCAGTACCCAGAACCACCAGTACAGCCAGCCGATGGTGAAGCCGGCGCTGCGTCCCATCGCCCGCTCGGCGTAGGTCGAAAACGATCCTGTATCGGGCGACGCTACGGCCATCTCTCCCAGCATGCGCATCACCAGCACGACCAGGGTGCCGGAAAAAATGTACGCCAGGATGGCGGCCGGCCCCGCCGAGGCGATGGCGTGTCCTGAACCGATGAACAGGCCGGCGCCAATGGCACCGGCAATGGACAGCATGGTGACGTGACGCTGCTTGAGGCCTGGGGCCAAGGTTGAGCTGCTGGACATGAGACTTACCCTTTTTATTTTACTTGGAGAGGGTGAAGCAATAACCGTGAGTACTCGTTTCGGCACGTCCGTGTGTTCTTCAGGTGTCCAAATCAAAAGCCTCGCGCACAGCGGCGCTGATGCCAGAGACACAGACTTCGAGAATCAGCTCGCCTTTCTCGCGACTGGAACCTTTAGGGGATGACAGTGTTCCGCAGGCCGGCGTGCGCTCAGGGATGATGGGAAATACGTCGTAAGGCGGGAAGGTCGCGGGAGGATGATCAACCGCACTACTCAGATCGACCTTGTCGGGGTGCAGGGCCAGCATCAAAGAGGTTTCGAAAACTCCGCCATGCTCGATATCCCAGCCGAGAAATCCCTCGGGATATAACTTTTCGATGACGGTAGGGTCGTTGACGAAGTCCCAATAGGACAGCACGACGACCTTGAAGTCGTTGATGCCACCGTAGCGAAGCTCCCGAAGGGCAAGGTCTATGCCCTCGACAATGAACATCGAGTTTTCAAAGTGCCCGTTCATCATCACCAGTTTGCGTGCGCCATGGCGGGCAAGTTCTCTGATGATGTCCTGCACGGTATGGGTCAGCGTGGCGCCATCGAGGCTGGTTGTTCCCGGGAAGTGGTTGCCGCCGCCTGATTTCTGCTGAGACTTGTAGCCATAGGCGAGGGCAGGCAAGACCAGGCCGCTGACATTCTGCGCTACCGCTTTGCATATCGCGGTAGGCAGCAGCACATCGACTTCCATGCACATGTGATGTCCATGCTGTTCCAGTGCACCGACGGGCAGAAAGATTGGGCTGCCGGCAGCGACCTTCTCTGCATACGCAGGCCAGGTGAGTTCTCCAATAACGACACTGTTGTTCATCTATACAGCCTCTGAAAGCGTTTGACCGTTGGTAATTTTCAACCGGCGGTTGGGGGCGTTTGCCTATCGTCTGGCCGACCTTCCAGATTGCAGGAATCGAAGGCGGCGCATGAATCAATTCGATCAGAGGGGGAGGGTGCAGAATTGTCTAAATCCGACCCGTAAATGACAAATCACCCTCTGATTTGTCATTTCTGTCCGGTTATCGGATTAAGGCTCGTCGCTTTTGCGTGAGAAGGGGCATGAGTCGGATCTGACAAAGTCCAGGTCGAGCGTGCACAAAAACGGGTGATGGCGACCTGCTGCAATGCATCCAGCCAGCGAATGATGCCGTGGTTGGCAGCGATAGCAGGCAGCAGGCAAGAGCAAAAGGATGAGACGGACAGGAGCACTTTTCATCTGAGCCACTTTCCATCACCAGGCGAGACAATAATGAAAAATCGCATCGACCTTTCACGCCGTACATTCTTCAAGACCACCAGTATTCTGGCAGGCACCGCCGCGCTTTCTGGTTTGCTGCCCTTGAGAAGCTTCGCCGCAGCGGAAAAAGAACTGGTCATACTCGCATGGGCCGGACACGCAGAGCCGGACATCGTCGCTGATTTCGAGCGCCAATATGGGGTCAAGGTCCGGGCCAAGTACTACACCGGCGGCGACAACATGCTGGGGTTGATCTCACAGTCCCCGCCGGGCACTTTCGACCTGATTCTGTCCGATGCCGAATATGTCCAGCAACTCAATGCCGCCGAGTACATCGAGCAACTTGACCCCGCTGACTACCCCTTCGATGACTTCTACCCGGAGTTCCAGCATTTCCCCGGCCACTGGCAGGGGGACAAGCTCTACTCGGTCCTGATTCGCTTTGGCTTCCTCGGCATCGCCTACAACACCCAACTCGTTCCCGAAGCCAAGGTGCACAGCTATGACGTGTTCTGGGACGAAAGCCTCAAGGGCAAGGTTGGACACTTCGACTGGCACCTGCCGAATCTCGGACAGATCAGCTTGATGAATGGCAACGCGCGCCCGTACGACATCGATACCGCGCACTGGCAAACGGTGCAGCAGAAGATGATGAGCTTGCGTGCGCAAATCGGCGGTTTCTTCGATTACGGCGGAACCTTTTCTTCACTGAAAAACGGTCAGATCCATGCCATGTGCGGCATCGGCGACTGGATCACCGGTGTCTTGCAACGTGCCGGCGCACCGGTGAAAACCGTATTGCCGAAGGAGGGCGGGTTGCAATGGACGGAGTCTTACTGCATCGCTAAAAAAGCCCACAGCCCGGAGCTGGCGAAGAAGTTCATCCAATACATCACTTCACCTGAAGGCCAGGTCAAGTCGGCGAAGATGGCCGCTTATCCAGCGCTGATCCCGAGCAAAAAGGGCTGGGAACTGCTGAACCAGACCGATCCCGCCGAGGCGAAGCGCCAGGGCATGCTGCTCGGCCAGCGCAACGTCATGGATGACATACGCGATGGTCGTATCAAGTACCGCGAACTCCCGGTCCGGCAGAGTCTGGATGAGTGGAATGACTTCTGGTCGCAATACAAGGGTGCTTGACGAGACGAGTGGAGGTGGTCGCTATGATTTCAGACAAGTTGAAGACTTCACCGTCGGTACTCTCCGGTAATGCAGGTGCCCGAACAGAGCGCCGTTCAAGGAGGGTGTGGCGCTTGCCCTGGTTTGGCCTCTGTTTCTCGATGCCTATCCTGATCTGGCAATTGATTTTCTTCGTATTTCCGCTGGCATTTCTGGTGGCCATCAGTTTTTGGCTTGTACGTAACTTCAGGATGGTGCCGACGTTCGAGTGGCAAAACTGGAGCTACATGCTCAGCCGCGGCTTCTTTTGGGATGCTTACGTCCATACACTCGCCATGGCGGCGGGTGCCACTGTGCTGGTCAGCCTGGTGGCCTTTCCCTGCGCTTATACGATCGCCTTCAAATTCCGCGAGTCGGCAAAGCAGTTGCTGGTGTTGCTGCTGGTCACTCCGTTCTTCACCAGCTATCTGGTGCGCACCTATTCATGGCAGGTGTTCCTCAGCGATAACGGCATCTTCAATGCAGCGCTCGGTCTGCTTGGGCTGGAGCCGTTTGCCATGTTGAATACGGCGATCGGTACTTATGTCGGTTATTTCACGCTGTGCCTGCCATTGGTGGTTTTGCTGCAACTGTTCAGCTTGATGTACATCGATCGTTCGTTGATTGAGGCCGCGCACAACCTCGGCTGCGGACGATTGCGAACGGTGCTGCTGGTGGTGGTGCCGTCGGCGCGGATCGGCATCGTGGTTGCGGCGCTGTTCTGCTTCATCCTGACCTTCGGCGACTTTGTCAGCCCGCTCTACCTGGGGGGTGGTCAGCCGCCGACCTTGAGTACGCTGATTACTGACACCACCAAGTCCGGCCAGCAATGGCCACGCGCGGCGGTGATCGCAACGATGATGATTGTGACGTTGCTCATCGCGGCTTTTGGTGCGGTTCGCTTCGCTTACCGGAGACGCGCATGAACGAGCATCGGCTAATTAACTTCTTGCTTCGCAGCTTTGTCGTACTGGTGTTCCTCTTCATCTTTTTGCCGATTGCCGGCAGCTTCGTGTTCTCGTTCAACATTGACCGTTTCCCTTCCTTGCCGCTGGGCGGCTTCAGCCTGCACTGGTACGAGCTGATCGCCAGCGATCCGGCGGTCTGGCAGGCATTCAGGAACAGCCTGACGGTGGGTGTGGTCGTGTCGCTGGTCTCAACTCTGCTTGGGTTTACGGCGGCTTACACGGACTTCCGTTACTCGTTCTTCGGCAAGTCGATCTACATGGCGCTTGCGCTACTGCCGCCCACCATTCCGGTGGTGATCATGGGGCTGGCGATGCTGGCCTTCCTGTCGCGGGTCGGACTTTCCGGCGAGATCTACGCGGTGATGATCAGCCATATCGTGATGTGCGCACCGTTCGCAATGGCGGTCATCAGGATGCGCCTGGCGCAGATGGATCCGAACATTGAGGCGGCGGCCTGGAACCTGGGGGCCAATCAATGGAAGGCCATGCGTTATGTGATCCTGCCATTCACGGCGCCGAGCATTTTCGCCGCGCTGTTCGTGACCATGGCCGTTTCCTTCGATGAGTTCGCTGTCGCCTGGTTCGTGTCGGGGCTTAACGAAACGGTGCCCTTGCGCATCCTCAATACGCTGCAAGGACAGGTGAGCCCGACCATCAACGCAATCGGCACCATCGTCTTTATCACGACCATGACCCTGGTGATCCTCGCGCAACTGCTGTTGATGCGGCGGCGTAAGCCCGCCAGTGCCTGATACCAACCTGACAATCATCCGAACACGAAGGATTCAGCCATGACTCAACCGTTGGTGGTATTCGACAACGTGGTTAAACATTTCGGTAGCTATCAGGCTGTCGAGCGTATGAACCTGGAGATTTACAAAGGTGAGTTCGTCGCGATCATGGGGTCGAGCGGCTGCGGCAAGACCACAACGCTGCGCATGCTCGCGGGGCTGGATAAACCCAGTGAAGGCGAAATTCGTCTTAACGGTGAGCGCATCAATGATCTCTACTCCTGGGAACGGGAGACGCCGCTGGTCTGGCAAAACCTGGCGCTGTTCCCGTTTCTTGACGTGCTGGAGAACGTCGAGTTCGGTCTGCGAATGAGAGGGATGGCCAAGGCTGAGCGACGCAAGAAGGCACTACTGTGGATTGAGCGGCTTGGATTGGAGGAGTTCGCCACTCGCGATATAAGCCTGCTCTCCGGTGGCCAGCGGCAACGCGTGGCGTTGGCGCGCTCGTTGGTCACCGAACCGCCGATCCTGCTGCTCGACGAGCCCCTGAGCGCCCTCGACGCTCATCTGAGTGTGCGCATGCAAGGCGTGCTGACTGGACTGCAGAAGGACCTGGGTATCACTTTTGTCTACGTCACTCACAGTCAATCCGAAGCCTTTGCAATGGCCGATCGAGTAGTGATCATGAGTCGAGGCCGGGTCGAACAGATCGGCTCGCCGCAGGAAGTTTTCCTTGAGCCTCACAACCGCTTCGTTGCCGAGTTCGTTGGCGGTAAAAACATCCTTGATTGCACTGTCGTTGGCTTCGACGATAGCGGTTTGGTTTGCCTCGATTCGCAGCACGGTGGATTCCTGGCGCGGCTGCCGGAGGGTAAAACCGTTGTTCCCGCTGAGCGCGTTACGGTCTGCGTAAGCGCCGAGCATATCGACCTGACCGCGCAGCCTATGCGACGCAACCGGCTGAACTGCACCGTCATCGGTGAAGAGTTCATCGGTTCGATGGTCAACATTTATCTCGAAGCCAGCGGCGGGCTTGAGTTGCAGGTGCAGAAACGGCATGCCGATTACAGCTTGCTCGGCGTGCACTGCGGGCAAAAAATCTTCGCCGAGTGGGATGGCGCGCATGCACTGATTCTGCGTGGGGACTGACTCGTTGGCTTGCAAACAGGCGTGATAATGCAAGCGCACCACTTGAATCGGCAGTGGGCCAATGGGCAGTCAGCAACTCGGGTTCTTCGAGGGTGATTTTGGTCCATGAAATGGATTCCCCCTACTTTTCCCCCCACCGGCTGTTGCTGGACTCTCGTAGCGCAGAGGACCACTGGGGCTCAAGTAAATACTCGCTTGTGAAAATCCAGAGGAGGATTCTCTTCTGATCAGTCAGCTGATTACTGGGCTCCAAAGGTCTCTGCCAGTCAATCAGAAACTGCTCTGGGTAGGTGGCGAAGGTTACCCCTATGACAGGTCGCGATTTCTGATCACCTCATTGGACTTGCCTGCCAATTCAGAAGTGCTGGCGGCAAGCCCGGAACAGCCATGCGTGGGGCTGACGTTGAAACTCGATCTGCGCATGCTGGCGGAGCTGATAACGCAAAGTGACTTGCCGCCAACCCGTGATCGACCGGTTGCGAAGGGGGTAGGAATTGGTTGAGTGACCCCCGCGATGCTGGCGTCGTTCGAGCGTTTACTGGCACTGCTCGATGAGCCTGAGTCCATCCCTGTTCTGGCCCCCTTGATTCAGCGCGAGATTCATTACCGTCTCTTGCAGAGTGATCAGGCGAGCCGGCTTCGACAAATAACGTCTGTCGATGGCCAGGGGTATCGGATCGCGAAAGCCATCGATTGGCTGAAGTTGAATTACACCTCGGCGCGTCGTGTCGATGAGCTTTCGGCTCGAGTGCGGATGAGCGCGCCGACCTCTCACCTCTTTAGCCAGGTAGCTGAGTGTCATGTGACGTGTAGACCCATCACCTGCTGTAATATGCAGCGCCGATCCCACTAAGAGCTTTGAAAATGGAATTTCACTCGATTCTTGCTTTTACCTTGGTTGCTGCGATTGCCATTGCCAGTCCAGGGCCTGCGACCCTGATGGCGATCAACAACAGCCTGGCCCACGGACAGCGCAGCGCAGTGTGGTCGTCCCTTGGTAATGCCAGTGGCCTGTTCTGCCTGTCTGCCGCTGCCATGCTGGGCCTGGGGGCGTTGCTTGCCAGTTCCGAATGGCTGTTCAATGCGGTGAAGGTCATCGGTGCCGGCTATCTGTTCTACCTGGGTGTCAGGCAGTTGTTCAAAAAGAGCCCGATGCTCGTGGACGGTATGCAGGATGGTTCGAAGAAGAGCAGGCCCACGCGCTTGAAGTTGTACAAGTCGGCTTTCCTGACGGCGCTGACCAACCCTAAGGCGACGATGTTCTTCACTGCGTTGTTCCCGCAATTCATCGACCAGAGTGCGACGTTGCTGCCGCAGTTCCTGATCCTCACCTCGATCTTCATGGCGTTGTCGGTTGCGTCGCTGAGCCTGTATGCCGCGCTTGCCTCCCGGGCCAGGGGCGTGCTGACGCGGCCTGACTTGTCCCGGTGGGTCAGTTGGGTGGTAGGGTCGACCTTCATCTGCTTCGCAGCAGCCATCCTGACCCTGCGTCGACAGACTGCATAAGATAAGGTTCTTCACGGAATCCGGGGGAACACATATAACGAAATATCCGTAGGAGTAGCCTCCGGCAGCTCCTACAGGGAAACGCGTGCGCCACCAAACTACGAGGTCGAGCGTGAGCTCGCCTTTTATGCGCCGCATCGTCCCTCAAGCGAAGTTTTCCGGGATTACTTGATTAGCGATTGGCGCAACCGCAGATAGCTTTTTGAAAATACAAATATCTTCAACCCGCTGTATGGCCAGCCTCGTCCAGCCTTGACCCGGACCCGGACCCGGACCCGGACCCGGACCCGGACCCGGACCCGGACCCGGACCCGGACCAACGACCAGGAAAACCTCAAGACCTACGCGGCATTCGTCCAGGATCAGGTGACCTTGACCGAGCGTTTGCGAGTCCTGGCCGGGGCCCGTTTCGAGCGCTTCGAGCATGATTACCAAACTTTTGTGCCCGGCGGCAGAAGCTGGGAGGCCAGCGATTCGATTGAAGAGGCAGTCTTGCCTGTTGTGAACGCTCAGCGACGCTCCACAGTCGTTGAGCCCTGGCTGACCTGGTGATGTTGGTTTGATGCAAAAAAGGCTCTAAATTTACGCTTTTTTTACGGTGGCTTTTGTTACTCGCAACGATACTGGCTGGCAAAACCGACATTGCTTTTATGCCTCATATCTCTCAACTTCTACGTTATTACCCTCAAATTTCCTAAGGGTTTTCGACGCTGCTTGCAGGGGAGTAGAAGGTGGCGTGGGGCTGTCGCAGGCCCTTCGGAAAGAGTGAGCACTTGGCTGTGCAATTTGCTGCTCATCTGAAGTCGATGGCGGTTTCACTGAAGTCCACTGGCCTTGAAATCTCACGGAATGCGTTTTCGGCCCTCAATACTCGAGACGTAGAAAGTGAGCGAAACAGCGATCCATGCAATTGAAGAACCCCATCGCAAAACTTCAGCGGTGGGACTGCTCATCGCAGCTGTCGGAGTGGTGTACGGAGATATCGGCACCAGCCCCCTGTACACCCTAAAGGAAGTGTTTGCCGGTCACTACGGTGTCCAGGCCAACCACGATGGCGTGCTGGGAATTCTGTCGTTGATCTTCTGGTCGTTGATCTGGGTGGTCTCGATCAAGTACGTGCTGTTCATTCTGCGCGCCAACAACCAGGGTGAAGGCGGGATCATGGCGCTGACGGCATTGGCCCGTCGGGCGGCAGCCCCCTATCCGGCTATGAGTAAAGTACTCGTTCTGCTTGGCCTCTTCGGTGCGGCACTTTTTTACGGGGACAGCATGATCACCCCGGCTATCTCGGTGCTCTCTGCGGTTGAGGGGCTAGAGCTGGCGTTTGACGGAATAGAGCACTGGGTGGTGCCTTTGTCATTGATCGTGCTGGTGGCGCTGTTCTTGATACAAAAACACGGCACGGCTCGCATCGGTATTCTGTTCGGCCCAGTGATGGTGCTGTGGTTTGTCGTGCTGGGTGTGCTGGGGATCTATGGCATTTCCCAGCGACCGGAAGTACTGCAAGCGCTCAATCCATACTGGGGAGCGCATTTTTTTATCGCCCATCCGGGAGTCGGTGTGGCCATCCTTGGTGCAGTGGTACTCGCGCTGACGGGCGCCGAAGCACTGTATGCCGACATGGGGCACTTCGGTCGCAAACCCATTGCCCGCGCGTGGTTCATTCTGGTTTTACCAGGGCTTCTACTCAATTATTTTGGCCAGGGAGCCTTGATCCTGGAGAACCCGGAGGCGGTGCGCAATCCATTTTATTTGCTCGCGCCGGGCTGGGCGCTGCTGCCGATGGTCGCACTCTCCACACTGGCGACCATCATCGCTTCTCAAGCCGTGATCTCAGGCGCATTTTCCCTGACCCACCAGGCCATCCAGCTTGGGTATGTCCCTCGCATGTTTATCCAGCACACCTCCAGCCAGGAGCAGGGGCAAATCTACATCGGCACGGTCAACTGGGCGTTGATGGTCGGTGTTGTGCTGTTGGTGCTTGGTTTCGAGTCTTCCAGTGCTTTGGCCGCTGCTTATGGGGTCGCGGTGACGGGCACCATGCTGATCACCACCATCCTGTCTTCGGCCGTCGTCCTGCTGCTATGGAAAACCCCTCGCTGGTTGGCCATTCCGATGCTGCTCGGTTTTCTGCTGGTAGACAGCCTTTACTTCGCGGCCAATGCTCCGAAGATCTTCCAGGGTGGTGCGTTCCCGGTGATTGCCGGCATTGGCCTGTTCATTTTGATGACGACCTGGAAACGGGGCCGCAAGATCATTGTTGAACGGCTGGACGAAACCGCGCTGCCTCTACCACTGTTCATCGGTAGCATCCGCACGCAGCCTCCTCATCGGGTACAAGGTACGGCGGTATTTCTGACGGCCAGGTCCGATGCCGTTCCGCATGCGCTGCTGCACAACTTGCTGCACAACCAGGTTTTACATGCGCAGGTGGTATTGCTCACCGTGGTGTCTGAAGACAGCCCTCGCGTTAGCGCTGAACGGCGGTTCGAGGTTGAAGCCTATGGTGAAGGGTTCTTCCGGGTCAGTCTGCACTTTGGCTTTATAGAGGAGCCCGATGTCCCCTTGGCGTTGAGTCTCTGTCACTTGGCCGAGCTGGACTTCAGCCCGATGCGCACCACCTATTTCCTGAGCCGGGAAACGGTGATCCCGACCAAGCGCATCGGTATGGCCCGATGGCGAGAAAGCCTGTTCGCGTTTTTGCTGAAGAATGCCAATAGCAATCTGAAGTACTTCAAATTGCCATTGAATCGGGTAATAGAGCTGGGTACACAGGTTGAGATGTAAAGCGTCATTGAGTATGCCTTCGAGCGACCCTGCGGTTGCTCGAAGGCGCTCTTGTCACTTCAGGTTGCCGCTGAGGAACTGCTGCAGACGCTCGCTTTTCGGGTTACCCAATACGTCCTCGGGCGCACCCTGTTCTTCGACCCGCCCCTGGTGCAGGAACAGCACCTGGTTCGACACTTTGCGCGCAAAGCTCATTTCGTGGGTCACCATGATCATGGTGCGGCCTTCTTCGGCCAGCCCCTGGATCACCTTGAGTACTTCGCCGACCAGTTCCGGGTCCAGGGCCGACGTCGGTTCATCGAACAGCATGATCTCCGGTTCCATGCTCAGGGCACGGGCAATGGCGACCCGTTGCTGCTGACCACCCGAGAGAAACGCCGGGTATTGATCGGCCACCCGTGCCGGCAAACCGACCTTGTCCAGGTAGCGCCGGGCGCGATCCTCTGCGTCCTTCTTGCTGACGCCCAGCACCCGGCGTGGGGCCATGGTGATGTTCTCGAGTACGGTCATGTGGCTCCACAGGTTGAAGTGCTGGAACACCATGGCCAGGCGAGTGCGGATGCGTTGCAGTTCATTGGCGTCAGCCACGCGCATGCCGTGGCGGTCATGGACCATTTGAATCGGCTGGTTGTCCAGGCTCATGGCGCCGTCATTGGGCGTTTCCAGGAAGTTGATGCAACGCAGAAAGGTGCTTTTGCCCGAACCACTGGCGCCAATCAGGCTGATCACATCGCCGGTCCTGGCGTTCAGCGAAACGCCCTTGAGGACTTCATGGTTGCCATAACTTTTGTGCAGGTTTTCAACGGTCAGTTTGTACATGAGCAAGCATCCTGAATTAGTGAGCCGGGCCGAGGAAAGACAACCAACGGCGTTCAGCCAGGCGGAACAGGCCGACCAGAGAGAAAGTGACTGCCAGGTAGATCAACGCGGCGATGCCGAACGACTGGAAGGTCAGGAAGGTCGCCGAGTTGGCGTCCCGTGCGACTTTCAGAATGTCCGGGATGGTCGCGGTGAAGGCCACGGTGGTCGAGTGCAGCATCAGGATCACTTCGTTGCTGTAGTACGGCAACGAACGACGCAGGGCCGACGGCATGATCACGTAGGCATACAGCTTCCAGCCGGTCAGTCCGTAAGCCTTGGCCGCTTCGACTTCACCGTGGGCCATGCTGCGGATTGCCCCGGCGAAGATCTCCGTGGTGTAGGCGCAGGTGTTCAGGGCGAAGGCCAGGATGGTGCAGTTCATCGCATCGCGAAAGAACGCGTCCAGCACGGGCTGAGCACGCACCGCGGCCAGGCTGTAAATGCCGGTGTAACAGATCAGCAGTTGGATATAGAGCGGCGTTCCGCGAAACAGGTAGGTGTAGAACTGCACCGGCCAGTGCACCCAGACATTGTCCGAGACCCGGGCAATCGACAGCGGGATCGACATCACGAAGCCGAAGAAGATCGAGGCGCTGAGCAGCCAGAGGGTCATGGCCAGCCCGGTGATGTGATTGCCGTCCTGGAACAGGAAAGGTTTCCAGTACTCCTGTAGAAGTTCGATCATCGCACGGCCTCCCGGGTACCTGCGGCGTAGAAGATTTCCATCCGGCGCAAGACGTAGTTCGAAACGGTGGTTATCACCAGATAAATCAAGGCGGCCAGAATCAGGAAGAAGAACAGCTGATAGGAGCTCTTGCCCGCGTCCTGGGCCACCTTGACCAGGTCGGCCAGGCCAATGATCGACACCAGCGCCGTGGCCTTGAGGATCACCATCCAGTTGTTACTGATACCCGGCAGGGCAAAACGCATCATTTGCGGGAACACCACCAAGCGAAAGCGCTGAGCGCGGGTCAGGCCGTAGGCGGTAGCCGCTTCCATCTGCCCTCGCGGTACGGCAAGGATGGCGCCACGGAAGGTTTCGGTGAAATAAGCCCCGTAGATGAAGCCCAGGGTAATGACCCCGGCACTGAACGGGTTGATCTCGATGTATTCCCATTCCATGAAATCGGTAAACGAGGTCAGCCAGGTTTGCAGGCTGTAGAAGATCAGCAGCATCAGCACCAGGTCCGGCACCCCGCGGATCAGCGTGGTGTAGGCCTGCGCAGGGACGCGCAGCAGTGCCGATTTCGAAAGCTTGGCGCTGGCGCCGATCAGGCCCAGGCCAACGCTCACCAGCAAGCACAGAAAGGATAATTTGACAGTCATCCAGGAGCCTTGCAGCAGCAGCGGGCCGAAGCCCTTGAGGCTGAAGCCTGACAGCCCCAGGATCATCAACAGGTTTTCTAGCATTGGGCAGCCCTACATCGATCAAAAAAGTGCCCATCCGCAAATGGGCGCAGGGTCATTATTTGCCGCTGTACAGATTCAGGTCGCCAAAGTGCTTCTGCTGGACGGCCGCATAGGTGCCATTGTCGTGCAGTGCCTGGATTCCTTTGTTCAGCAAGGCCTGGAGCTCGGCGTTGCCTTTGGTGAGACCCACGGCGGTTTTGGCTGGCAGCAGGGGGCTTTCGATCGGCTCGCTGACCTGGAAGTCGGCGCCTGGTGGCGACTTAAGGAAGCCCAGTTCGGCTTGCAGCATGTCCTGGATCCCTGCATCGAGACGACCGGAAGTCAAGTCAGCGTAGACCTGGTCCTGGTTGGCGTAGGCCTGGGTTTCTACCCCGGCCTTGTCCAGCACGGCCTTGGCGTAGGCTTCCTGGATGGAGCCTTGCTCGTAGCCGACTTTCTTGCCCTTGAGGGAGGCCGGGTCGGTGCCGATGGCCACGCCTTTTTTGAATACCAGCGCGGTCGGGCCAGAGAACAGCTCGTTTGAGAAATCGATGACTTTCTCACGTGCTGGCGTGGCGGTCATGGAGGAAATCACACCGTCGAACTTGTTGGCCTTGAGGCCGGGAATCATGCCGTCGAAGTCGCTTTCGACCCACTTGCACTTGACCTTCAGTTCGGCGCAGATCGCGTTACCCAGATCGATATCGAAGCCCACCAGGCTGCCATCGGCGGCCTTGGATTCGAACGGCGCATAAGAGGGGTCGACGCCAAAGCGCAACTCCTTGTACTCCTTGGCCAGTGCAGAACCTGCAGCTACACACAAAGCTAATGCAGAAAGGGTGAGAAATGCTTTTTTCATTATTTTATTCCCAGGGACCATCGAAAGCGCTTGTGACGCAAGAGAACGAGTACTGCTTGGCAATATGTCTTATGCACACGCAGATACTTGTACAGACAAGCATATGCAATCACCCGGCCAATTCGCGGATTGGGCGTTTGAGAAAGTGCGTACAGCGCTCTGGGATGGGCTTGACAGGGAAGTGAGCACAGGGAGGGAGGCTGCCTGCGAGGCTGTTACCAAGGCAGTTTTTTACACCCGGCTGGGGTATGCGGTAACAAAATGTGAGATCAAGGACGCCGATTTTCAGGCGGTGTGGATTTTTGAGGGTGTACATCTCCGTTGCTGCGGTCACGGCCGCTTAGGGGGCCGCCCTCGCTCCGGTCCTGCTCCGTGGGCCCGCCGCCATCGGCCATCCATGCCGGGTTGCCTACTGCCGGCCTGGTTGCTGGGTGCGTTTGTCTGTGATGTACCTGGTTGACTGGCAGGCCGCTATCGCGAGCAAGCTCGCCCACAGAAGAGCCAGGTCTGCCCGACGGCAGGTCGTTACCGGCCCGTACACAAAAAATCTGACACTCTCGATTTTCCTGGCTCAATCCTTGATGCTCCGGCAGCATCGACGGTCAGCACGACGTAGTTCAACGCTCAGCACGCTGGAAATAACGCCAGAACAGTAATGCATAGACGATGTCTCCCGATGCCGCTACTGGTAATGGCCAAGGGATGCTACCCGCCAGCCAGTGACCATAAACCACCACGACAAACAGTACTTTCAGGATTATCCCGAGCAGGATATAGGGACGATAGTGCAGCGGATCGCGAGCGATCATCCAATAGGCCCAGCCGAATACGATAACCAGGCACGTGGTGAGTTGAATGAAAAGGGTTGAGGTGGGGGTAATTTGCAGCCCCAACAGTGCAGCTACGGGGCGCAGAGCTACAAGTAATGGAAGACCCGCGAGTACGTTGAAACAAGCGGCAGAAATAAAAAGCTTGCGGGTATAACTGTCGATCATGGGGTTGTTCCTGATAGGTGGTGACGCCTCGCACCATGCAGAGACATCTTGTAACTTCTGGGGCTCAGCCAAGCAGCTTGAGTAGTGCCGGATAGCTATTGGGGAACAGCCTGCTTATCCAGAACAAGGTGCTCGATTTGTTCCCTGTGATAATGCGTTTGGTTCCTTTGCGCAGCCCCTTGATGATGTCGCCGGCACAATCCGCCGCTGGCGTCAGTAGCATCTTGTCTGCCAGTGCCGTGAACTTTTCTTCTGTACTACCGGCGGCTTTGCAACGTCGCCCGGACTTTTCAATATTGGTTCGGATTCCGCCAGGGTGCACACACACGGCGCGTACACCGCTACCTTCGAGTTCCGACCATAATGCTTCGGTCAGACCACGTACGGCGAACTTCGACATGTTGTAAGCGCTTTGCATCGGGAAGCCCACCAGGCCAAATACGCTGGAAATATTGACGATGCAGCCTTCTCGCTGGGCCTGCATCATCGGCAGGAACGCTTTGGTACCGTACAACACGCCCCACAGGTTGATACCCAGTTGCCACTCGTACTCATCGATGGAGGTGTTGGCAACTGTCCCGATGACGGCGGCGCCCGCGTTATTGATGACGAAGTGCGCCGTGCCAAAATCGCGCTTCACTTCGTCGGCATGAGCCTGGAAGGCGTCCCAGGACGATACGTCCAGGAGGTAACTTTTCGCTTTGCTGGCGTCAGGCAACAGCTTCATGGTTTTGTCGAGACCCACCTGGTTGATGTCCGACAGGGCGACATGTGCGCCAGCTTCCACCATCTGGATAGCCAACTCCCGACCGATGCCTGATCCTGCGCCAGTGATGACGACCACTTTGTTTCGGAACATGTTTTTATCCTTCTTGTTTTGATTGGTTTCGCCACTACAATTTTTTTGCTGACAAGCACTATTTGCTGAGAATGTGGATCGCGACCGCTGCCTCCTCAATACCCTGCAAGCCGCCGCCGTTCTCCTGGATTGCATGGCGTGCGCCATGAACCTGGCGTGCGCCAGCCTCTCCGCGCAGTTGCGTCACCAGTTCGTAGAGCTGGCCAATCCCGGTAGCGCCGAGTGGATGTCCTTTCGATTCCAGGCCACCTGAGGTATTGACCGGGATGCGTCCGCCCAGGGTGAATTCGCCACGTTCAGCCGCAAGGCCGCCCTGACCGAACGGGACCAGGCCCAGGTTTTCGACCTGAATGATTTCGCCCATCGCCGAGGCGTCATGGACTTCGGCGACATGCATGTCTTGTGGCCCCAGACCCGCCAGGTCATAGGCCAGGTTAGCTGCCAGGTGACCGACGTTCAGTTCCGGCTGATCGAGCCGGCGATGGCTGAAGCTGCGGATGACACTGGCCGCTACCTTGATGCAGCGGCTCTTGTCGGCACCGATGCGTGTGAGTCCTTCCTCGGTGCACAGGATGGCGGCGGCTGCACCGTCCGACAGCGGTGCGCACATTGGCAGGGTGAGCGGGTAGGTGATTGGAGGGGCGGCAAGGATTTCGTCGATACCGAAGGCTTTGCGAAATTGCGAGTAAGGGTTATGGACCGAGTGAGTGTGGTTTTTTGCCGACACCGCGGCGATCTGCCGCTGTGTGGTGCCGTAGGTTTTCATATGCTGGCGGCACAATGCGGCATAGATGGCCATGAACTTACTGTAAGGCTTGTCCGATTCCGACCCGGCGGGCGGCACCACGCCTTCGCCCATTTTCACCAGTGTCTGATAATTCTCTTCGGCGCAAGATACGTCCCAACCAGCCTCGAACAGCGAGAGGGCTTTGAGTTTATCCGGGATGTTCATCTTTTCCGCGCCCAACGCCAGCGCGATACTGGCTGTACCGGCCTTGAGGCTTTGCACGGCCAGATTGAAGGCTGAGCTACCCGAGGCGCAGGCATTCTCGACGTTATAGATAGGAATGCCTTGAATACCGATCTTGCTGAACACGACTTGACCGGGGATCGAGAGCTGGCCTTGCAACGGGCCATTGGTCATGCCGGCATAAAATGCGATATCGAGATCGGCGGCACTGCAGTGGGCGTCCTTCAATGCGCCCTGAAAAGCCTCGCGTGCCAAGTCGTCGAGGCTGCGTTCGGTGTGGCGGCCGAAAACGGTCATGGCGATGCCGGCGATATAGATATTGCTCATTGAAAATTCCTTATATTCAGTTGGTTGGTGTCCAGTTCGCATCCCTCCGGTTGTGTCAGATCTTGCGAGCCGAGTTTTCCCAATACGGCTGACGCAGTTCTTTTTTCAGCACCTTGCCCACCGGGCTGCGTGGCAGGCTGGTAGTGAAGTCGACCGACTTCGGTGCCATCACGCTGCCCAGCCTGGCTTTGCACAGTTCGATAAGCTCTTGCTCGGTGGTTTCCTGGCCTGGGTTGAGCTCGACCACGGCCTTGACGGCCTCGCCCCATTTTTCATCGGGCACGCCAATCACGGCGCAGTCCTGAACGGCCGGATGTCCCCACAGCACTTGCTCGACCTGGCTGGGATAGACGTTGAAACCGCCGGAAATGATCATGTCCTTTTTGCGATCGGTGAGGTGCAGATAGCCTTCGGCATCGATATGGCCGATGTCGCCGGTATGCAGCCAACCGTCGACGATGGTCTCGGCGGTCTTCTCCGGCTGCTTGTAGTAACCCTTCATGATCAGGTCGCCGCGCACGCATATTTCACCGGTTTCACCGCGCGGCAGGATCTGGTTGGTGTCGCTCATCACTTCGACGCGGACCAGCGGGTTGGGGCGGCCGACCGAGGACAGGCGTTCGTCGTCGGCGAATTGGCCGTCCACCAGATGCTCGTCGGGACGAAAGTTGGCGATACTGGCCGGTGCCTCGGTCTGACCATAGCCGCCGGTCATGACCGGGCCGAAAACCCCGATAGCTTTCTTCAGCTTGTCTACCGACATAGGAGCCGCGCCGTACATCAGGTACTTCACCGAAGAGAAGTCCAGCTTCTCGATACCGGGAATCTCCAACAGCCTGTAGATCACCGTTGGCGGCAGAAAGAGCTCGCTGACCCTGTGCTGCGCAATGGCGTTCAACATCAATGCCGGATCGGGTTTGGTAATGACCACGACAGTGCCACCTTGCGCCGTGCAGGGTACGGACAACAGGCCGGCAGTGTGGGTCATCGGTGCGGCGGCCATATTCACCGGCTTTTCACCATTACGATAAGCACAGGTCAGCAGGAAGTGGACGATGAACGTCTGCAGGCTGCGGTGGGTGTTCATCACTCCCTTTGGCGTGCCCGTTGTGCCACCCGTGGGTGAGACCGCCACTACGTCGTTCATGTCATAGGTGACTTCGGGACGGCTCGATGCCTGGCCGGCACTCCATAGTTCCAACGAGGGTGCATCGACAGCTTCGGAATCAATACAGATCCAGTGCCTGATCTTCGGCAGCCTGGGCCGTAGCTCGGCAATGATTGGCGCGAAATCGTTTTGGTAGAACATCACCTCGCAATCGAATGCGTCGAGGATGTAGTGATTTTCTTCGCTCGAGTTGCGCGCGTTGACGGGAATCCAGGTCATGTTGGCGCGCCATAGACCCAGCGTGCAGGCCCAGGCGGTGACGTCGTTACCTGACCAGACGGCGCCCTTGGTCTCCTTCGGCAAGCCCAGTGCGAGCAGCTTGTTGGCGATGCGACACGAGAGCTCGCCGATTTCGTTGAAGGTGTAAGAGCGCTCGCCCTGGATGTAGGCGACCCCGGCAGGGTTGATGCCCCAGCCGCGATCGTAAAAGTCGATGATGGCCATAAGTGGTTCCTGTGCCGGTAATCAGAGTTTGGTAACGGTGGCACGGGCCAGGCCGCGCTCTTCCAGGAAGCCGAGCAGATAGCGATGTCCAAAAGCCTTGGAGCCGGAAGCGAAGCCGACCTTGTTGGTGTCGTCGTCGAGCAGCCTGATCGCCGCCGCGGCCTGTAGGGCACCGGTGGAAATATAGGGTGTGACGCCATGCACGGTAGCGCGCACGGCGGACAGGTGACCGCGGCCGATTGCGATGTCGACGCTGCGTTGCAAGGTGGTGCGTTCGCGGGGCGGCATGCTCGGCGTGGTGGCCTCTACCAGGCTCCTCACCACCGCGTCCTGCTGCTCCTTGGACAAGTGCTTGTATTCCGCTTCCCACTTCTGGCTCAGGCCATGCACCATCGGCATCACATTGTTGTCGTAGAAACCGACCGCGGAGGTGCAGGCGCGCACGCGCGGATCATGCTCGAAGTAAATCGGCAGCGAGGTTCCCCCCCAAGGGAGGCAGAAAACCGGCTGCATGAAGTTGGGGTCGACAATGTTGAACGAAGCGGTGGCCGGGTGCTGCACCAGCTTGTTTTCCCACAGGTAGAACTGCTCCCGGTGGAACAGTTCGAAAATCGAAGCCGCCGAGCCCAGGCTGACCCCTGCGACATCACGCGGACCGCGGCACAGGGCGGCGGTTTCCAGCACGTCGATGCCGGGGGTTTCCAGCGCCAGTTCGGCGGCGATCTCGGAGAAGCTGTACATGTAGGACAGCGATGGCGAAACCAGCAGGCCAGCCTGACGATAGAGCTCGCCAAATTGCTCGCGAACCTGACGGACATAGCTTTGCTCGCCGGTGGTATCTATGTGGTGACAGCCGGCCTTGAGCGCGGCCTCGACGGTGGTCAGACCGAAGTTGACGAAGGGGCCGACGGTGTTGCAGACCACCTTGGCCCCCTTGAAGGCGGCGCTCAGCGACTCGACGTTGTGCTGGGCCTCGATGATTTCATAGGTCGCGGACTCCAGGCGTACCACACGTTGCGCCATCATTTCCTGCGCGCGCCTGGCATCACGCGCCACAGCGGTGAAGGGGATGTTCTGGTCGATCAGCCAGTCCATGGTCAGCATGCCGGTGTAGCCACTGGCGCCATAGACAACTACGGGATACTTAGCCATTTTTATTGTCTCCAAAGTTTATTGTCAGTCGGGTTTGGGATCAGTACTGGGGCCAGCCGTCTTCGTAGAGCTCCTGGACAAGGAACCCAAGGCGGGTGGTGAGCATCATGTTTTCGCCATCCTCGATCAGCGCGGCGCGGGCATCGCGGAACAACTTCTCCATGGGGTACTCGCGGGTCAGGCCGTTGCCGCCGAACAGCTGCATGGCATCGCTGACCACGCGCATGGCCTCTTCGGTCACGGTGACCTTGCCGGAAGCCGTGGCACAGGGGTGCCCCTGCGGGGACAGACGCGCATAGGCCAGGGAGCGGCGGGCGACAGCCCGGCAAAGCTCGACACGACGCATCATGTCGCCGATGCGGTAGCGGGTAAGCTGGTGGTTGATCAGCAGTTGGCCACCCTGCTTGCGCTCATGGCAGTAGGCCAGGGCCAGCTCGAAGGCGGAACGTGCCACGCCAGTGAACCATTGCGCCATGTGGGTGCCAGCGAACGACCAGGTCGACATGACGTTGCCGTAGTACTCGTCCTGCAGGGCCACGGCGAAGCGCTTGGGAATCCGCACGTTGTCGAAATACACCTCGCCCTGGGGCAGCGCGCGCTGACCGATCTTCTCCAGCGGCTTGCCCCTGCTGACACCGGGCAAGTCCAGGGGCACGATGACGGAAATGCCATAGGGCAAGCCATTGGCATCGTAGAAGCCGTTGCCATAGTCGGCGGTCATGTAGGCCAGAGCCACCTGGGCCACCGCACCGTTGGACACCCAGGCCGAGCACTGGCCGTTAATGACGATCTCGTGCTCGCCGACCTTGGCGAAGAGATTGCCCTTGTTGCCCAACTGCCCCGGCACCCAGTCGCGCTGCAAGTCGAAGGCGCTGATGTCAGTGCCCTTGTCCGGATGGGTAATCATCCAGCAGCCGATTTTCCCGGCACTCAGATCGATCAGCTCCTGGTTCCCTACGGCTTTGGCCATCTCGTTCGGGAAGGTGCTGACGCCCAGGGAAACCGCCAGACCGGCATCGCCCCAGCCCATTTCCTCGCCGATCATAGACTCGACGCGTACAGCCGTTTCCGGCGGCAGTTCGGCCAGCAGATCGGAACTCAGGCCCAACTTGGCGGCTTCGCTGAACAGGCTGTAGTACGGCGAGCCGGGGGCAACCACCTGCTCTGCGGTCATCTTGTCGAGTTCCTGACCAAGGGGCCGCATGAAGTCCTTGGCAAAGCGATGCACGCTGTCCTGGATGCCGCGCTCGACCTCGTTCAGGGGCGTTTCAAAGCCGGTCATTGAAATGTCAGGCAGGTTGATCCGGTTACTCAGTTTCATCATGGGCCTCGTCATATCGCTCGGTTTTTCTTATGGCCTGCACGCCAGGCATCGAGACGCGTCAGGCGTCGGTCGGCAGTTCGCCGGCGGCGATCAGCGCGGCACGCGTGGCCTCGACGAAAGGCTCTACGGTGTCGACGAACAGCTCTTGCAGCGGTGTCCCCTTGAATTCGGGGAGGAAGGTCTTGTTCCAGTGGCCGCACAGCGACATGCCTGCTGGGGTATCGACCATGGCGACGCCGATCGCCAGCAGGGTCTGGATGGCGCCGGGATGGGAAGCCGCGTAGGCTGCGCGCCACTGCTCGGGCGTCAACTCGTTACGCTCGATCGGGCGCCCCACGGCCTGTTCGCGCGCGGCCAGCAGTTCGTTCCACGAACACCAGGCCGTGGCCGCGACTGGGCAGATCGCATTGCGCGAGGCCGGGTGGGCCAGCACATGCGGGATGATGCGGCCGACATCCGCGCCGGTCGACCAGGCCAGCCTGGCGTCGGGATCACCCATCACCATCACCGGCTCGAGCATGTAGTACTCGATCCAGGCACCGGCCGGAATGATGGTGTAGTCCATGCCGGCCAGTTCGATCATGCGTCGGATGAACGCCTTCTGCCGGGCCATCAAGCGGTGCGTGGTGTCGGTCTGCCAGAACTGCTCGAACTCGTAGATCGCGCCGTACTCGGATGGCACGAAGCGTTCGACCCCGGCTTCCTTGGCGGCAAAGATCAGCGGCATCTGCGATTCGGTGGCGTAGAGCGGCACGCAGGACACCAGGTAGTCAGTGCCACGCAGCGCCGGGACCAGTGCTTGGGCAATGGTGACGTCGACCTCCTTGATGGTCACGCCCTGACGCGCCCATTCGGCGTACTGCAGCTGTTTTTGCGCCTCGCTCTTGCTGATGCCCGACGATGAGTGTTCCACCTGACCGGAGCGGCGCGCCAGCACATTGATATTGACCAGGCCCTGGCGAATGAACTCATTGACGCACGCGACGCCGGCGGTCCCGGTGGCGCCGAATACAGTGACGGTCTTCTTGTTCATGCTGTTCTCCTGGCTGTGATCAGTCATGCGGGCGGGCGGTTGTGCCTGCCTCGCTTTAAGGCGAGTGGCGGAATATTTGGTCGATTATTGTTCTTCCCGGCATCGACAACTCACCGGAAAAGCGGTCATATTTGTCAAAATATGCTCATCCCGAGATGCCCATGAATCCGCAACAACAGGTCCATGAAACACTGGGATTACCCTTGCTGGGTGGCCTGGTGTGCAGTGACATCCCCTTGTATGCGGAGCGCTATTTCCTGCACACGACTGATCTATCCGTCCCGCCCGTTGACTTCATGGCCCTGCTGACCCAGTTCGGTGGCTCGCGGGCGGATGAGGGGGCCGGGGGCGAATTGCGCTCGACATCGATGCCCCGCTTGTCAATGCTGCTGCCTGCCGGTTGTGCCACTCAATGGCACTATTCCGGCAGCATTGATTTCGCGGTTTTCTATCTGCCCGAGCGCACTGATGGCGTGTTTGGGCAATTGCGTGAGCTATGCGCTGGCGCGCAGGCACCATTGCCCGTCAGTGATGGTTTGGTGAGCGCAGCGGCCCGGCAATTGATGGATGAGCTAAGTCTTGGGAAAGGGGCTGATCAGGGGTTCATGGCAAGACTGGCCATGGTCATGCTTGAGCAGGTGTATCGTGCGCTGCGAGTTGACGCGAGCAGAGGTATTTATCCGCCGCATATTCATCTGGCGCGCCTGCATACAGTGCTGGTCTTCATTCGCGAGAACCTTGGGCAGGAACTCTCGATCAGCACGCTGGCTGACCAGACGGGTGTCAGCCCGGCTCATTTCCGACGGCTGTTCCAGCGCGCCATGGGGATGCCGCCCCATCGCTATGTGATGAATCTACGACTGGAACATGCACGTGATCTGCTCATGCAGACCGATCTACCTATTTTGCATGTGGCACTGGAGTGTGGTTTCAGCTCGCAGAGCCACCTGACTGCAGCGTTCAAGGTTGCGCACGCCAGTACGCCGGCCGAATACAGAGCCCTGGCTGGAAGGTAGTGGATGCTTTGGCGTGGCGAGCAGGTCACTGCACCGAAAGTACGCAAGCGGCTTGTGTTGGATTGCACCGGGGTACAAGCCCTCGGACTATTCCATGGTAGTGTTCGACCGTTTGGAACTGTATCCAGGGACCTTCAGACGCTCCTTGGGTAAGCGTCTCTCAACCACTCAGGTCTGAAACAATGGACTGCATAGAGCCCCAACTGATCCTCAAAACGACACCGCCGCGCAGTCAGAAATCAGCACGGATGCGAAACCGCCTGGGTATCCATACCCAGGAGCTGACAGACAAAGTGGTGATCGCCGTTCAAGCGCCGGGAGGCTTCGGCAAAACCTTTCTGCTGACCCAATGGCGCCGTGAATGTTTGTCTCAAGGCGCCGTGGTGGCCTGGATGACGCTGGATGCACAGGATGATGGTGCGCGTTTTGTCCAGGGGCTGGGAGCTGCCATGGCCATTGGCAGCGGTCGGCCGTCGTTTGCCCGTGCATTCGAGCCTATTGCAGGACCGGGGCGTGATGAACAGGAAAGGCTGACGCAGTGGTTGGTGGAAGTGGCTGATCTGGGTAGCGAAACCGTATTGATTCTGGATGAAGTGGATACGTTGCCCGAGCTGACGATCCGTTACTCCCTGACGTACCTGTTGCACAATGCGCCGGCCAATTTGCGCATCATCATGGCCTCTCGCACACGGTTGAATCTGCAAGTGACGGACCTCGCGGCAAGAGGGTTTTTCACGACGATCATGACAGCGGCTCTACGACTGAATGTGGAAGAGGCGATCGCCATCCTCAATGACCGTTTCGGTGCAAGGGTCGATGCCGACCTCTGCGTTCGGCTGCACGAGATAACCGAGGGCTGGCCGCTTGGCTTGCAATTAGCGATTTCGGCGCTGGAGAAGAGCCCGAACCGGAGTGCGGCAGTCGAAGGGTTGTCGACTTGTCTGGGGGATATCCAGCGTTATTTCGTCGACAGTCTGGTCGCACATCTTCGGGAGGAGCAGGTTCGCTTTCTGACCGGCATTGCCTTGTTGGAAATGGTCCAGCCCTTGTTATGCGAGGCGCTGACGGGCAATGCGCGCTCGGGCGAATTGCTGAAGGAATTGTGTGCCTCGACACCGATCTTTGTTGAAAGTATCGACAGTGACTGGGTGCGCATCCATCCATTGGCGCGGGAATTTCTGCTCGGCCGTTTTGCCGATTTGCCGTTGGAGGAACGTCAGGGGTATCACCGGCGCGGCGCTGTGTGGCTGGAACAACACGGTTTCCTGGAGCAGGCCGCCCGGCAATATCTGTTGGCCGGCATGCCCCAACCGGCCTATACGTTGATCGGCAACTGCCTGTACGAAGTCGCGTTGCAAGGGCAATTCAGCCGGGTGCTGGAGTGGGTCGAGGAGCTTGGCCCCGCTGACGTGTTGGCGCATCCGCGCATCTGCCTGGCGGCGGCCTGGACATTGGCAATGGGAGCGCGTCAGGCAGAAGCGGCGCAATTGATTGCGGCGATCGAACAGCATCCGTCCGCCGACGAGGCGACACGTTGTGAAGCGGCCACCATCGCCGCCGCAGCCGCCTTCTTTGCGGACCATCCGGATCAATCCCATGAACTCATCATGCCTTGGGTCGATCGATTGCCTTCATTCTCAACCACGGTGCAAGCCTTGGTCGCGAACCTGATCGCCCGGCTGACGCTGTTGCAGGGGCAACCGGAGAAAGCCCGACGAATTCTTCAGCGAGCACCGCTTTACGCCGGCAGACCTGGCCTTGATGCCATACGCGGGTACGGCGAGTGGGTGGTCGGTCTTGCTTATTTATACGAGGGCCGAATGGTGTCGGCGCGCACGGCGTTGCACGACAGCCTGTTGCAGGCCGAACGGGACATCGGTCGGCGCAGTCCAGTGGCGGTCATTTTAGCGAGCGCTCTGGCGACGGTGTTGCTGGAACAGGGGGACATTCAGGAGTCCGCTACGGTGCTGGCGAACAGGCTGGATATCGTTGAACGATTGGCGTCCCCCGATGCCATTGTGCAGGGTTTTCTCGCCGCCGCTCGACTGGCTTCAATCCAGGGGCAGGGGCATCGCGGGCAGGATCTGCTCGAGGCGTTATTCGCCCTTGGAGAAGAGCGAAATATTCCACGCTTCTGCATTGCCTCCCTGGGAGAGCAAATACGCCTGCATGCCTTGCAGGGACACAGCGATACCTGTCAGGCCTTATGGCGACGGCTGGACAGTTTCACGCCGGTCATTGCCCGTGAGCGAGCGGGGTTGCTGGGTCCGGAGCTGGACTTGCTGGCCGGAGTAGCCAACGCTTATGCATTACTGGCCCAACGGGACTGGGAGGCTATGCTGGCGGTGCTGGACAAGGTTGGTGAAACGGCCGAATACCTGCGTCGTGGGCGAGACATCGTACAGATCAAGCTGCTCAGGGCACTGGCACTTCGGGCGACCGGACAGGGCGGCACCGACTATTTGCTGGAGGCTGTCAGCCTCGCGCAAGAAAACGGTATGTTGCGCGTGGTGCAGGACACCCATCCGGACCTGATCAAATGGGAGCAGACGCTCCAGCGTGATACCGTCAATTTGCTCGCGGCGACCTCTACGCCCGCACCTGTTCCGCGACCGGAATCCACCCCATTGACCGTGTCCCCAAGTCGTCTATTGACGCCCAAGGAACGCGAGGTGTTGCAGCTGTTGGCTCGCAACCTGTCCAACAAGCAAATCGCCCTGGCGCTGAATGTCGGCGAGGAAACCGTGAAGTGGCACCTGAAAAACCTGTTTGGAAAATTCCAGGCCGGCACAAGACAGCATGTAGTCGCGCGTGCCTACATGCTGGGAATTCTCGAGACAGCGGGCTGATGCGAACTCACCACCCGAGATGATCCGTTCGGATCATCCTTCAATCGCCCCCCACATCCGATGTCCAATCGCCCCCCCAGTCAATGGGGGGGTGCGCTTTTCGACTTCGCAATAGTCTGACCCCACAAAAGCGCCAACGTATCGGTGAGTGGGAGCAGGTTTATGTCTGAAAGAGTGCTGATCGCCGGTGCAGCAATGGTGCCGTTTCTACCGCTGGGTGGCTCTGACAGCCATGCGACGTTGGCGGGGCAAGCCATTCGTGCGGCGCTGGCCGATGCGCGGATCGACTATGACCTGGTCGACCAGGTGTTTACTTCCTGCGTACACGCAGAAGCCGGTATCGCCGAGCAAATGTTGTCGCAGATTGGCTACTCGGGCGTGCCGATTTTCAGCCTCGGCGATGGCTGTGCGTCGGCCAGCAGTGCTTTCCAGCTGGCCCGCAATAGCCTGCTGTGCGGCCAGGCTGAATGTGTCCTGTTGGTGGGTGTCGAGTGCATGCCGGCAGGTATTTCCCATCGTGAGTTTTTCGGTTTGAAAGATCTCGCTCGCGATGAGTCGGCAAAGGTCAGGCAAGGTGAGAACCCCATCGGCTTTATCGAGCGTCGACAACAACCGGCGCTGTTGTTCGCTGCCCAAACCAGCTGGTTATTGACACGTATGGGCATTGCTCAAAGCAGCTTCGATCAAGTGCTTGAACGGGCACGGGTCCAGGCCGGTCGCAATCCCTACGCCGTGTTGAACCGCCTGCCGGATCGCGACGGCTGGCTCGCGCCTTATCTGTGCCCGCCCGCTTGCGGTGCGGCGGCCATCCTGCTCTGTACCCCGACCTTCGCCCTGCGCTTCGGCGCTCGGACGGACGTCACCGTGCTGGCCAGTGTCAGGGGCAGTGACAGCGCTTCAGAGCAGGAATCGGGTTGCGTGCTGGATGTGCTCGGACAGGCGACCACCCGGCGAGTCGCGCAGTTGGCCTATCAGCAGGCGGGCCTCGGGGCGGAAGACATCGACGTGGTTGAACTGCACGACCAAAGCGTCGGCGACTTCATGATCAATAGCGCCGCGCTGGGCTTTTGCCGGGAGGACGAGATCGATCGATTCGTGCAGCAAGGACACTGCCTGAAAGGACAGATGAATGCGGTGTGCCCATCGGGTGGCTTGCTGGGACGTGGTCACGCCCCGGGTGCCACCGGGTTGGCGCAACTGGTCGAGTTGGTCTGGCAACTGCGCGGCATGGCCGACGGCAGGCAAATTGCTGGTGCCCGCACGGCTTTACAACATAGCACCGCCCTGGGCCGGGCAGTGTCGGTCACCCTTTTGCAGCGCACCTGAGAGGAGGCTCACTACGCCGTGATTCAACCCATGACTTTTCGTAAACCATAGAGCAGGTGGCAAGCTAGATGAACAAAAATAATAAGATCTGCCATGCAAACCTTCGCAAAGGGTTGTTGGCCTCCGCCATTCTCACCGGCCTGGGCATCGCGCCCGTAGGGGCTGTGGAGATCAACACGGGGAATGAAGACTTTGCGGTTCGCTTCGACAACACCCTGAAGTTCAACTACGCCCAGCGCGTGGAAGCCCCCAACAGCAAGTTGGCCAATTCGTGGAACAACAATGACGGAGATCGCAATTTCTCCTCCGGCAGTCCCGTTTCTCAACGACTGGATGTGCTGACCGAACTGGACGTGGTTTACAAAGAAAAAGTCGGTTTCCGTGTCAGCGCCAACACCTGGTACGACCACGCCTACGACGATATTGGCAGCGATAACGCCTCGACCAATCAGCTCAACGACGGTAAGCCGGACTCTCGTCATCAAAGCGGTTACGCCGATCGGTATTACAACGGTCCTTCTTCGGAAATCCTTGATGCCTTCGTGTTTGGCAGCACGGAAGTCGGCGATGAGTCACTGCTCAGCGGCAAGCTCGGCAAGCACACCGTTTACTGGGGCGAAAGCATCCTCGCCTTTGCTCATAGCAACAGTTATGGCCAGTCCGGTCTGGATATTTCCAAGTCGCTGGCGGTCCCGGGAACAGAAGCCAAAGAACTGTTCATTCCGCGTAATCAGTTGTCCACCAGCCTCACGGTCAATCCGGAACTGACCCTCGCCGCGCAATACTTCCTGGACTGGGACGCCGCGCGGTTGCCGGAATCGGGCACTTATCTGGGGTTCAACGACGGCATTCAAAATGGCGGGCACAACCTGTCGTTGATCGGCGGCCGAAACCCGCTGTTCGGCACACCTGGCCCACTGGGTGCCAACCAGTTCCTGCGGCTGAGCAACGGGCATACGTTTACCCCGGACAATCAAGGTGACTTCGGCCTGATGGCCAAGTGGAGCCCGGAATGGCTGCAGGGTACGCTGGGTTTCTACTACCGCAAAACCTCCGACATTCTGCCTAACCTGGTATTGCAGCCAACGGCGGTCGGCCCTGCGCAACTGATTTCCGGCAATGCCGGCAGCTACAACCAGTTCTATGTCGATGACATCGATATCTACGGCATCAGCCTGTCGAAAAGCATCGAAGGTGTCAGCGTCGGTCTCGACCTGAACTATCGCCACAACATGCCGCTGGCCAGCGTGCCGGCAACGGTCAATCCGGCAGCCGGTGCTGCCGGTTTGCCTGGCTTCATCAGCAGCTTCGATGGTGACAACGGCGTGGCCCGAGGCAACACCGTGCACGCGGTGCTCAACGGCTTGACCACGTTCGGTGCGACTCCGGTCTGGGACAGCTCGACCTTACTGGTTGAACTCGCCTACAGTCGCTGGCTGGACGTCACCGAGAACAAGCAGTTGTTCAAAGGCGAAGACTGGTATCGCGGTGTCGACAAGGTCACCAAGGACAATTACGTCCTGGGCGTCAACTTCAATCCGACCTGGTATCAGGTGTTCCCCGGCATCGATATGTACCTGCCGGCCAACTACAGCGTCGGCCTTGCGGGCAACTCGTCGGTTCAGCTCGGGGGTAACAAGGACTCCGGCAGCTACTCGGTGGGCGTTGGCATGGACGTGCACAACCAGTACCGGTTCGACCTGAAGTACGTGGACAACTTTGGTCCGTTCGACACCTGCGGCTCAGCCGGTGGTGCAGGTACACAGGGCGAGGGCGCTGCACCAGGGGCCAACGGCCAATACAACTGCGTACCGGGGCAGACCACTGCTTTCGGCGGTACTCAGCCTCAGCTCAAGGATCGGGGCATGGTCACTTTTACCTTCAAAACGACCATTTGATCGAAGTATTCGCTTGATAGCAGGAGTCACTCCATGAAATTCGTCAACACGCTTTTGTTCACTGCATTGACCGTTGCCATCGCGGGTGCGGCACACGCAGCCGTGGCCCCCGATGAAGCGGCCAGACTCGGCAACAGCCTGACAGGCGTCGGCGCTGAAAAGGCCGGCAATGCCGACAACACCATTCCGTCCTACACCGGCGGTCTCACCACGGCGCCGGCCAGTTTTCAACCGGGCAGTTCGTTCCGTCCGGACCCTTACGAGGCTGATAAGCCACGCGTCGTCGTCGATGGCAAAAACCTCAGCCAATACACCGACAAACTGACCGCGACCACGCAAGAACTGCTCAAGCGTTACCCGACGTTCCGGGTCGATGTGTTTCCCACCCATCGCAGCGTTGCTCTGCCGCAACGGTTGCTGGATAACACCGCAAAAAATGCCGTCGGCACCAAAACACTCGACGGCGGGGTAGCACTGGAAAACGCGTTGCCGGGCGTTCCGTTCCCGATCCCGAAAGATGGCTACGAGGCCATGTGGAACCACCTGCTGCGTTATCAGGGGTATGCCACCAATATCAAGTATGACTCCTGGAACGTCGACAGTTCCGGCCGGGCTATTCTGGCCACGACCGGTAATGGCTATCTGGAATACCCGCTGTACGATCCGAAGCGTACGGAACCGGCGAAAGAGACGGATCTGTTCTTCAAGACCAAACTCTATTACCAGGCCCCGGCCCGTCGCGCAGGCGAAGCCATCCTGGTGCAGGATGCCGTCAACCCTCTGAAAATGGAGCGTCGTGGCTGGCAATACCTGCCAGGTCAGCGCCGCGTGAAACTCGCCCCGGATATCGCCTACGACACGCCAAACCCTGGCTCGGCCGGTGCTTCGACCTATGACGATGCCTGGGTATTCAACGGTGCACTGGACCGTTACGACTTCAAGCTCGTCGGCAAGAAGGAAATGATCGTTCCTTACAACACCTACAAGCTGAACTATCACAAGATCGCTGCGGATATCACCACGCCGCATCACGTCAATCCGGACCTGATGCGCTGGGAGTTGCACCGCGTGTGGGTGGTCGAAGCCACGCTGAAACCGGGCAAACGCCACATCTACAGCAAGCGCACCTTCTACCTCGACGAAGACAGCTGGATCGCACTGGCTTCGGATGAATATGACGCCAGCGGCAAGCTGTACCGCGGATCCTTTGCCCACTTGGCATACAGCTATGACGTGCAGGCGCCGAACTCCGATAACCACATGATTTATGACCTGGTCTCTGGCAGCTACAACATCACCGGCGTCTACGGGCCGTACGGCGGCGTCAAGTACATCGACCCGCTTTCGAAAGCGCAATGGGCGCCTGAGTCATTGGCCGGCACGGGTATTCGCTGAGCCATGACGCAGGTGTTTTTTTGTCGTCGACAGTGTGTACCGCACTGTTTGGCGGCTTTTTTTGCCGAGTAGATCTCATGAATACATTTAGATGGATTGCGCTCACTGCGCTAATTGTGGCGTTGGCTGCCCCATTCACCAGAGCCGTCGTCGCCGCCGATTTTGTCGACGTGCTGTCGAGCCCCGCGATTCAGAGTGACAAGGCGATCAGCGGGATGTTCACCGGATTGACCCGTGCAGGTCAGCGTCTGGTCGCCGTGGGCCAACGCGGCCATATTTTTTATTCCGATGATAACGGCGGCCGCTGGCACCAGGCAGAAGTGCCGGTGAGTTCCGATCTGGTGGCCGTGCAGTTTCCGAGCCCGACGCAGGGGTGGGCGGTCGGGCACGACGGCATTGTGTTGCACAGCGACAACAGGGGTGAAACCTGGAAGCGTCAGCTCGATGGCCGTCAGGTGGGGCAGATCATGCTCGAACATTTTCAGAGGCAGGAAGGGCAACAGCCCAATGATGCGTTGTTGGCCGAGGCTCAACGAATGGTCGATGAAGGGGCTGACAAACCTTTTCTGGACGTTTGGTTCGCCAATGATAAAACCGGCTATATCGTCGGCGCGTTCAATCTGATTTTCCGCACCGAAGACGGCGGCCGCAGCTGGGTTCCATTGATGGATCGCACCGACAATCCGGGGGCGCTGAATTTCTACGGAATGCGTGCCATCGGCGATGACCTGTTCATTGTCGGCGAGCAAGGCCTGGTATTGAGACTGGACCCGGCAACACAACGCTTCATCAACCTCCCGACGCCCTATGGCGGCAGCTATTTCGGCATCACCGGCAAGCCGGGCTCGGTGCTCGTTTATGGCCTGCGGGGCAATGTTTATCGCAGCGTCGATCACGGCGTGAACTGGGACAAGGTTGAGCTGGGTCTGTCCTCGAGCATCACCGCGAGCACTATCACCGCCGACGGCCGAATCATCCTGGTCAGCCAGGCCGGGCATGTGCTTGTCAGCACCGACGACGGCGCCAGTTTCACGCTAAAGCCACAAGACCGCCTGGGGCCTGCCGCTGCGGCGCAGGCCATCGCATCAGGCGTCGTGGTGGTCGCAGGCGCACGGGGCTTGCGCCAGTTGCCTTTCGAATGAGCCCACCCCCACATAATAAAAAGAGACGAGCCACTTCATGGGTAACTACAACCTCGATACGATGCCGGTGATCCGAGAGCTGAAGGGCTTCGATGCACGCTCCGGCAATGTCCTTGAACGCCTGATTTTCAACCATCGCCTGCTGGTGGTGCTGACCTGTCTGATCGTGACGGTAGTGCTGAGCTATTTCGCGGCCACTGGGCTGGCGCTCAATGCCAGCTTCGAAAAGATGATTCCGCAGAGTCAGCCGTACATCAAAAACTACCTTGAGAATCGCCAGTCGTTACGCGGGCTGGGCAATACGGTTCGAGTGGTGGTGGAAAACACCGACGGCGACATCTACGACCCGAAATACCTGGAGGTGCTCAAGCAGGTCAATGACACCTTGTTCCTGACCCCGGGCGTGGACCGGGCCTGGATAAAGTCATTGTGGACGCCTGCCGTGCGCTGGACCGAGGTCACGGAGGAGGGCTTCCGTGGTGGCCCGGTCATGCCGGACTCCTACGACGGGTCAGCCAGTGGGGTCGAGCAACTGCGCTTGAACATTGCCCGCTCCGGCATCATTGGCAGCCTGGTCGGCAACAACTTCAAATCGAGCATGATTGTGGTGCCGCTGCTGGAGAAGGATCCGGTCACGGGCGCCGCCATCGACTATCACCGCTTTTCGCGCACGCTCGAAGAACAACTGCGTGACAAGTTCGAGTTTGCCGACAGCAGCGCGAAACACAAGGCGGGCGAAGAGGGCAAGGGCCCGATCAAGATCCGCGTGATCGGTTTCGCCAAATTGGTGGGCGATCTGATCGATGGCCTGATGCTGATCATGATGTACTTCGGCGCCGCAGCGCTGATCGCCACGGCCATCATCTTTGGCTTTACCCGTTGCGTGCGCAGCACCGCGCTGGTGATTCTGTGCTCGGTGGTTGCGGTGGTCTGGCAACTGGGCCTGATCTCCTTGTTCGGTTACGTACTCGACCCGTTTTCGATCCTGGTGCCGTTTCTGGTGTTCGCCATCGGCGTGTCCCACGGTGCGCAGAAAATGAACGGGATCATGCAGGACGTCGGACGCGGCACCCATCAGTTGATCGCCGCGCGTTATACCTTCCGCCGCCTGTTCCTGGCCGGACTGACCGCATTGCTGGCCGATGCCGTGGGTTTTGCGGTGCTGATGCTGATCGACATTCCGGTGATCCAGGACCTGGCCGTCACCGCGAGCATTGGTGTGGCGGTGCTGATCTTTACCAACCTGGTGCTGTTGCCGGTGCTGTTGTCCTACTGTGGTGTAAGCCGCAAGGCAGCTGCCCGTACCCTGTGTCAGGAAAAGGATGAACTGCGCGGCAAGGGCCTGGGCAATCTCTGGAGTTTTCTTGATCGCTTCACGGAACGCCGCTGGGCTACCGGGGCCCTGGTGGTCGCGGGCCTGTTGGCAGTTGGCGGCTTCATGGTCAGCACGCAGTTGAAGATCGGTGATCTCGATCCGGGCGCACCCGAACTGCGCGCCGACTCACGTTACAACCGCGACAACGCCTACATCACTGCCAACTATTCGCTGTCCAGCGACCAGTTTGCGGTCATGGTCAAAACCGCCAGCGAAGGTTGCCTGAAGTACGAAACCCTGGTGGAAGCCGATCGTCTCGGCTGGCTGCTGCAACAGCAACCGGGCGTGCAGACGACCGTGTCGCTGGTCAACGCGGTGCGCCAGATCACGGCGGGTTCCTATGAAGGCAACCCGAAAATGCTGACCGTCGCGCGCAACCAGAACGTGCTGAACTACGGCGCGCAACAGGCCTCGGTGAACAACCCGGAACTGTTCGACAGTGACTGTTCGATGATGCCGGTGATCGCCTATCTCTCCGACCACAAGGCTGAAACCCTCGATCACGTGGTGAAAGTGGCCGATCAGTTCGCCCGTGAACACAGCAACGACGATCGGCAGTTCATGCTCGCCGCCGGTAGCGCCGGGATCGAAGCGGCGACCAATATCGTCGTGCGCGACGCCAATCGCACCATGTTGTTCTACGTGTATGGCGCGGTGATCGTGCTGTGCTTCATCACCTTCCGCAGCTGGCGAGCGGTGGTGGTGGCGGTCGTGCCGTTGATGCTGACGTCGATTCTCTGCGAGGCGTTGATGGTCTGGCTGGGCATGGGCGTGAAGGTCGCGACCTTGCCGGTGATTGCCTTGGGTGTCGGCATCGGTGTCGATTACGCGCTGTACCTGCTCAGCGTTCAGTTGGCTCAGCAGCGTGCCGGCCTGTCGCTGACCGAGGCCTACAGGAACTCGGTGGCCTTCACCGGCAAAGTGGTGGCGCTGGTCGGCATCACTCTGGCGGCGGGCGTGATCACCTGGGCCTGGTCGCCGATCAAGTTCCAGGCCGACATGGGCATCCTGCTGACCTTCATGTTCATCTGGAACATGGTCGGCGCCTTGGTGCTGATCCCGGCACTGTCGCATTTCCTGCTCCGTCGTGCGCCTTGATCAACCCTCAAAGGCTATTTACCCAGTGGCACGATCAGCGGGCCGGTGAAGGCCTGCATGATCAACGCCACGGGTTGCTGGTGGCTGACCAGTTGGGCCATGGCATTCATGTAGGGCGTCAGGTGACGAAAGTATTTCTTGTAGCTCGGGCACAGGTAGTTCAGGCCCGGCTCGCCGTCGGGCGCATTCATGAAGCGGTTTTTCGGGCATTCGCCATGGCAGGCGAAGCGGTAATCGCATTGCTGGCAATACGTCGGCAGTGTCTCTTCCTTGGCGGCGCCAAAGGCTTGTTGCGCAGCAGAGGCGAGTAGCAGGGCAGGATCATCGGTCTTGAGGTTGCCCAGCAGATACTCGGGATACATGTAGTGATCGCAGGAGTAGACGTTGCCGTCGTGCTCCACGATCGCCGCTTTGCCGCAGCGCGGGCTGAACAGGCACACCGAGGCCGGCAGCTGACACCATGAGGCCAATGCCCATTCGAAGTTCATGACATGAACCTCCCCGACATCCTGGCGCACCCACTCGTCAAAAATCGTGATGAGAAAATCGCCATAGGCCTGGGGGGCAACCGTTTGTTCCGTCACCATCGCAGGCTCCGGTACAACGTGCAAACGCAACTCCGGCGGGATAGCGAAATGCAGACCCAGACTGACCTGTGTGGCGCTGGGCTCGCGTTCCACCACGGGGTTGAACTGAATATGACGAACGCCTTCAGACTTGAGGAATCGATAGATTTCCAAGGGATATCTGGCGACATCGCGCGCCACGGTCACCAACACATTGAAGTCGACGCCATGCCGCTTGAGCAGTTCCAGGCCGTGCATCACGTCATCGAAACTGGAGTGTCCGCGCTTGTCGGGGCGATAGAGGTCGTGGACGAATCGCGGGCCATCGAGACTGATCCCCACCATGAAGCGTTCACGGGTGAGGAATGCGCACCAGTCGTCGCTGAGTAACGTGCCATTGGTCTGCAACGTGTTGCGAATGACTTTGTTGCCCGCGAACTGGCGTTGATACAGGACCGCGCGCTGGAAAAAGTCCAACCCCAGCAACGTCGGTTCGCCGCCTTGCCAGGTAAATTCGACTTCAGGCGTGGGCTGGGCCTCAATGTAGCGCTGCACATACAGACGCAGCACCTCGTCGGTCATGCTGAAGCGTTCCCTGGGCGGGTAAAGCTGTTCTTTTTCGAGGTAGAAACAGTAACTGCAATCGAGGTTGCAGATCGGCCCGACGGGTTTGGCCATGAGATGCAAGCCCTGGGGCGGGGTTTCGTGGGTAGGCATGGGGGCAGGGTCCGGGAGTCATCAATCTGCCGCCCGGTTATCCGGGCGGCATTGAGGGTCAAGGCAAATACGTCACGTGTACATCCTTGACCTTGCCATTGAATGCGAAGGGCGCACGCTCGAAATAGTCCAGGGTGACGGGGGAACCGAGGTCTTGAGCGACGTCGAAGGTTTCGCTGGCGGTGAACGTCAGTGCCGGAGTAAACGGTGTCACCCCTTTGGCGGCTTCCTGCCCGTCAAGTCGCAAGCTCAGATTGGCCGGCGCTCCGGGCTTGGTTGACGACAGGGTCGTCAGCACTTCGATACTGACTTTGCCGGCGGGTACTCGTTCGGCCGAACGCAGTTTGACGCGAGAGATAGCCAGCGCGTTGTACTCGTAGATCAGGAAACCGTCATCCATGTACAGGCTGACCCCGCCACCGATACCGCCCAAGGCATACAGCACGCCGGTGGCGTTAGCTGGAACGTCGGCGTCGACGACAACTTTGCTGTTCTGATTGCGCAGGTTGGGGGCCGCAAACTCCGGAAAGCGATGGACGCGATCACTGAAGTGCCATTCGTGTTGGCTGCTGGAGATTCGTGCAGTCGGATCGAGGAAGGGGTAGAGACCGGCACCAATCGGAAAGACATGGTTAGCCTTGGCCTGTAATTCAAACTCCGCCTTCAGCTCCGCAAGTTTTTCCGGATGACCCGCGGCTACATCCTTGGCCTGGGAGTAGTCGTCTTGCAGGTTGTAGAGCGACCATTGATCATTCGCCGGATTCCAGCCCATGAACTGCGCAAAACCTTGCACCCAGGGTTTACGCGGGCCAAAAACCGAGGCCATCCAGCCATCCTTGTAAATGCCACGACTGCCCAGGACTTCGAAGTATTGCGCCGGTTTTTTCGACCTCACCTGAGCGTCGTTGAAGGTGTAGCGCAGGCTGATGCCATCCATTGGGTCCTGAGCGATACCGTTGACCTCTTTGGGTGGTGTGATCGACAGTACGTCGTAGACCGTCGGGGCAATGTCGTTGACGTGGTGGAATTGCGCGCGAACCCTGGCGTCGGCCTTGATCTGTTTCGGCCAGGAAACGGCCAGCGGCGTGCGCGTACCGCCGAAGTAGCCGGCGACCAGTTTAGTGCCTGCGAATGGCCCTGAACCTGCCCAGGCCCACGCGGCGTTGTACATGCTTTCAAGTTTAGGACCGCCGAGCGCGGACAAGCCGCCATACATCTCGTCGAGGACTTTCAACTGCTGCTCTTTGGGGACTGGAATCCCGTTCTGGGCCAGCAACTCATTGATCGTCCCCTCCATCCCCTCGGAAGAAGCGCCGTTGTCGCTGAAGACATAAAAGATCAGCGTGTTGTCGCGCTGACCTTCACGCTCCAGTTCGTCGAGGATCTTGCCGGCCTGCGTGTCGGCATGTTCCAGGAAGCCGGCATACACCTCCATCAACCGTGCCTGATACTGTTTCTGTTCGGACGACAAGCTGTCCCAGGCTGGGAGTTCCGCCGGGCGTGGGGTGAGGACGGCGTCCTGCGGGATAAAGCCCAGCGCTTTCTGGCGAGCGAATGTCTGCTCACGATAGGCGTCCCAACCACCGTCGAACTTGCCTTTGTATTTATCGGCCCACTGTGCATTCACCTGGTGCGGGCCATGTACGGCACCCGGTGTCCAATACATGAAAAATGGTTTTTCCGGCGCGTAGGTCTGATGGTCTTGCAGCCAGTTTACGGCCTGATTGGCGAGATCTTCGCTGAGGTGATATTGCGGATCTCGCGCCGGTTCGATTGGCGTTGTGTCGCGGTACAGACGCGGTTCGTACTGAGAGGTTTCGCCGGCCAGGAAACCGTAGAAATGTTCAAAACCGTAGGCCGTCGGCCATGTATCGAAAGGACCGGCCGCTGTGGTGTCCAGGGGTGGCGTGTTATGCCATTTTCCGAACGCGGCGGTGCTGTAGCCATATTGCTTGAGCACCTCGGCCATGGTCGCCGAGCTTTTGGGGATCTTGCCGGTGTAGCCATCCCAGTCAGTGGCCAGCTCTGCGATGACGCCGTTGCCAACTCGGTGATGGTTGCGTCCGGTGAGCAATGCGGCACGCGTTGCGGAGCTGATGGCAGCGGTATGAAAAGCGTTGTAGCGCACACCGCTGTCGGCGACTCGACTCAGGGTCGGCGTATGGACTGCACCGCCGACGGTGTCGGACTGCGCGAAGCCGGCGTCATCGAGCATGATCACCAGAATATTGGGGGCCTCGGGAGGAAGGCGGGATTGATGCTGACGTTTCTGGTGCTTCGATTCTTGCAGCGTCGGTTTGGCGTCACTGGCCGAAGGCGTCGGCGGGAAGGGCAGTGAGTCTTGTGCGGATGCGACCGAGCTGGCCAACAGTGCGCAGAGTTTCAGGGTGAAACGTCCGGCGGGTTGCAGCTTCTGGGACATGGGTGTCTCCGTTTTTTATTCATTGCAACGGCGCAGCCGCCCGGTCGAACACCGGGCGGCCGAGAGATTGGCGGGCGGGTCAGACCGCAAAGCTGGTGATGTCTTTGGGCTCGATATCATTGGCTTTGCAGAACGCCAGGTAACGATCCACGCTGGATTTCCAGTTCTCGACGGCCACGACGTTGTTGTTATCGTCGTAATACAGCAGATCGCCCTGGGTGATGTTCAAGGTGATCAGTTCATCTCCATATTCAGTCAGCACGATCGGCGTGTGGCTGGACCCCGCGGTTTCGAACACTACGCCGCCCTGTGTCGAGATCCAGTCGTGCTCCAGGTATTTCCAGCCACCCTTGACGGTGTAAACGATGACCGTACCGGAGTGATAGTGCTTGGGCAGAGAAGACCCGGCCGGGGCTTTGAGCAGGGTGATTGTTTCCCCGCGAACCGGGTCGCACTTGATGTATTTGATGAAGATTTCATCGCTGTAAGGCGCGAACGGAACCCACGGCAGGTCCTCGTCGTTGATGGAGGAGGTGTCGATGTTTTCATAAAACATGCTTGTTGTTCTCTATTGGACGGTGGAGGGAACTGCGCGATGCATTAAGAGCATCGTGAACAGACCGTGCTCACACCGCCCCCCTCCTGAGGAGGGGGATCCATCCAATGGCGTTGAATCGCAGCATGCGCAGTGCCGTGCAAATAACGCCCAAACAACAACATCTACGGTTTGCGGCCACCGCAGGCCTTTGGCTAATCACAGCCGACGCCCCGGTCCAGCGGCGGCACGCCCGCGCCGTCCGCTGCAACCGGTCGTCAGGTGCTCAATTGATTTTGACGATCGCGGGCGGACTCCACGTGCCTTTGCCAGGAGGCAGGACGGAAGGGTTTTCGGTCTTTGGCCAATACAGGCGCATCACCATGTAGATCAGATCATTCGGGGCGGGCAGCCAGTTGCTTTCCTTGTCCGCGCCGGGCGAGTCCTTCTGGATGTAGAGCGTCAGCGAGCCGTCTGCATTTTTCTTCATGTCAGGTAGCATCGGCGAGTTGATGAGGTAGCGATTGACCGGATTCTTGATCAGCAGTTGGCTCTTGCCGTCGTACATCGTCACCGACCAGAAGGCATTGACCGGCGGGAGCTGTCCAGCGGGAAAGGTGAGGGTGTAGTTGTGTTTGCTGCCGTCAAGCGGCGTACCATCGGACAGGATCTTGGCCATCGGATACGTGGCCTCTTCGGCGTCGTTGGCGTAGATGCCCGCTTGTGCGATGGCGGCGCGCTTTAGCCAATCACCGTTGTAGAACGCGGCATCACCGCCGGAACTCACGATGTTCCAGCCATTGACCTGCGTGCCGAGATGATTGACCGCATCCTGGACCTTCGCATGCCCAGCCTGCATGCCCTCGACCACAGCGGCCTTTTGCTCGGCGGAGAGCGCCTGGAAGTTGAAGTCTTTGCCGGCGCCAATGCCCATACGGGCCAGCTTCGCGCGGATCGCCACTTCATCCGGGGTGGCCGGGGCAAACTGCAAGGCAAAGCCCAGGTACTTGAAGAAGTCGGTCTTGGCCAGGGCCTTGTCGAACTTCGGAAAGTCGATCGCCGGCGCGGCAGGCGGCGCGGGCTGCTTGAGATAAGCCGATAACGGCTGGGTCGCATAACCGGCCTGGACCTTTTCGACGTTTGGCATGTCTGCCGGATTGAAGAGCTGGGTGCGAAAGATCGCGAAGAGTAGTTGTGTTTGGGAATGAAACACCTTCTTGATGCCTGGCGGGGTCGCGCCCTTCCAGTCTGGGCCGACCACCAGGTAATCGCCGGCTTCGCTGCCGGTGGTACGGCTGCCGATGTAACCGAAGTTGTTGGTGTTGTTATCGATCAACTGCACCGAGTAATACCGCGGTTTCTCCACCGTCGGTACCGATAGCACGACCGGCTCGCTGCGCAGGTCCATGAACATCAAGGAATACGGCGTGTCGCTGTTCGGCGAGACGATGGCCGTGTCCTTGTAGCTAAAGACTTTGTGCATGTTGTAAATGTGGTTGAACGGCGCCTTGTACTGGCTGGAGCTTTTGTCCACGGCGTATTCGTACAGGGTCGCGTAGTTCATCACGATGGGCAGACCGTAGATGTAGCCTTCCTCGGCGATGGCTTTCGTCTCGGCGGGAGTGATGTCCGCTGCCTGGGCGTGCGTAAATCCAAAGGACGCGAGCAATACCATTGCACAGCCAAATGTTCTCGGTAGTGTGGTTATCATGAACCTGAAACTCCATTTTTCGTGTTAGATGGGGGTGTCGGTCAGCTAACTGCTAATCAGGCGGTACTCCCCAAAGGCAGGAACCCCCTGACGATCTTGATGCATATTTGTGCCCATCAAGAAGGCAACTTCTCGAATCTCACCGAATCGCAGGCGATCAATCATTCGAGCGCTAAACGCACATCTCTCGGATCGTTTCACTTGGGAAAGAGTAGTGTATACGCCACCCGAAAGCCCCAACCGTGTGCACCATCTTCAGGACTGTCCGCCCAGTATCGCGGCCCCACCTGAAGGCTCATGGGCTGCTTGCCGACTTTGAACAATTGCGTCACGAACAGGTTGATCGGCACATTCCACTCCCTGGCTTCCCAGTCGTAAGTGGATTCTGTATTGATGCCAAAACTGGTGTACGACGCTGTGGTATAGACCAGAAAGGGTTGCAGATACGTCTGATTGACCTTCTCCTTGTCATTGGCCGGGTTGTTGTCCAGCGACCAGATGTGGTTCGCCAGAATACCGGTCGTCCAACCGTTGGCCTGCTTCAACGCCACCGCTGTCGGTCCAATCCCCCATTGCTCGCTACTCAGTAGCTCATCACTACCGGTCGGTAACAGCAGCACGGGGCCTGCGCCCCAGATCCAGCCGTCCTCGGTGGGCTTTTTGGGAGAGAAAAAGAAGCTTTGCGTGGTGTCGCCCACTCCGCTTTTATCGGCGATGCCCCTCGGTGCCAGTCCATGCTGATCAATGACCGGGAGGATCGTGCGAGAGATCAGATTCCAATCGTCATTGAGTGAGAAGGGTAGAACCGGCTGGATATTGGTGACGCTCTGGATTCCATTGCCGGAGGGACCCATTTTCTGATTCCAGTTGTATTGGATGGGCAAGCTGTACAGTGCCGCGACTGGATTCAATGACTGTTTAGCCAGTTCCGCCTGATCGTCAGCCTGACTTGAAACGGATATACCGAAAGCCGAAAGTGCGAGCAAAAGCCGTTCAATGCGCTTGTACATGTTGAAATCCTTGAATGCGGATCGCCGCGGGCTCCTCGACTATCAAGGGGAGCCCGCTAACGATCGGCAGAAACTGCTTGAGCACCCGCAGTGACGATTACTTGAGTAACGTCTGCATGTCGCTGGTCATTCCCTTGATGGCCGCTTTGAAGTCATTCGCGGTGATTTTCTGGCTGGCGTTCTTCAGGTTCTCGCCAAACACTTTACGCACGGCTTTTGCGACCGGTGCACCGGTTTTGGCGTCGATCAAGTCCGCCTCGATATACAGTTCGGTATTCTGGTCGCGATGCCCCGTGGCGGCCTGAGTTGCACCTATGACTGCCGCGACCGGCACCACTTCGTACCATTTCATGCCTTCATTGGTGGCTGTCACGCCAGTGATTGCCGCCTGCAGGATCAGCGCTCGCTCGCCTTTGCGAACATCTCTGGAGTCTGGAACGACCAGGTAGTTTTGGGACAATGCCTGCTTGGCGCTTTCAGTGGTGTAGGCCTGCAGTTCCTGTAATGTTTTCAGGTCCACGCGTTCATCCGGCTTGGGCGCCGGATACAGTTCCAAACGCTCGAAGACCACCGTGGAATAATCCGCAGGCTTGAATCCTGGCGCCACCCAGCGCAGCACTTCCACGCCACTTGGCGAGGTGGTTTCCTGCAGGCCGCCATAACTCTTCAGAAAGCCGGAGTACTGTTGTTGCTCGGTAACTTTCGATACGCAACCGGTCAATAACAAGCTGCTCAGTGCGGCACCCGTTATCCATTTGTGCGAGAAGTTCATGTAACGGTACTCCTTGAGGGATGTGTTCCTGAATGTCTGTTATTCAAGGCCAGACCCTGTGGCCTCAGCCCTTTCGGCAATAAGGCCCGCTGGATCTCTGCCTGAGCAATCGAACGACTGCTTGCCAACTGCAAGCAGCCGCAAGTTCGCGTTACTTCGATGCCACCACTGCCGGCGGCTGCCAGCTGCCGCTGCCTGCGGGAAGAATCGAAGGTGCCGTGGTCTTCGGCCAGTAGAGGCGCATCACCAGATAGACCGTGTCGTCAGGCGCCGGCAACCAGTTGGCTTCCTTGGCCTTGCCCGGCGAATCCTTCTGGATGTATAGGGTCAGCGAGCCATCCGCGTTCTTCTTCATCGCCGACAGCATCGGCGAATTGATCAGATAGCGGTTGAGCGGGTTCTTGATCAGCAGCTGGCTCTTGCCGTCGTACATGGTCACCGACCAGAAGGCATTGACGGGCGGCAGTTTGCCGGCCGGGAAGGTCAGCGTGTAGTTGCGCTTGCCGGTATTCAGCGTCTGACCGCTGCCGTCGGTGCGCGTGTAGGGGTACGTCGCCTCGGTGGCGTTGTTGCCGTACAGACCGCCCTTCGCGGCGCCGGCCCGCATCAGCCAGTCGCCTTTGTAGAACGCCTGGTCGCCGAAGAACGCGCCGACGTTCCAGCCGTTGATGTTCTTCATGCCGCTCGCGAGGAACTTGTCGACCTGCTCGTCGCCGGCCTTCATTCCCAGCAGGATCGCGGCCTTGTGCTCGAGCGAGAGGTCCTTGAATTCGAAGCTGCGACCGGGGCCTACGCCGATGCTGGCCAGCTTCGCCCGGATCGCCTTGTCCTCAGCCGATGGCGGCACATACTCCAATGCGGCCGACAGGTACTCGAAGAAGTTGGCCTTGATGCCCTCCGTGGTGGCCGGCACGAAAGCGATTTTCGGCGCAGCGGGCGGCGCGGGTTGATGGAGGAAGGCGGACAGCGGCTGGATCTTGTAAGCCGCCTGCACCTTCTCGACATTCGGCATGTCGGCCGGATTGAACAGCTGGGTGCGGATCAGCGTCAGTGCGAAGGGCGTCGTGGAACTGAACACCTTGTCGATGCCAGGGGGGGTCGCCCCCTTCCAGTCGGGACCTGCGATCAGATAGCTCCCGGCTGCGCTGGCCGTGGCACGGCTGCCGATGTAACCGTAGTTATAGGTGTTGCCGTCGATCAACTGCACCGAGTAGTAACGTTTTTTGGAGACGGCCGGCACGGTGATCACCAGCGGCTCGGCGCGCAGGTCGGCCCAGAGTATCGAGTACGGTGTGTCGCTGTTGGGCGTAATGACGGCCGTATCGGCGGGAGTAGAAACCCGATGCTCGTTGTACAGCTGGTTGAAGGGGGCCTTGAACTGGCTGGACTTGGCGTCCACCGCGAATTCGTTCATCACGGCGTAGTTCATGACCAGCGGCAAACCGTAGATAAAGCCTTCCTCGGCGATCGCCTTGGTCTGCACCAGACTCGGCGCGGCCACGCCCTTGGCCACATCCGCCTTGTCGGCCTGTGCGATCGGATCGTTCTTGCCCGCACACCCCGCGAAAAGCGTTGAACCCACGACGACGACCGCCGCAGCCATTGTCCAGCCCCTGTTAGACTTCCTGTTCATGTTCACCTCGTTGGTTTTGTGCAAGCTGACGTCGTGAGTGTTCATATCCACGGTCAAGTCATCTGAAGACCTGAAACCCTCGCCGATTTTTTAATAGCGCCAAGTCATGTTGGCGGTCAGGGCTTGAATCCAGGCGTTGTCGAACTCGCCTGATACATGATCGCCAGACAGCGTTTTTTGCTGATCGACTGACATGTCCCCCATCCACACCGTGACCCAACTGAAATTCACGTCTGTCTCTTTATTCAGCGAATAAGTAAAGCCTGTGGCGAAGCGCCAGGCGGCGCCCATGGGCACGGTGAGCGTACGATCACCATCGGACACCGCGGAGGTGTCATAGGCGATACCGAAATCCCAGATCCAGTCCTGGTTCATCTGGTATTGAGCGCCAAGCGCCAATTGATACGTGTCTTTGTAATGCGCATCGATCGAGGCGGCCCTTGAACCGGTTCTGGACGTGTCTACGTCAATACCGATGTCGCCGAATTTCGACCAATCCTGCCAATTGACTGTAGCCAGAAAAGCCCATTGCGTATCCAGTTGCTGGTACAGGCTGAGGGTCGCCGTTTGCGGTACTTTCAGATCGATCCTGGTGTTGACGCTGTTGAGGCGGCTCACCAACGGAGCACTGCTCTTCACATCCAGGCGATCCTCGAAGTCGAGGTCAACCTGACTGGTGTAAGCCAGGCCAATCCGGGTACCGGGCTTTGGGGCATAAATCACGCCTGCGTTGGCGCCGTAACCCCAGGTGCTGTCCCGGTATTTGTATTGGCCGTCACCCCGTTGTGTCAGTCCGAGCGGCGCCTGATCGATGGCGGCTTCGCTCTTCAGCATCCCGTACATGGCTTTGAGTCCGACGCCGACGGACCACTGATCGTTGAAACGATAGGCGACACTGGGTACGAGTGACAGTCCCGCAATGCTCGCGTTCTGTACGAAATAACGGCCGGACCAGTCGTTGTCATAGTTTTCAGCCAGGCCGAAATCGCCATAGGAGCCGAAACCGACGGACCACCGATCATCCAGTTGATGGCTGATGAAGAAACTGCCACCCGGTATGGGATCGAGCGCGTTACCACTGCCAGTGCCCGGTGTATTGGTTTCACTGTCTTTATCAAAAGATAAGTCACCAAAAAGAACCTGAGCGCCAGCGGAGATCTGTGTTCCGCTGAGGTAACTCAAGCCTGCGGGGTTGCTGGCGATGGTCGAAGGGCCTTGTGCCCGGGCCGCTGCACCGGCATTGGCCAGTCCGACGTTGTCGGTGGCGGTTTCGTACAACATCAGGCCACCGGCAACACTGCGGCCACTGGTCAAGAGTGTCAGCGCACCAAGAACAGTAATCGACAACACACTTTTATTTAATGGCATGAAATCCCTCTCTATCAGATCACTCAGTCTATGTCGCTTGCATCGCCCGAAGGCCAGGGCTTCGTTTTTTTCTCGTGTGGCCTTCTTGAGTATCTGCGCGGAACTCCACCCGCAGGTGCAACTAATCGCCAACCTCATGAACAGCACAAAAAACCGAAGATCAGCTTTGCAATCAGCCTGTTGTTGCGTTCACTTTACGGCAATCATCAGAAAGGCATCTTGCATTTTCGGACAGTGCGCGCGGTATCTCGGTGGTATGGAAATTGGCGAATCACCCCTCAATGGAGGCTACTCCAGTCCATTTCTCCAATGCTGCGGTGACGTATTTGTCCACGTTTTGAATGCACGGGAGAAGGCGTTTGGATCCTGGTATTGAAGGGCCTGAGAGATTGTGGATATCGGCAAATCCGTATCTTTCAAGAGCTGCCGCGCGAAGTTGCTTCTGGAGTCGGTGATCAGTTCTTTAAGGTGAGAACCTTCCGCATCCAGCCGGCGTCGCAATGTTCTTTCATTCAATGAAAATTGACTGGCGATGTGCCTGGAGTTTGCCTGGCCTTTCAATAATAGAGCGTATGCCTGACTCTTTATTTGTTCTGAAATCGTCAAAGGTGACGTGGCGGTCGAAATAGCCAGTTTTAGCAGGTGGTGTAAGCGTGGGTTCGCCGTACATTGAACCTGCCGGAGTTGCTGATTGTTGATTACAAGTCCGGAGATGCTTGCGTTGAACTGAATGTTGCAGCGAAATTTTCTGACGTACGGGGTGATATCCGATGGCTTGCGATATGAAAACTGCACACGAACGGGTGTCCAGTTAGCGCCTAACAATGTCCGTAACATTTGCAGGCCAACCATGACGGCAGTGTCGACAAGTAATGATTGATTGGGCAGGTCGTGGCGATAAATGACATATCCCAGCAAACTATGTTGGCCCGCCAAGGGAAGAAGGAGTGGGGTCGCGCCACGATCATAGAGGTTTGCATGTCCGACCAGATCGATCAATGCATCGCCTGGTGTATTCGCCAGACGCATAAGCTGGCCCACCGGCCCCAACTTATCCAGTGTAAAACGCTCGCCTATCAGTAAGCCAATGTGGGCGCAATCTGTGTGTTCGAATGCAGCCTTGAACAGGTGAGCAGCGTCCATATAGGCGAGGTGCCGTTCTTCATTGACGAATTGCTCTAAACTCAGGCCTGCTTTCTGGAATACCCTCTGCGACGAACCACCTATAAAATCAACCACTTCCGGCAGGCTTCGAAATGGACTCGTGTTGATTTCTCCTGGGCCACTCATTTTTAAAGGCGATTGTTTTTTTGGCATATCCGTTCGCAATCCTACTCTCTGACCTTTAGATAGTATCTCAGAGCCATCACCTCGAATACTTCAGGCTGCTGCAATCACCAACGTTGTCGCCCATTGTTCTTTTCGAAACCGACCTGTGCATGTCGGTAGCAGGCAGGTTGTCGTTTTCGGCCATTCCCTACCAAAAACGCTACCTTATTGCCCACTGCCAATGAGTAGAGCGGTTGACCCCATCTCCTTCGCTTTTAACCTTGCGCCTTGCGACCATCGAGATAGAGACATCGGAGTGTCGTTTTTTGAACGCATGGAAGAATCCATTGAAGTCAGGTGTGAGTTTTGCAGATAAATACAAATAGCTCGCCCGACGAGCAATAAAAAGAGCCTGCGCCTGAGGCCGTTTACCCGCTTTGTGTGAGGAGATACCGCGATGACGACGTTCAACTCCGGGGCCCAACCCCAGAACAGTGCGCCTCAATCCATTGGCTTTCTGCTGCTGGACAATTTCACGCTGATTTCCCTGGCGTCCGCAGTGGAACCCCTGCGCATGGCGAATCAGTTGTCCGGTCGCGAGCTGTATCGCTGGACCACGCTCACCGTCGATGGCGGTCAAGTCTGGGCCAGTGACGGTCTGCAGATCACCCCTGACGCCGCCATGCACAAAGCACCGCCGCTCGACATTGTGATTGTCTGTGGCGGGATCGGCATTCAACGCACGGTGACTCGCGCACACGTGTCCTGGCTGCAGAGTCAGGCACGTCAGTCCAAACGCTTGGGCGCGGTGTGCACCGGTAGCTGGGCGCTGGCCGGTGCCGGCTTGCTGGATGGATTCGATTGCAGTGTGCACTGGGAATGCCTGGCGGCGATGCAGGAAGCCTTTCCCCGGGTGACCATGAGCACCCGGCTGTTCACTCTCGACCGTAACCGTTTCACCAGCTCCGGCGGCACCGCGCCACTGGACATGATGCTGCACCTGATCAGCCGCGATCACGGGCGTGAACTGTCGGCGGCCATTTCCGAGATGTTCGTCTATGAGCGCATCCGCAATGAGCAGGATCACCAACGCGTGCCACTCAAGCACATGCTCGGCACCAACCAGCCGAAATTGCAGGAAATCGTGGCGCTGATGGATGCCAACCTCGAAGAGCCGATCGACCTCGACGAACTGGCGGTGTACGTCGCCGTTTCGCGACGTCAGCTGGAGCGGCTATTCCAGAAGTACCTGCACTGCTCGCCATCGCGTTACTACCTCAAGCTGCGCCTCATCCGCGCGCGGCAATTGCTCAAGCAAACGCCGATGTCGATCATCGAAGTGGCGTCGGTCTGCGGTTTCGTGTCCACGCCGCACTTCTCCAAGTGCTACCGCGAGTACTACGGCATTCCGCCGCGTGACGAGCGTGTAGGGTCCAACACCACACAACAAGTCGCGATGACGCCGCTGCCGCAAGCGCTGGTGCTGTCGCCGTTGTCCGGACCGTTGTCGGCGCTGAGCCAGGCCCGTAACGAATCAACTTTTGCCAGCGTTCGGATATAGCCCGATCCGTCGGATCCATCGCCGCAGCAGAGCGATCGGTGTCTGCCGGTCAGCTGTAATGGGTTGATGGAGTGATTGAAAACCGCAGAGTCCCTTTGGTCTGCGGCGGCGTCACAAATTTGCGTGCAGGCAAAAAAATGCTTCCCCCGCCAACGATGCCGGTTACCACGAGCGGTGTTTTGTGCATGGCGGCGTCGGGGGAGATCTGCAAGCCATCGTTCAAATGAGTTGGTTCGTGATCACGGCCCCGAGCCTTGGTATCCGGTCGTGATCCGTGTCCTACCAAAGGACAATGTCGTAGGTAAGGTAGATCCGGTTGCTATCACGCCCCCGGGAATAATCCGAGCGGTAGACATAGTTGCGAAGGCGCACGCCCAGGCCCTTGAGAGTGCCTCCTTGAACGACGTAAGCCAGCTCGGTATCACGCTCCCATTCCTTGACGGTGGTATCGGATTTACCGTCATTGCCGCTCAGGTAGCGCGCGGAAAAGGTCAAGCCAGGTACGCCTGCGGCCGCGAAGTTGTAGCCGTAATTAAGCATCCAGGTCTTCTCGTCTTCCTCAATGAATTTGCCAATGCCAGCGTTACTGAATGAATAGACGGTAGCACCACTGATGAAGGGTAAGCCTGCATCGCCGCTGAGGGTCTGATAGCCACCCCCCATCGTATGGCCCGCGATGGCATACGATAGTTGGCCACTGAGCATGTCGTTGTCGATTTTGCCGTCGAAGGCAGATCCAGTATCAGCGCTATGGAAGTAGCGCAAGTCACTGGTGAGCACTCCACCGGCCAAAGGCAGGTCGTGTTGGATGCCTGCGAAGTTCTGGCGGTAGAAGTTGTCGAGCTCGCCATGGAAATAGCTCAGGCGGATGTCCTTGCCCAATTTATATTCGGCACCGGCGTAGCTGAAGTCTCCTGATTTATCCCCACTGAAACCGTCAGGTACGATCGGCACACTGTCGGTAGAATCCCGGAGTTTGAAACGGTCCAGGTACCCTCCGGTGACGGTAAGGTTTTCTATGTCGCTGCTGCTTATTTGGGTGCCTTGATAGGTCTGTGGCAACAATCTCGCATCGTTGTAAATCAGCACAGGGGTCTTGGGCAGCAAGGTGCCGTATTTGACGGTGGTCTTTGCAAACCGTGCTTTTGCTGTAACACCGGCACTGGCAAACTCGTCGGCCGCCCGACCGTCATCATGAACCGGCAATAGTCCGGTACCGCTACGGCCACGACCTGAGTCGAGCTTGACCCCAAGCAGGCCAAGGGCATCAATGCCAAACCCCATCGTCCCTTGTGTAAATCCTGACTGATAGTCCAGCAAGAATCCTTGAGCCCACTCGGTTCGCTCACTTTTTGCGGTTCTCGCTGCTCGTGCGCTCATGCCGTGCTCGTCACGAAAGTTTTCGTTGAAATACACATTTCGTAGTTGCAGTTTAAGTTTGCTGTCATCGATAAAGCCTTCGGCGCTGGCACCGGCCATTGGCAACAAACCTAAAACGCAAAACAAAGCCTGACGGGAATACAAAAAGCTCATGGCAAATTACTCATTATTGTTTTTTAGAGTGCAGGACAGCGCGCGCCTCGCTAGTGAGGCGCGTTGGACAACGGCATAAGATTTGGGTGAATCAGGTGAACAGGCTGATTGCCCCGGTTAACAAGGCCAGTGCAGTAACCACCAGCGAGGTGAGCACCGCCCATTTGACAGTGGCTTTCTGGAAGTCGCCAATATCGCGGTCGACCATTCCCACCAGCAACAGAGTAGAAGCGACCAGTGGGCTCATCAGGTGTACAGGCTGTCCGAGAATAGACGCTCGGGCGATCTCCACGGGATCAATGCCGTAAGCTGTGGCCGCATTGGCCAGGATCGGCAATACGCCAAAATAGTAGGCGTCGTTAGACAGTACGAAGGTCAGCGGCATGCTGGTGATCGCAACGACCAGTGGGAACAGGTGCCCCCAGGACGGCGGGATCCAGTCGACGAGGGTTTGGGCCAAGGCGTCTACCATTTTTGTACCCGAAAAAATCCCGGCAAAAATCCCGGCTGCAAACACCAGCAACACGACGGTCATGGCATTGCCCGAATGGGCAAGGATGCGTTCTTTCTGAATGTCCAATTGTGGATAGTTGATCATCAGCGCCAGAACGAAGCCGATCAGGAACAGAATCGCGGAGTGCATCAGCCCCATCACTAGAGCTGCCATCACTGCGGCTACGAGTAGCAGGTTGATGTACGCAAGCTTGGGACGCTTGTGCGGTGTGTCCTCGAGAATCGCCTCGATGTAGCAATCGCCGCCACCACTTTGCAGCTGAACATTGCCGATACGCTTACGCTCGGCACGGCCCAGCAAAAACGCGGTAAAGACTACCCACATCGCACCACCAATCATGGTCGGTAGCAAAGGCACGAAGTATTCACCTGCATCCAGGCCCAATGCCGCGATCGCGCGAGTCGCGGGGCCGCCCCATGGCGTCATGCCACTCATAATGCTAAGAGACAACATAGCGATGGTCGCTAATATCATCGGGTTCATGCCGATGCGCTTGTACAGCGGCAGCATTGCCGCGCAAGTAATCATGTAAGTGGTTGTGCCGTCACCGTCCAAAGCTACAAGCAAGGAGAGGAGGGCAGTGCCAACAGCGATCTTCATTGGGTCACCATTGACTCGCTTCAATATTTTGCGAATCAGTGGATCGAATAAACCGGCGTCGATCATCAAGCCAAAGAACAGGATTGCGAATAAAAGGAGTGCAGCTGAAGGGGCGACCATTTTCAGGCCGTCGAGCATCAACTTGCCGGTGGTGCCGCCAAATCCGCCAATGACGGCGAATACAATGGGCACAACAGTCAGTGCGACAATGGGCGACAAACGCTTAGTCATTATGAGGAAGGTGAATACGACCACCATGGCTAAGCCAAGGAAAGCGAGCATAGGACGATTCTCTTGTTGTTATCGTTAGAGTGGCTGACGCCGAGGCATACGCACCCCAACCCGCTAAGCGACACGATCAACGGTGCCTGGCGGGTGGGTTTTGAGTAAAGTCAGGAGTAGGAACTATCCGATCTTGGCGTTCCTGGCGACTTCCAGGTCTTCCCAGGATTCTTTCTTGGCCAGCGCCTCAGCCGGAACAGGTTTTCCGTCCAGGGTTTGTATCAGCGTTTCCCGGTTGCAAGCATTTTCCGATATAGAGATCACGACAGTTGCCACAGCATTGCTGGCCAGGCTGGTCAGTGCACGTGCCTCGGACATGAAACGATCGATGCCAATCAGCAAGGCCAAGCCGGCCAAAGGTATGTCGTGAATCACGGTCAGCGTAGAGGCCAGTGCGACAAAACCGCTGCCGGTAACGCCAGCAGCTCCTTTTGAGGACAAGAGCATGATCGCCAACATGGTGATGGTCTGGGTGAAGGTGAGGTCGATGTTGCAGGCTTGGGCAATAAAAATGGCGGCCAGCGACAGATAGATGGCAGTACCATCCAGGTTGAACGAATAACCTGTCGGCAATACCAGGCCCACCACGCCTTTCTTGCAACCCAAGGCTTCGAGCTTCTCCAGCATGCGCGGCATCACAGGTTCAGTGGAAGACGTCCCCAGTACCACCAGGAACTCTTCACGCAAGTATCGCAACAGCTTCCAGAGACTGAAGCCATTAGCGCGACAAATGCTTCCCAACACCACGAAAACAAAGAAACCGCAGGCGATGTACAAGGTCATGATCAATTTCGCCAGCGAACCAAGCGAAGTGATGCCGTACTGCCCTACCGTGAACGCCAACGCGCCGAAAGCGCCGATGGGTGCAAAACGCATCAGGTAAGAGAAAATCTTGAACACCATGTGCGACGCGGCTTCAAGAACGTCAAGCACCGGCTTGCCACGCTCGCCAAGCGAGGACAGGGCAAAGCCAGACAACACCGCAATGAACAGCACCGGCAGTACTTCACCCTTGCTGAATGCACCGATAAAGGTATCGGGGATGATGTGCATGAAAAACTCGACCACCCCAAGCTTCGCAGCCGACTCGGTGTATTGAGTCAATCCGCTGGTGCTTAACTGACTCGGATCAATATTCATGCCGGCGCCAGGCTTGAACACATAGACAGCGACCAGGCCGATGATCAGGCTGATCACCGTCAACCCAAGAAACAGCAACATGGTCTTGCTGAGCAGGCGACCGAGTGAACGCTTGTCACTCATCCCGGCAATGCCAGTGACGATGGTGCAGAACACGACAGGTGCAATCATCATCTTGATCAGTTTGATGAAGGCATCACCGAGCGGCTTGAGAGCGATAGCTTGCTGAGCCCAGAAATGCCCGACGATTACGCCCAGCAGGACAGCGCAGAGGATCTGGAAATAGAGCGATTTAACAACTTTCATGGCATCACCCATTTTTAGAATTGTGCTGATGCAAAATGCCAACTGATACCGAGATTTATCCGGCAAGTCGCGCAGTGGCAGTGGCGTAGACGTAACCGGCGAAAAGCCTGCGAGCGGTGCGTACTACGGAGGCACGAATGGTCTCAGCCTTGTCGCCGGTATAGGACAACACGACGTCAATTGCGCCGCTTGGATGCTCGATTCGAACATTTTCCAGGCGAGGGGTGCTGATTCCACCCAGCATCTGCGCGACTACGCTGCCTTCAGTGACGCAAGCGGTGGCCAGGCCGATGGAGCCAGTAATGGCAAGGGCACGGTGGCAGTTGTGGGGCATGAAGTAGCGAACCTGGATCGTGCCACCGGCTTTGGCCGGTGATACCAATACGGGTTTGGGAATGACCTTGTCGCTGACATCACCCAGACCCATTGCAAGGCCTGCTTGAAGCCGCAACGACTCGAGGCGCCGCAAAAATTCCTTGTCGGCGTCCAGTTCGGCCGGGCTTTCATCTCCACGTTTGCCCAACTGGCCAGCTTCGACAAGAAGCATTGGCATTGCCATGTCGATGCAGGTCACAGGAACGTTATCGATCACATCCTGTGTGTTTCCTGTAGGGAAGAGTTTGCCAGTCTTACTGCCGGCGGCATCGAGGAAGGTCAGTTGCACCGGTGCAGCGGTACCCGGCACGCCGTCGATTGCAGTCTCTCCCTCGTAACTGACCTTGCCATCCGGGGTCTGCACTTCGGAATTCACAAATGTCCCTGTGTTCAAATTGCGAATGCGTACGCGAGTACGCTCGCCGGTAGCCTTGACCAGCCCCTGTTCAATAGCAAATGGACCCACGGCGCACAGCATGTTGCCGCAGTTGGGAGCGGTATCCACCCGACGTTGTGAAACCATCACTTGTACGAACAGATAGTCGACATCCGCATCCGGGTGCAACGAAGGGCTGACAATAGCTACTTTGCTGGTTTGCGGGTTGCCGCCGCCGATGCCATCGATTTCCAGCTCATGACCTGAGCCCATCAGGTTGAGCAGCAGCTCGTCACGGGCTTCGATGGCTACAGGTAAATCCCAAGCGAGAAATACCGGGCCTTTGGAAGTACCGCCACGCATTAGCACACAGGGAATTCTTTGCATGACACAGACTCTTGTTGATCAATCGGGGTACTTGATGTTCTTGAGGCAAGAGTGTCAGGCTTTAAAAAATGTTTCCAATGCAAATATCGTCGCTATTATTGCGTTTGACGAATGATTAAATTGAGGTAGATTGCTATCCATTCTCGTTGCTGGCATGACAAAAAATGGACTATGAGCTTAACGACATACGATCTTTCGTGAAGATTGCCGAACTGGGCAGTTTTCACGAAGCGGCTGATGCGCTGCATCTGTCTCAGCCAGCCTTGAGCCGGCGTATCAAAAAGCTGGAAGAAGGGTTGGGAACCTCATTGCTCGATCGCACAACGCGCAAGGTCAGCCTGACCAGCGTAGGTAGGGATTTTCTGCCTAAGGCACGGCGATTACTGGACGATTTCGATGAGTCGATTCTCAATATCCGCGAGCTCGCGGAACGTCAAATTGGCAGGGTGACCCTGGCGTGTATTCCGACTGCCGCATTCTACTTTCTGCCTTCGGTGATCCGCCTGTACAACGAGCGCTATCCTAAAATTCGAATCCGACTGCTGGACCTTAGTGCGAATGAAGGCCTTGAGGCAGTCCTGCGGGGTGAAGCCGATTTCGGCATCAATATGATGAGCGGCCAGCACCCGGATATCGAGTTCGTGCCATTAGTGAATGAGCCTTTTGTGTTGGCCTGCAGGCGTGATCATGAGTTGGCTGAACGTAGCTCGGTGACCTGGTCTGAACTCAGCGATTATCGTCTTATCGGCGTGGGTCGCCTGAGCGGAAACCGTATGCTGCTGGATCACGCTTTATCAGGCTTGAGTTGGCGCCCACAGTGGTTCTACGAGGTACAGCACTTGTCTACTTCTCTGGGCCTGGTAGAGGCTGGGCTAGGCGTATCGGCGATGCCAAGTCTGGCAATGCCTGCCGGGGATCACCCAACGCTGGTAAGCGTCCCTTTGATAGAACCTGTGGTGAATCGATCGTTGGGATTGGTTTACCGTCGCGGGGCATCACTATCCCCCGCTGCGGAGAAGTTCGTTTCAATACTGCTCGAACAATGGCCGCAATGAGGGATCGGCGAAGCAAGTTTTACTCGACAGCCTTGACCATGTCCTCTATGACCTTTTTAGCGTCGCCGAACACCATCATGGTCTTGTCCAGGTAGAACAGTTCGTTG